>NZ_CP113062.1:309371-618743 GCF_026625765.1 Frigoribacterium sp. SL97
GGTCGGGTTCGGGCTCGGCCTGCTCCGGGCGGGGCCCGTCGGAGCGCTCGTCGCCTTCGTGGCGTTCACCCTGCCGTCGGCACTCGTCATGTTCGTCATCGCCACCGGCGTCGGCGTGTTCGAGGGTCCGGTGGGCTCGGCGATCGTCACGGGGCTGGGGATCGGCGCGGTCGCGATCGTCGCCCATGCCGTGATCGGCATGTCCCGCGCACTGGCACCGGACCCGACGAGAGCGAGCATCGCGGTGGCCGCGGCCGTCCTCGCGCTGACACTGACCGGCCCGGCCGGGCAGCTCTCGGCGATCGCGCTGGGGGCGCTGGCCGGGCTCGCCTTCTGTCGGCGGTCCGACCCGACGGCCGGAGCGGCGGTGCCCGCTGTCCATCCCGAGCCCCTCCGGTTCCCCGTCTCGCGGGCCGCGGGCGTCGTCTGCCTCGTGGCCTTCGCCTCCCTGTTGGTCGGCCTTCCCGCCGTCGCCGCTACGACCGGGTCGGGGACGATCGCGCTCGTCGACGTCTTCTACCGGGCAGGCGCCCTGGTCTTCGGCGGAGGGCACGTCGTCCTGCCGCTGTTGCACGCCGGCCTGGTCGAGCCGGGATTCGTCGACGACGACACCTTCTTGACGGGTTATGCCGCCGCCCAGGCCGTCCCCGGCCCGCTGTTCACCCTCGCGACCTACCTCGGCACCGTGGCCGACATCGGGCCGGGAGGCGCGCTCGGGGCCGCGCTCGCGACCGTCGCGATCTTCGCGCCCGGGTTCCTCCTGCTCGTCGGGGTGCTGCCGTTCTGGAACGCCCTGGGGAGCCGGGCACCGGTCCGGGCCCTGATGCGCGGGGCCAACGCGGCGGTCGTGGGCCTGCTGGTCGCCGCCCTCTACGACCCCGTCGTCACGACCGCGATCACCGGGGTGGCGCCGTTCTGCCTGGCGCTCGTCTGCTTCGTGCTGCTGGTCGTGTGGCGGACCCCGCCGTGGGCCGTCGTCGCGGTGGCGGCGGCCGGCGGGCTGCTGCTCGGGGCCCTGCCCGCCTGACCCCCGACCGGGCGGGACCCGGCGAGGCATCCTCGCGCCGCCCACACCCCGTGTTCTGCTGGAGGCATGCCGTTCGACCAGAGCCTCGTCCCGTGGATCATCGCCGCCGTTCTGCTCGTCGCCCTGATCGTCGTGGCCGTCGTGCTGCGGGCGCGGGCGAAGCGGGCCCTGGCCGCCGCGAAGGCGGCCGCCGACGAGCAGGCCCGGGCCGCCCGCGAGCAGCACGAGGCCCTCGCCGCGGCCCACGACGACGCCCTCGCTAAGGCCGCCGCCGACCACGCCCGCGAGCGCGACGCCCTGGGCGCCGAGCGTCAGGCCGCCCTCACCGAGGCGAAGCAGGCGCGCGACCTCGTGGCGTCCGGCCTCAAGTGGGAGGCCACCTCGCGCGACGACATCGCCGACACCTGCCGACAGCTGGGCGTGGACGCGGTGTTGCTGACCAACGTGGTCTTCGTTCCCGTGGCGACCGGCGCCTCCTCGCGGTTCGTCGCGCAGGTCGACCACGTCCTGCTCGCCGAGACCGGCGTGATGGTGATCGAGAACAAGGGCTGGAACGGCATCGTCTTCGACGGCCTGACCCCGAGCAGCGTGTTCCCGGCCTTCGCGGGCCTGTTCGACGAGAGCACGATGACGCCGCCGTTCGCGCTGCAGGTCGTCAAGGACTCGCCCACCGTGCTGACCGTGCGCACCCACCTCGGCCGCGAGGCCCCCGCGTCGCAGGTGCGGCGCCAGGCGCAGCGGCTGTCCGACCGGGTGCAGGCCGAGACCGGCGTCCGGCTCTGGTTCGACACCTGCGTCTTCTACTCGCACCGCGACGCGACGGTCTTCGCGACCGAGCGCGACGCCACCGACGGAGGCGCGGCCACGGCGATCGTGTCGCACCGGTCCCAGCTGGCGGGCGTCGTCCGCGAACTGACCTCGCGTCCGACGAAGAAGCTGTCCCGGGCACGGGTCGACGACCTCGCCCGGCTGTTCGCGTCGTACGGCGCCGACGTGCTGCGCTTCGGCGCCCACGCCCAGGAGGCGCGGGTCGCGTCGGTGCCGGAGGCCGCGGCCCCCGAGGCGGCGGCCCCGGCCCGCGAGCCGGAGGCCACGGCCACCACCGCCGCCGCCGCCGCCTCCTCCTCCTCCTCCTCCTCCGCCCAGGATGCCCAGGGGTCCGACCGGACCGAGTGAGACAGGCGTCGCCTGTGGACGACGCCTCGCCCCCAGGAGGCACGGTGCCGGTTCCGCCCACACCGCGCCTCCCCGGGTCCGCGGCCCGTCGGCGGCACCCTGTAGCGTCGTCGGGAGACGAGACAAGACGACACCTGTGGTCGACGGGCGATCCAGGGGCGAGGGGACCGGCATGGGACGCGTGACGGAGGGCGCCGACGCGATCGGGCGGGCACTCAACACGGCCCTGCGACGCGTGCCCGTCGAGAAGGTGCCGCTGTTCCGCCAGTCGTTCATCGCCCTGCTGATCGCGCTGGCCGCGGTGCTCAGCGCCACCCTGCCCTGGCTGATCGTCACCGACGCGGTCACGATGTGGCTCGGCGTGGCGGTCGCCGTCGCGGCCCTGGCGTTCGCCGCCACGATGGCCCGCCACACCCGGCTCCGGCGATGGGAGCTGCTGGTGCCCGCGGCCGACTTCGTCGCCGTGGGGCTGCTGCGCTACGGCACGGGTGACCAGCGATCGGTCTTCCTGCCGATCGTGCTGCTCGCGGTCGTCTGGGTCGCGTCCTGGCCCGGTCGGCGCAACGTCCTGCTGCCCCTGGTCGGAACGTGCGTCACCCTGCTGCTGCCGTACCTGTTCACCGCGGACGGTCGGGGCCCGAGCGAGTTGATCCGGCTGGCGTTCGCCCTGGTCGTCTACGCGACCGTCGCCGCGGCGGTCAACGAACTCGCCCGGCAGGCGAAGGCCCGACTCGAGCGGGCGCGGGCCCAGCAGCACGCCCTCGAGCGCGAGCTCAACCGGGCCGCCGTGGTGCAGCAGTCGCTGCTGCCGCCGGACGCCTCGACCCTGCCCGACGCCTTCGCGGTGTTCGGGGCCTGCGTGCCGGCCCGCGAGGTCGGCGGCGACTTCTTCGACTGGTACCCGACCTCGACCGGCATCGCCGTGACCGTCGGCGACGTCATGGGCAAGGGCGTCGGCGCGGGCATGATCGCGGCGGCGGTGCGCTCGGTCATCCGCAGCAGCGTCGACGACGGCGACCCGGCCGAGGCCTTCCACCGCGCCTCCGTGGGGTTGACGACGAGCGCGTACGACACCGAGACGCAGTTCACGACGTCGTTCCACGCGCGCATCGACGCCGACGGCGCGGTGCTCTGGGCCGACGCCGGGCACGGCCTGGCCTTCATCCGTCGAGCCTCGGGGGCCGTCGACCGCCTGAACTCGGCCGACCTGCCCATCGGCGTGGGCACCGGCTGGCACCGGCACCGCTCGCAGCTCGACGAGGGCGACGTGTTCGTCTGTGTCAGCGACGGCGTGCTCGACCTGTTCCCGGTCGAACTCGAGGCGCTGCACGACCTCGAGCGACTGCTCGCCGCGACGCCCGAGCCGGCGCGCATCGTCGAGGTCGTCGAGCGGCTCGCCCTCGAGCGCGACCGGAGCGACGACGTGACCGTGGTCGCGACGACGCTCGTGCCGACGTCGGTGCCGGCGCGTCCCTGAGCCTCGCGGCCTGGCATGCTGGCCCGATGACCCGCGCCCTGCTCATCGTCGACATCCAGCTGGACTACTTCCCCGGGGGCGCGTTCCCGCTCGTCGAGCCCGAGGCGGCCGCCGCTGCCGCCGGTGACGTGCTCGAAGCGTTCCGGGCGTCGGGTGAGCCCGTCGTCCACGTCTTCCACGTCTCGACCGGCGAGGGCGCGACGTTCTTCCGCCCCGGGACCGACGGCCTCGCGTTCCACCCGGCCGTCGAACCCCGCGACGGCGAGCTGGTCGTCGAGAAACACGTGCCGAACAGCTTCGTGGGCACAGGACTCGAGGCCAGCCTCCGCGAGCGCGACGTGACCGAACTCGTGATAGTCGGGATGATGAGCAGCATGTGCGTCGACTCGACCACGCGGGCCGCGCACGAGCTCGGTTTCGACTGCACCGTCGTCACCGACGCCTGCGCGGCCCCCGACCTCGTGCACGGCGGGAGGACCGTCGCCGGCCGCGACGTGCACGCCGCCTTCATGGCCGCCCTCGACGGCAGCTTCGCGACCGTCGTCACGAGCGAGGCGCTGCTCGCCGCCTGAGCGGCCTGGGTGACGCGGGACACCGCGTGACGCCCCTGGCCGCCCCGCCCGGCGTCGGGGCGCCGGGCGCCGAGCACCGGGCGCCAGACGCCGGACGCCGGACGCCGGACGCCGAGCGCCGTTCCGTGCCGCTCCGGGTCTTCCCGCCACGAAGTGAACACCCCGCCATCTTTTTGCGTGGCGGGGTGTTCACTTCGTGGCGGGGTGGCGGGGTGGCGGGCCGGCCGGACGGCGGGACGGCCGGCCAGCGGTGCCGGCGGGCCGGCAGCTCGGCGGCGGCGCCGGTGCCGACGCCTGCTACCCCCGACGCCTGCTCGCCACCAGCGCGACCACGAGCCCGGTGATGACGGTGGCGCCGACGGCGTTGGTGACGCGGGCCCGGCGGCGGTAGCGCTGGTGGGCCTGGTCGGTGGCCTCCATCGCGGCGATCGTGACGGTCTCGGCGACGTCGCGCACGGTCTTCTCGGCCCGGTCGGCGATCACCTCGGCGCGGTCGACCAGGTCGTGGGCCGACGACCCGGCCCGGTCGGTGACGTCGCGCACCACGGTCTCGGCCCGGCCCGCGAGGTCGTGCAGGGCACCGCGTGCCACGGGCGGCACGACGTCGGAGGTGTCGATGAGTTCACGGGCCCGTCGTGCGGCGCGGGTGACGAAGTCGTCGGGGTCGGTGGTGCTCATGCGGCTCTCTCCGTTCGCCCGTGCACGGGCGCCACGGGTCCCCGCCATCGTGCTCCCCTCCGGGTGATGAGGGTGCGCACGACCGGCACCGCCGGGCCGCAGGAGGCGCGGGTCGCGTCCCCGAGGACGTCCCCTCCCCCACGCACCACGCACCACGCCAGGATGTGAGCACAGCGCCAGCCCTTGTCCTGGCGTCGTGCCCACAACCTGGCGTCGTGCCCACATCCCGGTGTCGGCCGATCCGCAGCACCCGACCCCACCAGCCGCACGGCACCGCACCGCGTCGCCGTCGAGCGCGCAGACTGGCCTCTGACCCTCCGACGGAACGAGCCACTCCCCCATGACCACCACCGTCCTCCTCGCCGGCGCGACCGGCGACCTCGGCCAGCGCATCGCCCGCGAGCTGCTCCGCGACACCACGGACGACGTGCGCCTGCGCGTCCTGACCCGCCCCGGCAGCACCGGCGCGACCACGCTGTTCGGTGACGACGACCGGGTCGAGGTGACCCGCGCCTCCTACACGGACGTGCCCGCCCTGACCGACGCCGCCCGCGGCGCCGACGTCGTCGTGTCCGCCGTCAGCGGCACCCGCTCCGTGATCGTCGACGCGCAGCGCGCCCTCCTGAAGGCCGCCGTCGCGGCGGGCGTGCCCCGGTTCGTGCCCTCCGACTACTCGGCCGACTACCGCAGCATCCCGCCGGGCAGCAACCGCAACTTCGAGCTGCGTCGCGAGTTCGCGGCCGACGTCGACGCGGCCCCGATCCGGGCGACGTCGGTGCTGAACGGCATGTTCACCGACCTGCTGACCGGGGACGCACCCCTGGTCCTGTTCGACCGGAAGCGGGTGCTGTTCTGGTCGTCGGCCGACCAGGTGCTCGACTTCACGACCAAGGACGACGTCGCCCACGTCGTCGCCCGGGTCGCGCTCGACCCCGAGGCGCCGCGCGTCGTGGAGGTCGCCGGCGACCGGGTCACGGCCCGCCAGGTCGCCCGCACGATGAGCGAGCTCACCGGCACGTCCTTCAAGCCGCAGTGGGCCGGCACGACCGGGACCCTGTCGGCGATGGCGGCCGTCATGCGTCGCACGTCGAAGGGCGACGACACCTTCCCCGCCTGGCAGGGCATGCAGTACTTCGTCAACATGTTCAGCGGCGACGCGCAGCTGAGGCACGTCGACAACGATCGCTACGGTCCCGCACGCTGGACGACCGTCCGCGACGTCCTCGCGACACGGACCGGTGCCGCGCCGCGTTCTTCGGTGTCGACTCCCGCCTGACCAGGGGACGAGGAGGCGCGGGTCGCCGACCCGGGACGCCGCCCGAACCTGCCCGCCGCGCTTGCCTGCCCGCCCGCGCCTGCCCGCGCGAGCTTGCCCGCCCGCCCGCGCCTGCCTGCCCGCCCGCGCCTGCCCGCCCGAGCCTTCCCGCGACGAGAAAACGGTGGCCCTTCCCCCCGACGGGTAGGGCCACCGTTCATCGCCGAGTGGTGAGCAACGGCGGACCTCCACGGTAGGCAGCGACCGAGCCGGGCCACCATCCGCCGGACGCGGGGTCCCGGCCGATTCGCGCGAGGAGGTGTTCTGCCCGCCCCCGAGGGTCGGTAGGGTCGAAAGATGCTCGCGGAGGGTCCAGAAGTGTTCGCCGGACACCGCGTCGCCACGTGTCACGGCGTCGACGAGGCACGACGCGTCCTCGGCGAGGCCTTCCTCCCCGTCGAGTTCCCGACGGCGAGCCCCTCCGGCCACCTCGGGCTCGAACTGAACGCCGTGAGCACGGGCCGGTTGACGCTCGGCTACATGAGGTTCGACCGGGCCGTCCGCCTCCGGACGGCCGAGCCGGACAACTACCACGTCGACATCCCCACGGCGGGTCGGGCCGTCCTGCGCGCAGCCGGCGGGCGGCGGGTCGACGCGACACCCTGGTCCGGAGGCGTCTTCATGCCCGGCCGACCGGTCGACCTCGACTGCGGCGACGGCTTCGCGCAGATCGCCCTGATGATCCCCCGCGCCGAACTGCAGCGCGAGCTCGAGGACCTGCTCGAGTCGACGTCCGTCGCCCGGCTCGAATTCGACGCGGAGCTCGACCTGGCGACGGGCGGACAGGTCGTGCTGCAGGCGGTACGAGTCGTCGACGAGGCGTCCCGGCGAGAGGACGGCGTCCTCCAGCACCCGCTCGCCGTCCGCAACCTCGAACGATCGCTCGTCCACGCCCTGCTCCTCTCGCAGGGCCACAACCACTCCGAGGCGTTGCGGGCTCCCGTGCCGCAGTCGGGCGGCCGGGCGGTCGCCCGCGCGATCGAGCTGCTGCGCGCCGATCCGGGCCGCGACTGGAGCGTGGCCGACCTGGCGGCGACGACCGCCACGAGCGTCCGCAGCCTGCAGGAAGGCTTCCGCCGGGCCCTCGACACGACCCCGACGGCCTACCTCCGACGGCTGCGGCTCGAACGTGTGCGCACCGACCTGGTCGCCGCGGGACCCGGGGACTCGAGCGTCACCGACGTCTCGGCCCGCTGGGGGTTCACGCACCACGGTCGCTTCGCCGCGGCCTACGCGGAACGGTTCGGCGAGCGCCCCTCCGACACGCTCCGCGCCTCGTCCGGTCGCTGAGCGGGGACGAGGAGGCGCGGGTCGCCTCGATCGGGGAGCCCGCTACCGTGGGCGCATGAGCACCAAGGCCTGGGAAGACCGCGTCGCCGCCCTCTGGGCCGACGAGACCGTCGACGACGAGCAGCGCATCGAGCGCATGACGGCCCTCGCCGCCGACGCTCCGCACCCCGCGCTGGGCGAGTTCGAACTCGGGGGTGCGCACGACTCCGGGGGCCGTGAGGCCGAGGCCCACGTGCACTACGCCGCGGCGACCGTGGCCGGCCTCGACGCCGTCGACCCGACCCGGGCTGCGCAGATGGTCGTGCAGCACGCCTCGACGCTGCGCAACCTCGGCCGGGTCGACGAGGCCATCGCCATGCTGCGCGACGCTCCCGAGCACCCCGCCACCGGAGCCGCACCGAGGGTCTTCCTCGCGCTCGCCCTGCACAGCGCCGGCCGCTCCGACGAGGCCCTGCGGGTCGCGATCGAGGCCGTCGAGCCGACCCTCCCCCGCTACCACCGCTCGGTCCGCGCCTACGCGGCCGCGCTCACCGGGGACTGACCCGTCCACGGACCGGCCGAGGCACCGACCCGGCGCCGAGATGGCCACCGGCCCGTGCCGCCCGTAAGGTTGTCACGACATACGTTCGGCTGAGGGGACCACATGACCGACGCGAAGCTTCCGGCCGACCTCTTCGCCGACCTCGACCGCAGCAGCCCCATCCCGTTGTGGTTCCAGATGTCCACGCGGCTCGAGGCGGCGATCCTCGGGGGCCAGCTGCCGGCGGGCGCTCGACTCGAGAACGAGGTCGGACTCGGCGAACGTCTCGGCCTGTCGAGGCCCACCGTCCGGCGAGCCATCCAGGAGCTGGTCGACAAGGGGCTCGTCGTCCGGAGGCGCGGGATCGGCACCCAGGTCGTCCACGGACCCGTGACCCGCAACGTCGAGCTGACCAGCCTGTTCGAAGACCTGACCGACAGCGGCAAGGCCCCGACGACACGTCTGCTCGCCCATCAGGTCGTCGCGGCCGACGAGAAGACCGCCCTGGCTCTCGGCATCGAGGTCGGCGACCGGGTCAGCCACGTGCGGCGCCTCCGCTTGGCGGACGGTGTCCCCGTCGCGGTGCTCGAGAACTACCTGCCGCTCGACCTCGCCCCGTTCTCAGACGCCGACCTCGCCGCCCAGGGCCTGTACCAACTGCTCCGGGCCCTCGGCGTCACGATCCGGGTGGCGAAGCAGCGGATCGGGGCCCGGGCCGCCCACGCCGACGAGGCCCAGCTGCTCGAGATCGAGCCGCGCGGGGCCGTGCTGACCATGACCCGCACGGCCTACGACGCGTCGGGTCGGGCCGTCGAGGTCGGGCACCACTGCTACCGGCCCGACCTCTACTCGTTCTCGATCACCCTCGTCGACAAGTAGCCGCCGGGCACCGCGCGCCGCGCACCCGACGGCGGGCGTCATCGGTTGCGCGGTCCGGGACCCTGCCGCTCAGCCGGCCTGTGCCGCGGCCGAGGGCACCGTCAGTTCACCGGTCACGTACTGGGCCACCCCGAAGCCGAACGACCAGTCCTGCGGACCGTTCTCGACGTAGCCGATGAAGACGTCCTCGCCGGCCACGCCCACGGCCTCGAGGCCTGAGGCGATGCGGGCGTACAGAGCCTGTTTCGCGCCGTCGGTGCGTCCCCGCTGGGTGAAGATCTGGATCATCACGACTCCGCCGGAGCGTTCGAAGCCGAGCCCGGCGTCCTGGGCGATGATGCGACCAGCCGGCAGTTCGTTGATCACCTGGAAGCGGTCGCGAGGCGGGATGCCGTAGACGTCGACGATCGCGTCGTGGACGGCGTCGGCGATCGCCGTGATCTGATCGGGGCTGCGACCGGGCAGGAGGTCGATGCGGACGAGGGGCATGGGTTCTTCTTTCGTCGGGTGTGGTCGGGGATGGTGAGGTGCCGCAGGTGCCGCAGGTGCCGCAGGTGCCGCAGGGACCGCAGGGGCCGCAGGGGCCGGGCGGATCGGCGGCTCAGGCGCGCGCCGCGGCGTCGATGCGCGCCAGGATCTGCTCTCGTTGGTAGCGACTGACGCCGTCGACGGCTTCGTCCTCGGCGAAGACGCTCGAGACGGCGATCGTGTCGTCGCGATCGAAGAAGCCCAGCCCGTGCAGGCCGCCGAAGAAGCCGTCCCAGTCGACGTCACCGTCCCCGATCTTCAGGTGCTGGTGGACGCGGGCCGCGTTGCCGGGCGGATTGCTGATGTACCTCAGCCCGTGCGAGCGGCGGTGGTCGAACGTGTCGGCGATGTGGACGAGGCCGAGTGACTGCCCCGCGGCGGCCATGATCCCGGCCATGTCGCCGCCGTAGTGGAAGGTGTGGCACGCGACGTAGGCGAGACCGACCTGCTTCGTGTTGAGGCCGCGGATGACCCGGAGGGCCTCGAGTCCGTCCTCGACGAAGTCGTCCGGGTGCGGGTCGATGAACACGCGGATGCCCTCGCGTTCGAGGACGGGCAGCAACTCTTCCATCGACCAGTAGAACTGACGCTCGGATTCTTCGGACAGCTCGGGACGACCACTGAACTCGGTGTTGATCACCTCGACGCCGAGGCGGGCGGTGATCTCGATCACGCGCTTCCAGTGCTTGACGGCAGCCCGACGGGACTCCTCGTCGGGACCGGACCACCGCAGGACGGGCAGGACGGACGCGATCTCGACCCGCGCCTCCTTGCAGGCCGCCGCGAAGGCGTCGACGAGGTCGTCGTCGGCCTTCGGGTGCCGGAAGAACGGGATGAAGTCGCGGTGCGGGGTCAGCTGCAGGTGGTCGTACCCCAGTTCGGCGACCTTGGCGGGCAGTTCGAGCAACGAGTGGCTGTGGTGCAGCGGAGTGGGGTCGAGGGCGATCTTCACCATCGGTCACTCCCCCGGCGAGACGACGCCGGGCAGGTCGTAGAACGACGGCTTGGGCATCGCGTAGTCGACCTCGACGCGCCGACCGGTCTTCTGGGCCTCGACGCCGGCGGTGGCGACGACGCTCGCCAGGTAGCCGTCCCAGGCGCTCGGACCGTCGATGGTGCCGCGGTGCGCGGCGTCGACCCAGCGCTGCACCTGGGTGTCGTAGGCGGCGCCGAAGCGCTCCTTGAACGTCGGTGGCACGGCCACGGCCGACCGGGCGGCCGTGGTGAGCTGGAGCCCGGTCTCGCGCCCGATGGAGGCGACGCCGCTCTCGAAGACGGCGTCCGTGGTGACCTGGTAGCCGAACTGGATGTTGACGTTGATCTCGACGATCGCCATCGTGCCCGACTCGGTCTCGAGGATCACGAACTGCGGCTCTCGGAGCCCCTCGGGCGCGAGCGAGTTGCGGCGGGGCTTCTTGACCTCGACCGCGACGATCGGCTCACCGGCGATGAAGGGGACGGCGTCGATCTCGTGGATGACGGAGTCGAGGATGAGCATCTCTTCTGAGTAGCTCGGCGGGGTCGTGGCGTTGCGGTGGGCGCAGTGCAGCGCGAGCAGGGCGCCGTGCTCGCCGGACGCGACGAGGGCCCGGAGGTCTCGGTACCCCTGGTCGAAGCGACGCATGAAGCCGACCTGGATGTGCGGCCGGTCGAGCTTCTGCTCGGCCTCGAGCACGCGGAGCGAGGCGGCCTCGTCGGTGGTGAGGGGCTTCTCGCAGAGGATCGCCAGCCCGCGGTCGAGTGCGGGCAGGAGGACGGCCTCGTGGAGGAAGCCGGGGGTGGCGATGATGACGGCGTCGATCTCGGTGGCGGCGAGCGCCTCGTCGAAGTCGGCCGCGGTGATCGCGCCGGGGGCGGTCGCCGCCGCGGCGTCGGCACGAGCGGTGTCGGGGTCGACGACGGCGACGACGGTGGCCCCGCTGATGGTGGACGTGATGCGGGCGACGTGGTCGGCGCCCATCATGCCGGCACCGACGACGGCGACGCGGAGGTCGGGGGTTGTGGTGGTCACGGGTGTTCTCCTTCGGGGCGGGGGTGTCAGCGGCGGGACGTCAGACGAGACGGGAGCGAGGCGAGCAGCTCATGATGTGCTCACGCGTGCGGGTCGCGATCCCGAGGGGAAGGTCGATCGATTCGACCGGGAACATGTCCTGCTCGACGATGGCGAAGATCTCGGGATCGATGCGGCTGACCGCGTCGAGCACCGGGGCCAGCTCGGGCACGCCTCGGGGCGGCTCGACCATGACCCCCTGCGCGACCGCGTCCCCGAAGGGCACGTCGTTCTTGAGTACGGTGAACCGCAGGTCGGAGTCGACCTGCTTGAGGTGCAGGTAACCGATGCGGTCGGGGTACTCCTCGACGAGGCGCACGGAGTCACCGCCGTAGTAGGCGAAGTGCCCGGTGTCGAGGCACAGGTTCGTGTAGCGCACGTCGGTCTCGGCCAGGAACCGCTCGGTCTCTCGGTACGTACCGACGTGGCTGTCCGCGTGGGTGTGGAACTGCTGCCTGACGCCGAATTCTTCGAGGAGCGCCTTGCCGAGCTTGTCGTGGCCGGCGCCGAGCGCCGCCCACTGGTCGTCGGTGAGGGTGCGGGCCTCGAGTACCTCGCTCGTGGCGTCGCTGCGCCAGAGGTCGGGGATGACGACGAGGTGCTCGGCACCGAGCTCCGAGGCGAGGCCGGCGACGGCGAGCGCTTGGTCCCACGCGCGTCGCCACTGGTCGTCGCCCTTGTGGAACCCGGTGAAGACCGTCCCGGCGGAGAGCTTGAGGTCGCGCCGACCGAGCTCGTCCTCGAGCTGGTGGGGGTCGGTCGGCAGGTACCCGTAGGGGCCCAGTTCGATCCAGTGGTAGCCCGCCTGCTGGACCTCGTCGAGGAACCGCGGCCAGGGGATCTGACCGGGGTGCTCGGGGAACCAGACGCCCCACGAGTCGGGTGCGGTCCCGATGCGGAGCCCGTGCCCGCCCGGACCGGTGGGCGTGGCGTCGGGGTCGGTGACGGTGTCGGTCATGGCGGCGGTGCCTTTCGAGAGGGTGCGGGTGAGGTGTGGCGGTGTCAGCCGAGCAGCGGGCGTTGCGCGGCCCGCTGCTGGCGGTAGTCGGCCAGGGCGGCCGCGGTGCTGTCGAGGGTCGAGACCTGCGCGACCGGGACGTCCCACCAGCCCTCGCCGTCCGGGGCGTAGACGAGCGGATCGCTGTTCACGTGGATGAGCGTGCTGGTCGACGACGCCTTGGCCGCGGCGAGGGCTGCGGAGAGGTCGGCGACCGCGTTCGGCGTCGGTTCCACCTCGACGACGTCGAGCCCGTAGCTGCGGGCGTTCATCGCGAGGTCGACGGGCAGCACCTCGGTGCCCTGGAAGTCGAGGGAGTCGGGATCGAGCTTGCGGTAGAGCGTGCCGAAGCGTTCGGCCCCGACGGTCTCGGAGAGGTGGCCGATCGAGGCGTAGCCGTGGTTCTGGATGAGCACCACGATGATCTTGATGCCTTCGGCGACCGCGGTGACCAGTTCGGTGTGCAGCATGAGGTACGAGCCGTCACCGACCATGACGATGACGTCGCGGTCGGGTGCACCCCTCTTGACGCCGAGGCCACCGGCGATCTCGTAGCCCATGCACGAGAACGCGTACTCGACGTGGTACCCGAGCGGGTCGCGGACCCGCCACAGCTTGTGCAGGTCGCCCGGCAACGACCCGGCCGCCTGGACCACGACGTCGGTGGGGTCGCTGGCCGCCTGGACGGCGCCGATGATCTCGGGCTGGCCGGGCAGGGCCAGCCCGGACGGCTGGAAGGCCTCGTCGACGAGGACGTCCCACCTCGCCTTCTCGGTGGCCACGCGAGCGGAGTGCTCGTCGGGTACCCGATGCCCCGCGAGCGCCTCGGCGAGGGCGTCGAGCGTCTCGCGGGCGTCGGCGACGACGGGTAGCTGGGAGCCGTGCTTGTAGGCGTCGAACGACGTGACGTTGACGTTGACGAACCGCACGTCGGAGTCCTGGAAGGCCGTCCGGGAGGCGGTGGTGAAGTCGCTGTACCGCGTGCCGATGCCGATGACGAGGTCCGCCTCGGCGGCGATGCGGTTCGCGGCCGTCGTGCCGGTGGCACCGATGCCCCCGAGGTACTGCGGGTGGTCCCAGGCGAGGGACCCTCCGCCGGCCTGCGTCGTGCCGACGGGGATGCCGGTCGCCCGGGCGAAGGCGTCGAGCTGTTGCTCGGCGCCCGAGTAGAGGACTCCGCCGCCGGCGACGACGACGGGGCGCTTCGCGGCCTTGATCGCGGCGACGGCGCGTTCGAGCGGTCCCCGCTCGGGGACGGGGCGCCTGACGTGCCACTCGCGGGGTTGCAGGAACTCGTCGGGCACGTCCAACCACTCGGCCTGGACGTCCTCGGGCAGGGCGATCGTGACCGCGCCGGTCTCGGCCGGGTCGGTCAGCACGCGCATCGCGGCGAGCGCGACCGAGAAGAGCTGCTCGGGCCGGTCGATGCGGTCGAAGAACCGCGACAGCGGCCGGAACGCGTCGGTCACCTGCAAGGACGTGTCGTGGGGCAGCTCGATCTGCTGCAGCACCGGGTCGCTGACCCGGGTGGCGAAGGTGTCGCTCGGCAACAGCAGGGCCGGCAGCCGGTTCGTCGTCGCGAGCGCGGCCGCGGTGAGCATGTTGGCGGCACCGGGACCGACGGAGGCGGTGCTGGCGTAGGTCGCGCGCCTCCGGTGCATGCGGGCGTAGCCCACGGCCTGGTGGACCATCGCCTGTTCGTTGCGGGCCTGCAGGTACGGCATGAGCCCCGGACGGTCCACGTGGTACTGCTTGAGCGCCTGGCCGACCCCGGCCACGTTGCCGTGGCCGAAGATGCCGAACATGCCCGGGATCGTGCGCTCTCGCACGTCGCCGTCGACGGTCCACTGGTTGGCGAGGAACTCGACGAGTGCCTGGCCGACGGTGAGTCTCTTCGTCGTCATCGACGCGGTCCTTTCGAGGGAGCGGTGGGGAGGTAGGGCAGCCGGGGGTCGGGGGCCTGGGACTCCCAGCCGGCACGGACCCACCCGTGGGCGGGGTCGTCGGTGATCAGCCAGGCGCGCTCGGGGTCAGGCCCAGCCATGACGTTGAGGTAGTAGAGGTCGTAGCCCGGGGCG
Source organism: Frigoribacterium sp. SL97 (assembly GCF_026625765.1). Lineage (NCBI taxonomy): Bacteria > Bacillati > Actinomycetota > Actinomycetes > Micrococcales > Microbacteriaceae > Frigoribacterium > Frigoribacterium sp. SL97. The sequence continues at coordinate 323,959 of NZ_CP113062.1, forward strand.
GCGACGGCGGGGCCGTGGTACCCGTGCGGGACGAGGGCGACGTCGCCCGTGCGGACCAGCTCGTTCACGTCGATCGGCCCCGCAGGTGAGCCGTACGTGGCGAACATGCCGAACGGGTCGGCCTGCTCGGGGGCATCGAGGCCGCGACCGACGGCGGATTCGAAGTAGTAGATCTCTTCGAGGCGGGACTCGGTGCCGGGAACGGCCTCGTCGTGCTTGTGCGGCGGGTAGGACGACCAGTTCTCGGCGGGGGTCACGACCTCGCAGACGATGAGCTTCTGAGCGTGCAGCCCGTCCGGGGTGCCGAAGTTGTGCACCTGACGGGTCGCCCGGCCGGCACCGCGGATCTCGACGGGGATGTCGTCGCGACGGAGCACCTGCACGTCGAGCACCTGGTCGGCCGGTGCCTCGGCGACCGCGACCCGACCGTGCCCGGTGACCACCGCCTCCGTCCGAACGCCCAGGTAGGCGACGTCGGCCGGCCCGTCGAAGACGGACGCCCGCCCGGCGAGCTCGACGGTGCCCGACCCACCTCGGTCGTCACTCCACTCGATCACGACGTCACCGGCCAACGGCACCACCATGCGCTCGACCCCGCCGGCGGCGAGGGTCGACGAGACGCCGTCTCGGAGCTCGCCGATGCGCAGGCCGGTGTGCTGCCAGCCGGCGAGGTCGCCGTCGACGACGGTCTGCCAGCCGTCGCGGGTCAGGTCGCCGCGGGGGAAGAACCAGCGGGGTTCGTCGTTCATGTCGTCCACCTCATCATCGAGCGGAGCGGCCCGGGGGCCGCGGGGTACTGCCTGGGGACAGATCGGGTGTGCCGTCAGTTCTGGGGGAAGCCCAGGTCGACGCCGCCGTGGCTGGGGTCGAGCCACCGGGACGTGATGGCCTTCTCGCGGGTGAAGAACTCGAAGCCCTGCAGGCCGTAGGCCTTGTCCGAACCGAAGATGCTGTCCTTGAAGCCGCCGAACGAGTAGTAGGCGACGGGCACCGGGATGGGCACGTTGATGCCGATCATCCCGACCTCGATCTCGGCCTGGAAACGCCGCGCCGCGCCTCCGTCGTTGGTGAAGATCGCCGTTCCGTTGCCGTAGGCACCGGCGTTGATGAGGGCGACGCCCTCGTCGTAGGACGCGACGCGCACGATCGACAGCACCGGCCCGAAGATCTCTTCGGTGTAGACGCGGCTCGTGAGCGGCACCTTGTCGATCAGGGTGGGCCCGAGCCAGAAGCCGTCGGCCTCGCCGTCGACCTCGATGCCCCGACCGTCGACGACGACGTCGGCTCCGTCGTCGAGGGCGATGTCGATGTAGCTCGCGACCTTGTCACGGTGCTGTTCGGTGACGAGGGGACCCATGTCGCAGCTGCGGCGACCGTCTCCGACGGTGAGGCCGGCCATGCGCGAGGTGATCTTCTCGATCAGCTCGTCGGCCACGGGTTCGACCGCGACCACCACGCTGATGGCCATGCAGCGCTCACCGGCCGAGCCGAACCCGGCGTTGATCGCACTGTCGGCGACGAGGTCGAGGTCGGCGTCGGGTAGGACGAGCATGTGGTTCTTGGCTCCGCCGAGGGCCTGGACGCGCTTGCCGTGCTTGGCGGCGGTCTCGTAGATGTACTGGGCGATGGGCGTCGACCCGACGAACGAGATGCTCTTGACGTCGGGGTGTTCGAGCAGACCGTCGACGGCCTCCTTGTCGCCGTGGAGGACGTTGAAGACGCCCTCGGGCAGGCCGGCCTCGGCGAAGAGGCGGGCGAGGAAGATGGCGCTCGACGGGTCTTTCTCGGACGGCTTCAGGACGACGGTGTTGCCGACGGCGATGGCGATCGGGAAGAACCACATCGGCACCATGGCCGGGAAGTTGAAGGGGCTGATGATGCCGACCACGCCGAGCGGCGCCTTGGTCGAGTAGACGTCGACCCCGGTGGACACCTGCTGCGAGAACTCGCCCTTGATCAGGTGGGGGAACCCGGTCGCCAGCTCGACGACCTCGAGGCCGCGGGTGATCTCGCCGAGGGCGTCGCTCAACACCTTGCCGTGCTCGCTCGTGAGGATCTCGGCGAGCTCGCCCTTGCGCTCGTTGAGCAGCTCACGGAAACGGAACATGATCTGCTGGCGCTTCGTGATCGAGAGGTCGCGCCAGGCGGGGAACGCGCGGTGGGCCGAGGCGACGGCGGCCTCGATCTCGGAGGCGTCGGCGAGCGAGACGTCCTTCGTCGCGACGCCGAGGGCCGGGTCGTAGACGGGCGCGGTGCGGCCGCTCGTGCCGGGCACCTCGACATTGTCGATCCAGTGCGCGACCAGGGGGCGATCGGTGGCGGTGGTGCCGGTGTGCGTGCTGGTGGTGCTGGTCATCGTTCTGCCGATCCGTTCGTGGTCGAGGGTGGGTGGACGAGCCCGGCCGCGTGGTCCACGGCTGCGGCGACGTCGTCGTCGCTCGGGTAGAGCAGGGTGCGCCCGACGACGAGCCCACGGACGCCCGGGAGCGCGAGGGCCGCGGCCCAGCGGGCGTAGGTGTCGGCCGGGTCGACGGCGGGGTCACCGCCCAGCAGCAGGGTGGGCAGGGTCGTCGCCGCCATGACGCGTTCCATGTCGTCGACGACGGGCAGCTTGAGCCAGCTGTAGGCGGAGGATTCGCCCAGGCCCGACGCGATGGCGACCGACTTGATGACGGCGTCGGCCGTCAGGTCGTTCGTCACCCGTCCGTCGACCCACGAACTCATGAAGGGCTCGAGCATGATCGGGAGGCGCAGCCTGGCCGACTCGGTCACCGCGCGTGCGGTCGCGGCCAGCGTGGAGGCCGTGCCGGGGTCGTCGAGGGCGACGCGCACGAGCAGCTTGGCGAAGTCGAACCGGGAGTCGGCGATCGACGCGGCCGAGTACGCGGTGAACCGGTCGTCCAGCTCGAACGTGGCGCCCTGGAGACCACCGCGGTTCATGCTGCCGACGACGACCTTGCCGTCGAGCGCGCCGAGCAGGGCGAGGTCCTCGAGGATGTCGGGCGTCCCGAGCACCCCGTCGACGCCGGGTCGGCCGAGGGCGACGACCAGGCGACGGAGGAGGTCGTACCGGTCGGCCATGGCGCTCGAGTCGCCTCGGACGCCGAGGGCACCCCGGGCGGGGTGATCCGCCGCGACGATGAAGAGGCGTCCGTCCGCACCCAGCGGTGCGGGTCGCGTCCGGGCGGCGAGGATCTCGGCCACCCGGTGCGGCTCGGCGGCCCGGAGGGTTCGGAGGCGCTCGAAGTCGAGGACCGGGGCGGTGCGATCAGACATGGTGCGCCTCCTGGAGGACGGCCTCGACCTCGGCGGTGGTGGGCATGGCGGTGGAGCACTCGAACCGGGTGGCGACGATGCCGCCGGCCGCGTTGGCGAAACGCAGGGTGCGATCGAGCGACCACCCCTCGATCAGGCCGTGGCAGAGGGCACCACCGAACCCGTCGCCCGACCCCAGGCCGTTGATGACCTGGACGAGGTGCGCCGGCACCTCGATCCGCTCGTCACGCGTCTTGGCGAGGACGCCCTTGGGGCCCTGCTTGACGACGGCGAGTTCGACGCCCCGGTCGAGGAGGGCGTCGGCCGCCCGCTCGGGCTCGGTCTCGCCGACGGCGATCTCGCACTCTTCGCGGTTGCCGACGGCGACGGTGACGTGCTCGAGAGCGCGCCCGACCTCTCGGGTGGCGACCTCCGGGCTCTTCCAGAACATGGGTCGGTAGTCCAGGTCGAGGATGGTCAGGGGCCGACGACCCCTGGCCTGCCAGGCCACGTGATGCGCCTGTCTGCTCGGTTCTTCGCTGAGGCCGGTGACCGTGGCCCAGAAGACCGTGGCCTTCTCGACGGCGGCGAGGTCGAGCGAGCCCGCGGTGATCATGAGGTCGGGTGCCTTCGGCTGCCGGTAGAAGTACAGCGGGAAGTCGTCGGGCGGGAAGATCTCGCAGAACGTGACGGGGGTGTTGAGCCCGTCGACGGTCGAGACGAGCCGGGTCGAGACGCCGAGCCGCTCGAGCTCTCGGACGATGTAGCGACCGAAGGGATCGTCGCCGGTGCGGGTGACCACCGCGGACCGCCGGCCGTGACGGGCGGCGGCGATGGCGACGTTGGTCGCGCTGCCGCCGACGGATTTGCTGAAGGTCTCGACCTCTTCGAGCGGGACGCCGGACTGCTGCGGGTAGATGTCGACGCCCACGCGGCCCATGGTGAGGACGTCGTACGGAGCGGTGTCGTTGTCGGTGTGGTCGGTCATGACGTGGTCGTCCTCTCGGGAGCGTGGCGTGCGGTCGCGGTCACTTCTTGCCGTTCTTCACGACGTAGATGGCACCGGTGCTGAAGTCCTCTTCGAGCTGCTCGAGCGACCGCCCGTTCGTCTCGGGCACCTTCTTCACGGCGAAGAGGAACGACCCGGCGTTGAGCACGGCGAAGATGAAGAACGTCGTCGAGATGCCGATGCCGGCGACGAGGATCGGGAAGAGCAGGCTGACGGCGAAGTTGGTCAACCAGAGGATGAGCACCGTGAGCCCCATCCCGACGCCGCGCAGCTTGAGGGGGAAGATCTCGCTGAGCATCAGCCAGACGAGAGGGCCGATGGTGCCCTGCATGGTCCCGACGAAGCCGATGACGAAGATCAGGACGACGATCGCGCGGCCGAGCCCCTCGGGGATCAGCAGCGACGACAGGCCGATCAGCAGGTGGAAGATCGTGACGCCGGCGAAGCCGGCCATGAGCATGGTGCGCCGTCCGACCTTGTTGATGATGCGGAGGGCGACGAGCATCGCGACGACGGCGATGACGCCTGCCCCGACGTTGGCGATCAGGGCCCCGCTCTGCGAGAAACCGGACTGCTGCAGCACCTGGGTGCCGTAGTACATGATCGAGTTGATGCCGGTCAGCTGCTGAGCGACGGCCAGGCCGATGCCGATGAACAGGATCTTGCGGAGCCAGGGCTCGGCGATGAGGTCGGCGAGGCGGGCGCTCTTGGCCTCTTTCTCCTCGTCGGCCAGGAGGCGCACCTCGGCCATCTCGGCCACCGCGCGGTCGTCGGCACGGATCTGCTTGAGCACGGCGAGCGCGTCGTCGTCGCGGCCCTTGGCGATGAGCCAGCGAGGGCTCTCGGGGACACGGAACATGCCGATGAAGAGGGCGATGGCGGGCAGCACCGCGACGGAGAGCATGTAGCGCCACACGTTGTCGTGCTCGCCCCAGACGCTGCCGATGACGGCGTTGATGGTGAAGGCGGCGAGCTGCCCCGAGACGATCATGAGCTCGTTGCGACTGACGAGTCCGCCGCGTTGCTCGGTGGGGGCGAGTTCGGCGAGGAACACCGGAACGGTGACCGAGGCCCCGCCGACCGCGATGCCGAGGAAGAACCGCGCCCCGGTGAGGAACTCCCACGTGGGGGCGAGCACGCAGGCGAGCGCGGCGAAGAAGAACAGGATGGCCAGGGTGTTGATGGTCGGCTTCCGCCCGAAGGCGTCCGAGATGCGCCCGATGAAGAACGCCCCGACCGCAGCCCCGATGAGGATGGCCGAGACCATGATGCCCTCACTGGCCGGCGTGAGCCCGAGGCTCTCCTCCATCGAGTCGAGCGCGCCGTTGATCACGCCCGTGTCGTACCCGAAGAGCAGGCCACCGAAGGTGGCGATGACCGCGACGGTGCCGAGACGCTTGGTGTGCGGGCCCGAGACCAGGGCGGGAAGAGCTACTCGGGGCGAACTGCCCGATGTGTCGGTGACCACGATTCCTCCATTGGTTGTGGTTACAGCTTCCCGCGTCGGTGCGGGTCGTCGCCCTGCAACGGCGACAGGACGAGGCTAACCATGTCCGTATGTCCTGTCAATCGGTCATGCGTGGACCGCCCCCTCGAGTCGGACGGGAGAGGGACTCGCGCGTCCCTAGACTCGGAGCATGCCTTTCGACGAGTGGTACGACGACGAGACACGAGAGGCCGCGACGGCCCGCGTGCTGCAGCGGCGGATGACGAACCCCACCGACCGCAACGTCCTCACCGTCGTCGCGGAGGAGTTCAACGTCCCGCGGCAGACCCTCAGCGACTGGGTCGACGAGGCCTCGCCCGAGTCCGCCAAGCCGAAGCGCAAGCCCCGCCCGAAGTTCTCGCAGGTCGTCAAGACCACCAAGGAGGCGCGGGTCGAGTCCCCCGAGGACGACGAAGCGATCGACGCTCCGCAGCCCGCGGCACGTCCGGAGCCCGCGAGCGAGCCCGAGTCCGACGCACAGACAGGGTCCGTGCCGCAGGCCGAGGCCGTTCCGCAGACCGAGGCCGCGTCCGACCCGGAGGCCGACCTGCAGCCCGACCCGCAGCCTGAGCCGGAGGCCGAACCCGAGCAGGACCCCTGGGCGGCGTCCGATCCTGCCGCCGAGCCCGAGCCCGAGCCGACGCCCGAGAGCCAACCCGGCCTGCAGCCCGAGCCGGCATCCGTGCCCGCACCCACACCCGCACCCGCCGCACCCGCCGACAGCCGCCTCACCGCCCTCGAGGCCGAGGTCGCGGCTCTCCGCGCCGGCAACCGCGCACTCGTCGAAGCCCTCCGCATCCTGGTCGACTGACGACGCCGGTCGGCGCCTGGCCGAGCCGGGCGACGGCCACGAGGCCATCCGGTCACCGTCGTCGTGGTGACGGCCTCGACGTCGTGAACCGGGCCTGGCGCCGGTCGGCCGCGCGCGCCTCCCGGGGAGGCGGTAGCCGTCGCGGTAGACGCCGACGACGTCGAGGGCGACGCCCACGAGGGAGCGGACGGCGGTGCGCCGCTCGCGCGAGCCGTACCAGTTTCGGTGGAGACGCCACAGCTCGACGATCCCCCGCACGAGCAGTCCCCCGCCGAAGAAGACGGCGGCGATCCAGGCGATGCCGGTCGGGCCGAAGGCGACGACCGCACCGATGCAGGCGACCAGCGTCACCACCAGGGTGATCATCAGCGTGCGCGGGCTCGGCAGCTGTCGGCCGTGCTCGCCGGTCCAGTAGGACGACAGCAGGTAGAGGGCGTCCTCGCGGGAGCGTCCGCCGTGACGCAGCCGGTGGACGGCGGCGTCGGTGCGCGCGAGTCGGTCGGGCCCGTCGGCCTGGCGCACCGCGGCGCTGGTCGACGCGACGATGCGGATGACGGGAGGTTCGCGTCGAGCCACCAGGCCATCTTGCCGCACGCCGCACGCCGGACGCCGCACGCCCGCCGCCCGACGCCGCCCGCCGCCCGCCGTCCGCCGTCCGCCGGACGGGCCCGCGCTGTCCCCCGCCTGGCCGCTTCGCGAGTGCCCGTCGACCCGAGTCTGCAAGCTCGCTGGAGGTCGATGACGGGTGGGCTGCCGCTCGCGTCCGAATGGTGTGTCACCGAGACACAGCGCGTCCGCACCGCGGCACCGCGATCCCCGGCCACCGACGAGTGGCCGCGCCGAGAGAAGGACGACCACCATGAGCGACGACGACAAGCAGGCCGACGCAGGCTTCGCCGGCAGGTTCCGCGACCAGCTCGGCAGCCGGGCGATCGAGCCCCTCATCAAGGCCGTCCGCACCGAACTGCGGTCGGCGCGCGACGAGATCGCCGGCCGGGCACGGGACGCGCGGTCCGGCGCCGTGCTGCTCGCCGTCGGATCCGTCCTCGCGATAGTGACCGTGATCCTCCTGGCCGGCACCGCCGTCGCCCTGCTGGCCCTGGCCCTGCCCATCTGGGCCGCCGCGCTCATCACGTTCGCCGTCTTCGCGGTCGTCACCGCGGTGCTCGTCGCCGTAGGCCTGAAGGGCGTCAGGCGGGGCGTCCCGCCGGTGCCCGTCGACACGGTGAAGAACCTCACCTCGTCGACCGACTAGCCGCCGGCCCCTCCGAACCGGGCCCCGTCCCAACCCGACCCAACCCGGCACGACCCGGCCCCACCCGACCCCGTCCCGGCCCGGCCCCACCCGGCCCCACCCGACCCCACCCCAACCCGACCCCACCCGACACCAGGGAGTCCCCCATGCCTCGCACCACACCCGCCAGCCGGTCCACGAAAGAACAGCGCACGCAGCACGCCGAGACCTACGCGCCCCTCGCGCGGTACGCCTCCGAGGCGTTCGGGGCCTTCCTCCTCGTCGTCGGAGGCGTGGGCACGGCCGTGTTCGCGTCGTCGTTCCCGGACGACGGCAACGCGCTCGGGGTCGGCTTCCTCGGCGTGGCCCTGGCGTTCGGCCTGAGCGTGATGGCCGGCATCTACGCCGTCGGCCACATCTCGGGCGGCCACTTCAACCCGGCCGTGACGGTCGGCTTCGCCCTGGCCCGTCGGACCCCGTGGTCGAGCGTGCCCGGCTACGTCGTCGCGCAGCTCGTCGGAGCGGCCGCCGGAGCCAGCGTCGTGGCGCTCGTCGCCGCCGACGGCCCCGCCGGCTACTTCGCCGCGGCCCGGGACTCGGGCTTCGCCTCGAACAGCTTCGGCGCGTCGTCGCCCGGCGGTTTCGGCCTCGGAGCCGTCCTCGTCACCGAGATCGTGCTGACGGCCGTGTTCGTCGGCGTGATCCTGTCGGTAACCGCCAAGGGTGAGTACAAGGCCCTGGCGCCCCTGGCCATCGGCCTGACCCTGACGCTGATCCACCTGATCAGCATCCCCGTGAGCAACACGTCGGTGAACCCCGCCCGCTCGCTGGCGGCCGCCCTCTACGGCGGCCCCGACGCCCTGGCCCAGGTCTGGGTCTTCTTCGTGGCACCCCTGGTCGGCGGCGCCCTGGCGGGCCTGGCCCACCGCGTCCTGCGCCGTCGCGCCTGACGGCGACCCGAGCGGCTGGGAACGCAGGAGGCGCAGGTCGCGTGACCCGCGCCTCCTGCGTTCTCGCACGGTGACGCCGGTGCCGACCGACGCTCGAGCGGAGGCGACGACGTCGCCCCGCCCGTCGAGAGCGACGACCTAGACGACCGTGGCGCTCCGGACGCGGTCGGCGGCGGTGGCCATGTGGTCGCGCATCGCGGCGAGCGCGGCGTCGGGATCGCGTGCCTCGATCGCACGGAAGACGGCCCGGTGTTCGCGGTACGCGGCCTCGGCCTGGTCCTTCTCGGTGAGCCCGCGTTCGACCCAGAGGCGCAGCAGCGACCGGGTGCTCTGCAGGAGGTCCTTGAGCACGACGTTGTCGGCGCTGACGGCGATCTGCAGGTGGAACCGGATGTCGGCCTGGAGGAACGCGTCGAGGTCCTCGAGCGAGTCGGCCATCACCTCGATGTACCCCCGCAGGGCGTCGACGTCGGCGTCCGTGGCCCGCTCGGCGGCGTAGGCGGCGGCCTGGATCTCGAGCCCGCCCCGGACCTCGATGAGCTCGCGCGTGCGTGCCGCGTTCAGCATGAGACCCCAGCTGAGCGTGGTCGGCAGCAACTCCGAGGTCTGGTCGCGCAGGTAGGTGCCCGAGCCCGGACGCACCGTGACGATGCCGAGGATCTCGAGGGCGGCCAGGGCCTCGCGGACGGCCGACCGCCCGACGCCGAGACGTTCGGCGAGCTGCCGCTCGGGTGGGAGGCGCGACCCGGGGGTCAGTTCGCCGGCCGTCAGGAGGGCCACGAGCTGCTTGACGACCTCGCTGACCGCGGTGCCGCGCGGGACCATCTCGAGCTCGAGATCGAGGCTCGTGGGGTCGCTCTCTGGGTATGCCGGCACGGTGCGAGCTTAGTCAGCGGGGCCCACGGGTCCAGCTCTCGAGGCACTCGGGTCCACCTCTCGAGGCACTCGCTCCGCCTCCTCCCGTCGCTCAATTGGTCAACCGGTTGACAGATATCGGCGAAAAAGGCACGATGGTCCCTGCGCGCCACCGGCACCGGTCGAAGGCGTCATCCAACAACGTCGTTAGATCCGAAGGAGTCGATGTGGACACCACCACCCGAACGAGCGCGCCACAGAGCGCGGTCGAGAAGTCCGCGATCAAGAAAGTCGCCGTCCGGCTCGTCCCGTTCGTGGCGTTGATGTTCTTCATCAACTACCTCGACCGCACCGCCATCGGCTTCGCGGCGCCGAACGGCATGGAGTCCGACCTCGCCCTGTCGGCCGCCCAGTTCGGCTTCGCCTCCGGCGTGTTCTTCATCGGCTACATCCTGTTGGAGGTGCCGTCGAACCTCGCCCTGCACAAGTTCGGTGCCCGCAAGTGGCTCGCCCGCATCATGGTGACCTGGGGCATCGTGGCGTTGCTCTTCACCTGGGTGCAGAACTTCGAGCAGCTCGTCGCGCTGCGCTTCCTGCTCGGCGTCATGGAGGCCGGCTTCTTCCCCGGCGCGATCCTCTTCCTGAGCCTCTGGGTGCCTGCCGCCCACCGCAGCAAGATCCTCGCCCTCTTCTACCTGGCGCAGCCCCTCACCACCGTCATCGGTGCCCCGCTCGCCGGCTGGTTGATCAGCCACGACGGCGTCTTCTTCGGCCTCGAGGGCTGGCGCTTCATGTTCATGGGCGTCGCCATCCCCGCGATCGTCGTCGGCATCGTCGCCTGGTTCTACCTCAAGGACAAGCCCGCCGACGCCAAGTGGCTCACGAAGGAAGAACAGGTCTGGCTGACCCAGGCGCTGGTGAAGGAGGCCTCGACGAAGACGGGTGCCGTCTCGACCACCGGCAAGCACCCGGGCCTCGGCGTCGTCTTCAAGAACGGCCGCGTCTGGATGCTCTCGTTCATCTACTTCGGCTTCATCTACGGCCTCTACGCGCTCGCGTTCTTCCTGCCCACCATCATCGGCGGCTTCCAGGAGCAGTTCGGCACCGAGTTCACCGTCACCCAGCGCGGCTTCATCACGGCCATCCCCTACGTCCCCGCGGCCATCGCCCTCTACTTCTGGTCGCGTGACGCCTCGCGTCGCGGCCTCAAGACCTGGCACATCGTCATCCCCGCCGTCGTGGGCGGTCTGAGCATCCCGCTGGCGCTCTACGCACAGTCCCCCGCCCTCACCATCGCGGTGATCGCGGTCACCGCCATGGCGATCTTCGCGGCCCTGCCCAACTTCTGGACCCTGCCCACGCAGTTCCTGACCGGTGCCGCGGCGGCCGCGGGCATCGCGCTCATCAACACGGTCGGCAACCTCGCCGGCTTCAGCGCCCCGTACATCACGGGCCTGGTCACCGACGTCACCGGCGACTACCGGGTGCCGATGTTCATCGTCGGGTTCTTCATGCTGCTGTCGGCCGCGCTGATGATCGCGCTCAGCCGGATGAAGAAGCCCGAGGGCACCCTCAGCCCCCGCGAGCAGGCCGACCTGGCGGCGACCGCCGGGCTCGACTGACCGACGCTCACCCCCTCCCCCGCGGGGCCCGGACGATCACCGACCCGGGCCCCGCCCCCTCCGCACCCCGTCGCCGTGCCGTCGCGCCGTCGACCGGACCACCGCCTCCTGGAGTTCTCATGACACGCCTCTTCAACGATCCGGGCGACTTCGCCGACGAGATGATCGACGGCTTCGTGGCCGCCAACCAGCGCTGGGTGCGACGGGTGCACGGCGGCGTGGTCCGGGCGACCCGCTCGGCCCCCGGCAGCGTGGCGCTCGTCGTCGGCGGTGGCTCGGGTCACTACCCGGCCTTCGGCGGACTCGTCGGGCAGGGGCTCGCCCACGGCGCCGCGCTCGGCAACCTCTTCGCCTCGCCCTCGTGGCAGCAGGTCAGGTCGGTGGCGAAGTCGGCCCAGAACGGCGGCGGCGTCCTGCTGAGCTACGGCAACTACGCCGGTGACGTCCTCAACTTCGACAAGGCCCAGCAGAAGCTGATCGACGAGGGCATCGAGACCCGGACGGTCGCCGTCACCGACGACATCTCGAGCGCGTCGATCGCCGACAAGCACAAGCGTCGTGGCATCGCCGGCGACCTCACCGTCTTCAAGTCCGCCGCGGCCGCCGCCGAGGAGGGCGCCGACCTCGACGACGTCGTCCGCGTCGCCGTCAAGGCGAACGAACGCACCCGCAGCGTCGGCGTGGCGTTCTCGGGCTGCTCGCTGCCGGGGGCCGACGAACCGCTCTTCACCGTGCCCGAGGGTCGCATGGCCGTCGGCATGGGCATCCACGGCGAGCCCGGCATCGGCGAGACCGACGTCCCCACGGCGGACGGCCTCGCCGAGCTGCTCGTCGAGGCGTTGCTCGCGAGCGACGAACTGCCCGACGGGGTCGACGAGGCACGCGGACGCAAGGTGGCCGTCCTGCTCAACGGACTCGGCTCGGTCAAGTACGAAGAACTCTTCGTCGTCTACGCCCGGGTCGACGCCCTGCTGCGCGAGGCGGGCGTCGAGGTCGTCGAGCCCGAGGTCGGCGAGCTCGTCACGAGCTTCGACATGGCCGGCGTCTCGCTGACCCTGTTCTGGCTCGACGACGAGCTCGAGCGCCTCTGGGCGGCCCCGGTCGACGCACCCGCCTACAAGAAGGGCTCCGTCGACGTCGCGTCGCGGGCGGACGACGCCGAGCAGGAGGCGCGGGTCGCCATCGCGATCCCGCCCGCGACCCCGGCGTCCCGGCAGGCCGCCCAGCTGGTGCTGAGCGCCCTCGAGGCGGTGCAGGCCACGGTCGAGGAGAACGTCGACGAGCTCGGACGCATCGACGCCGTCGCCGGGGACGGCGACCACGGCATCGGCATGCAGCGCGGGGTCCACGCCGCCGTCGCCGCCGCCCGCGAGGCCGTGCTCGCCGGTGCGGGGGCGGGCACCGTCCTCGACCTCGCCGGCGACGCCTGGTCCGATCGGGCCGGGGGCACCTCCGGAGCCCTCTGGGGTGCCGCCCTCGCGAGCCTCGGCGCGGCCGTGGGCGACGAGGCGGCCCCGGACCGCGCCTCCGTGTCCCGCGGCGTCTCCGCCGCGACCGAGGCGATCCTCGAGTTCGGCGCCACGGTCGGCGACAAGACCATGGTCGACGTGCTCGTCCCCTTCGACGCGGCCCTCTCCGCGGCGGTCGACGACGGGGCCGACCTCGCCACGGCCTGGGCCACCGCGGCCGAGGTCGCCGTGACGGCGGCCGCGGCGACGGCCGACCTCCTGCCCAAGATGGGCCGCGCCCGGCCGCACGCCGAGAAGAGCCTCGGCACGCCCGACGCCGGCGCCACCTCGCTCGGGCTCATCACGCGGGCCGTCGGACGCGTCCTCGCGCCGCAGCCCGCCGCGTGACCCCTCCCCCTCACACCCTCCACGAAAGGCACCACCATGGCTGACCAGCTGCGCATCGTCGTCGGATCGGACGACGCCGGGTACGACTACAAAGAGGTCCTCAAGAAGGACCTCGAGGCGAACGACGGCGTGGCGAGCGTCACCGACGTCGGGGTCGCCGCCGACGGCCACACCGCCTACCCGCACGTCGCCGTCGAGGCGGCCCGCATGGTCGCCGACGGCCGCGCCGACCGCGCGATCCTGATCTGCGGCACCGGGCTCGGCGTCGCCATCGCGGCCAACAAGGTGCCCGGCATCCGGGCGGTGACCGCGCACGACACGTTCTCGGTCGAACGCGCCGTCCTCTCGAACGACGCCCAGGTGCTCTGCATGGGCCAGCGCGTGATCGGCGTCGAGCTCATGCGCCGCCTGGCGAAGGAGTTCCTCACCTACCGCTTCGACACCTCGAGCGCCTCGGCCGAGAAGGTCGCGGCCATCTGTGGCTACGACGGGTCGGGCGAGCGCGTCGGCATCGACGCGGCGTGAGCGATCCGGTGACCGCCCCCGTCCGGCCCTCCCCGGCCCGCTTCACGATCGGGGTGAGCCTCAAGATGTACTTCTCGCACGCGAGGACCCTCGCGTGGAGCACCGAGGTGGCCGAGATCGCGCGGCGCCACCCGGCCGTCCGGCGGGGCGTCGTCGACCTGTTCGTCGTGCCGACGTTCCCGTCGCTCGTCCCCGTGCAGGAGGCGCTGGCCGGCACCTCGGTCCGCCTCGGTGCCCAGGACCTCGCGACCGACGACTCGGGCGCCTTCACGGGCGAGGTGAGCGGCGCCGAGCTGGCCGAGATCGGCTGCACCCTCGCCGAGATCGGCCACGCCGAACGGCGGACGCTCTTCCACGAGGACGACGCGGTCGTCGCGGCCAAGACGGCGGCGGCGCTGCGCCACGGCATCACTCCGCTGCTCTGCGTGGGCGAGGCCGACGAGACGTCGCCCGCCCTCGCCGCGCTCGAGGTGACGCAGCAGATCGACCTCGCCCTGGCGGCAGCCGACGAGGCCCGCCTCCCGGGTGCCCTCGTCGTGGCGTACGAGCCGCTCTGGGCGATCGGCGCACCGGTGCCGGCGTCCGCGGGCCACATCACCGCGGTGGTCGCGGCCGTCGAGGACCACCTCGCCGGGCTGGCCGATCGCGCCGGCAGCCGGGTGATCTACGGCGGCAGCGCCGGTCCGGGGCTGCTGACCGGTCTGGGCGGCCAGGTCCGTGGGCTGTTCCTCGGTCGCTTCGCCCACGACGCCTCCGCGGTGGAGCGCATCCTCGACGAGGCGCTCGCACTCGCGCTCGATGAGGCACCCGCACTCGACGAGACGCCGGCCCCCGACGCCGCACGCCGGGACGAGGTGGCCTCGTGATCGGCCTCAGCACCTACGCGTACTTCTGGCGGGGCAGCGACCTCGTCCCGCAGCCGATGACGCTCGACGACATGCTGCGTGACACGGCCGCGCAGGGCGTCCGGCTGTTCCAGATCTGCGACTACGAGGCCCTGACCGGCTACACCGACGAGCAGCTCGCCGCGCTGCGCGACCTCGCCGACGAGCTCGGGCTGACGCTCGAACTCGGCACCCGGGGCACCGGGCCGACCGTCCTGCGGACGTGGCTGCGCCTCGCCGTCGCGTTGCGCGCCTCCTTGGTCCGCAGCATGTGGACGGCGGGCGACGACCGTCCCGACGCGGCCGAGACCGAGCGCCGGCTGCGCGAGGTGCTGCCCGAGTACGAGGAGGCGGGGGTCACCCTCGCCCTCGAGACCTACGAGCAGGTCGGTTCGACCGAGCTCGTGGCCGTCGTGCGGGCGGTCGCCAGCCCGCGGCTCGGCATCGTGCTCGACCCGGCCAACACCGTCGCGAACCTGGAGCACCCGGCCGACGTGACCGCGCGCTGCCTGCCGTTCGTCGCCAACTGGCACGTCAAGGACTTCGCCTTCTCACGGAAGGACGGCTGGGTCGGCTTCGCGCTCACCAGCACGCCCCTCGGCGAGGGCCGCCTCGACTACGACGGCATCCGTGCCGCGCTCGACGCCCGCGACGGCGGCACCAGCCCCGTCAACCAGGTCGTCGAGCACTGGCTGCCCTGGCAGGGCGATCCCGAGACCACCACGCGGCTCGAAGCCGAGTGGACGACACGAACCATCTCTGAACTAAGGAGCAAGAACAATGACTGACACCCTCGACACGACCGCCCCCGAGAGCACCGTCACGTACGCCGACGGCCAGGGCTCGTCCGACGTCACCGTCGCCGTCATCGGCGCCGGCGGCAAGATGGGCCAGCGCGTCTCGAACAACCTCGCCAAGAGCGCGTACACGACCCTCTACAGCGAGGCGTCGCCCGCCGGCGTCGAGCTGATCGAGTCGCTCGGCCGCTCGGTCACCGCGACCGACGTGGCCGTGGCGGACGCCGACGTGGTCATCCTGGCCGTGCCCGACGTGGTGCTCGGCAAGGTCTCCGAGCAGGTCGTCCCGGCGATGAAGACCGGCGCCGTCATCCTCACCCTCGACCCCGCGGCCGCGTACGCGGGCCTGCTCGCCGTGCGCGAGGACATCCACTACGCGGTGGCGCACCCCTGCCACCCCAGCGTGTTCCTCGAGCGCACCACGAAGGAGGAGTGGGCCGACACCTTCGGTGGCGTGGCCGCCCCGCAGGAGGTCGTCGCCGCGCTCGAGGGCGTGGCCGAGGACTCGCCCGTCCGCGAGCTCATGACGCAGGTCATCTCGACGATCTACGCACCCGTCATCGCCGTGCACTACGTGACGGTCAAGCAGCTGGCCGTGCTCGAGCCGACCTTGGTCGAGACGATGGCCTGCATGATCGGGGCGTTCCTGAAGGAGGCGCTCGAGGAGACCGTCGACGGCGTCGGGGTCCCCTACGAGGCCGCTCGCGCGATGCTCTACGGCCACACCTGGATCGCGCTGACGAACGGCCTGCGCGGCTCGAACCCGTTCAGCGACGCCTGCCACATCGCCATGGACTACGGCCGCGAGTCGATCGTCCGCGACGACTGGAAGAAGATCTTCGACGACAGCCAGCTCGACTCGGTCATCGCGCGCATGCTGAAGATCGACGCCGTCCGCCGCTAGGCCGCGACGCCGGGAACGCAGGAGGCGCGGGTCGCGTGACCCGCGCCTCCTGCGTTCTCGCGTGGTGCGGTGGTCGCCCGGGCCGACCGCCGGGACGACGCCCGTGTCAGGATCGGGTGACCTGCCGCGGCGAGCGGCGACGACGAGGGGATGCGCGGATGGCCGACACGGACGAGATCGTGCACGTGGTGTTGGTCGAGTGGGCCGAGGGGGCCCCGGCCGACGTGGCCGAGCAGGCGACGCGGCTGTCGACCGAGCACCTGACCGGCATCGACGGCGTGCTGTCGGTGTCGAGTGGCGAGAGCTTCAGCCCCGAGCAGCTCGAGGCCGGCTTCGACTGGATGCTCGTGGTGCGCTTCCGTGACGCCGCGGCCCGCGACGGCTACCTGCCGCACCCCTCGCACCAGCCGGTGGCGAGCTACCTCGGCGACGCGTCCGCCCGGGTCGTCGTCTTCGACGTCGCGGCCTGACGCCTGGCCCAGGAGGCGCGGTTCGGCTGACCGGCGCCCGTGCCGACGAGGAACGCCGAGGCGAGGGCGGCCACGATCAGGAGCATCCCGACGGTGTGGTCGGCCGTGAAGAAGACGACCAGGGCGATCGTGGTCAGGGCGAGCGGGGCGAGGGCGCGGAGCCAGTTCGTCACGAGAAGCACTGCTCCTTCATCTCGGTACTGATCGGTCGGGAAAACGCTAGGACGCTCGCGCCGGTCGATGCCAGTCGATTGACGTGATGCCCAGGAACACCGCTCCATTCGCGATCGCACGACGTCGATCCGGCGGTAGGTTCACCTCATGAAGGTCCTCGCCGGCATCGTCACCGCGCTGCTCGTGGTGTCGGTGCTGCTGGTGCTCGCGGTGCGGGCCGACCCGGACGTGCCGCTCGTGCTGTCGGGGTCCGACGCGCGCCTCCCGTACTGCACGACCTACGAGCCGGTGATCGTGGCCGACCTCACGACGGAGACCCTCCCGGCCTGTGCACCGCACGGGGTCGAGCTGCGCTTCCCCGACGGCTTCGTCATCGACCTGCCCGACGAGCCCGGCGCCGGCGGACGCCCCTCGGATCGCTACGACTACGGCTACGTCGACGTCGGGGCGTTCGGCATGTACGCGTCCCGGGCCGACCACGCCTGCGAGGACGTCGAGCAGTGGGGCACACCCGAAGCCATCCGCCGCGTCACCGAGGCCTTCGGCGACGACTACGCCTGCGTGCCCGACAACGACTGACCCCCTCCTTACTGGGGGTACCGGGCCGATTGTCGCGCCCTCGACCATCTCGATACTGTTCGGTATCCAGATGAACCACCGTGTGGAGGTGGTGCCGGGCTCACCCGTCGTCTCCGTCTGGCGCGCTCCCGAAGCGCTCGACCGTCGAGGACACCCCCGCCATGGCTTCATCCTTCCCTGCCCGCCTGCGCCCGCTCGGCACCCGTGCCCGCGCGGTCCTCCGCCCCCGCCTCCTGCTCCGGGCAGTCGTCCTCGCCCTGGTCGTCGTCACCGCGGCCGTCCTGCTCGAACTGCTCGCCCTGCTCATCGTCGGTCTGATCACCGGCGACGTCACCCAGGCCTCGGGTTCGGCCCTGGTCACGACGTCGTTCGTGGTGCGAGCCGTCCAGTACGGCGTCGCCGCACTCACCGTCGTCACGGCCGTCCTGGCGGTCTCGTCGACGATCTCGCAGTCGACCGCCGGGGGTCGACGCACCCTGCGTCGGGGTCTGACGCACGCGCTCCGGTCGCTGCCGCGCCTCCTCGCGGTCGAGCTGCTGCTCGTGCTCGCCGTCCTGGTCGGGGCGCTCGTCGCCCTGCCCCTCAGCCTGGGCGCCCTGGTCACGGCGGGGGTGCTGCGACTGCGGTCCGCCCCGCGTCGGACGATCCGCCGCACGCTGCTCCTCGCGATCCCCTTCGCGCCGGTGCTCGTCGCGGTGGGCCTGACGATCACGGCCCTGCCGGCGTCCCTGTCGCACCCGGACTCGCTGCGGTCGCTGCTCCGCCGGGCGGTCACCACGCTCCGGACCCGCACCGCAGCCGTGGTGGGACTCGTCGTCGCGGTCGGCGCGGTGTCGACCGCCCTGACCGCCCTCGGGGAGGTGGTCCTCGCGGCCCCCACCGCCACGACGGCGCAGACCTCACTCGGCACGCTCGCCCTCGTCGGCCTCGTCGCCCTGTTCCTCGTCGTCGTCGGCAGCGTCTTCGCCGTCCTGCTCCCCCTCGACGACGTGCGCGTCGACCGACGCGGCGGTCCTCGGGTCCCGGGGCGCCTGACCGGTGTCCTGCGTCACCCGTGGACGAAGGCGAGCCCGATCGCCGTCGTCACGATCGTCGCCCTGATGGTGCCGTTCATGCCCGCCGTCAGCGCCTCCGCGGCCGAGGCCCCCGTCACCTCGTCGACCGGTCCGGCCGACCTGCCGACCACGGCTCCCGCCGTCACCCCGCAGCCGACGTCGGGACCCGCCGCCGCGGCGACGAGCCCCACCGACGCCGCCGCACCCGCCCCCGCACCCGCACCCGCGCCTGCTGCCGCACCGACGGTCCCCACCCCGGCCGCGCCTCCTGCACCGGCCGCCGCGCCGGCACCGGCACCCGCGCCGGCCCCGTCGGTCGCCCGGGCCGCCCCGGCCCCGATCGCCACCACCGTCGACGTGCTGCAGCTGGGCGTGGCCACGCTCGGCGAGGACCAGGAGTTCGCGATCGACGTCGCGGCCGAGGGCACGACCGACGAACCCACCGGCACCGTCGAGGTCTTCCGCGACGACCACGACCCCGCGACGGAGGACGTGGAGGTCACGGACTTCGACCTGGCCGACTCGGCCTTCCCCTTCTTCCTCCCGACCAAGGAGCTCGGGAGCACCTCGGTCGACCTGCGCTTCGTGTACGTCCCGGCCGACGCGACCTACGCCGGCAGCGAGCAGACCGTCACCGCCGACTTCCAGCGCGCGCGTCTCGACTACGACTACCGGGCGGTCCACTCGCCGTCGGACTCGATCACGTTCGGTGACGAGCACACCGTGACCTTCTCGTTCACCAGCGACGCCGACGGCGACGGCTTCGTGCTCGAGATGATCGACCAGCGCTCCGGCCCCGTCGCGTCGACCCCGTTCTCGGTCATCGACGGGAAGGCGACCGTCGTCGTCGACCTCACGGGCAAGCTCAAGGCGGGCCACCACGACTTCATCTTCGAGGTGCCCGACACCGACAGCCACTACGGCACCGGCTCCGAGTTCTCGGGCGTCGACGTCGCCCTCGCCGACACCGTCACCGACCTGACGCTTCAGACGCCCTCGCCCGTGGTCGGCGACTCCGTCGGACTCGTCGCCGACGTGCGCACCGCCGACGGCTCGAAGGTCACCGGAGGCGCGGTGACCTTCTCCCTCGACGGCCGCGTCGTCCGCAGCGTCGACGTCTCGAACGGGCAGGCGTACCTGAGCTACACCGGGGCCACGGTCGCCGGGACGTACGACTGGCGGGCCGAGTACAGCGGCCTCGCGGGCTCGGCCCGCTCGTCGAAGGACTCCGACTCGCAGGTCGTCGCGAAGCGCTGGCCGCAACACCAGCCCTGGACCTGGTCGGGTGACCCCGCCGCCGGGACGGCTCACCTCGACTCCTCCTACGTGCCCGTCCGCGGTCTGCCCGCGCCGACCGGTGCGATCACGGTGACGAGCGAGGACCGGGTCGTCGGGCGCGGCACCGTCGCCGCCGACGGCAGTGCCCACGTCCCGGTGGCCGTGCTCGAGGGCATCCACTCGAACCGGATCGAGTACGCCGGCGACCAGACCTGGCTCGGGGTGACCTACGTGGTCGCGCAGCCCACCGCCCCCGTCCTCGACCCGACGGTGACCCTCACGGCACCGACGACCGCGACCCTGGACTCGACCACCCGGCTCACCGCGACCATCGGCGGCGCCCCCGCCTACGCGGTGGACAGCCTCTCGGTCTACCGTGCCCTGCCCGGGGGCACGGCCGAGCTCGTCGACCGGGTCGACCTCGCCGGCGGCCTGACGGGCACCCTCGACGTCGTCGAGCGGCAGCCCGGCGCGTGGCGGTACACGGCCGTCGCACGCTTCGCCTCGGTGGTGGGCGTCGAGCCGATCACGTCCGCGCCGGCCGTCACGACCTGGTCGGCACCGCCCGCCCCGCAGCTCGCCCTGACCGTCGGCGACGGCCCCCACGTCGCCGGGGTCGCCGTCCCGGTGACCGTCACCGCGAGCGCCCTTCCCGGCGGAGGCTTCGGCATCCCGGCCGGGACCGAGGCCACGGTGGCCGTGGTCGCCGGTGACAGCCGGACCCGGCTCGGCACCGTGACGCTGTCCCCCGTGGGTACGGTCCTGTCCGGCACGCTCGACGTCACCCGCCCGTTCGGCGGACGGGTCGACCTGGTCGCGTCGGTCTCGTACGGCTCGCGCCCCTGGACCGCGTCGAGCACTCCGGTCACGCTGACGACGGCGCCCGCCCCCGCGGCGCTCGAGATCGCCGCGACCGGTCGCATGCAGGTCGGCACCCGTGCGACCTTCGAGGTGCGCCTCCGTCCGGCCGACCGCTCGCTGACCCCGCTGATGCTCGCCCCGGCCACCGTCGTCATCGGCGGCATGGAGTCGACGCTGCTGCTCGAGCGGGCCACCTTCCCGGCCACGTCGCCCTACCTGACCGGACGCGTGACGACCGAGGTGCTCAGCGCCGCGGACCTCACCGCCAGCGTCTCGGTGGCCGGTGACGGCGTGCTCTACGGGCCCACCTCGGCCTCGACGACCGTCTCGGTGCTGAAGGCCCGCACGACCGTCCGGCTCGAACTGCCCGGCACGGTCTTCGCGAGCGGGCGACCGCTGACGGTGTCGCCGTCGGTGTCGAACGTCACCCCGGACGTCGCCCCGAACCCGTCGGGCACCATCACCGTCACGGCCTCGCCGTCCGGCCTCAGCTGCACCGTTCCGGCCGCGGGTGGCCTCTGCGCCCTGCCCGCCGAGACGATCGTCACGGGGCGCAACACGCTCGACGTCCGATACTCGGGCGACGCGGACCACGAGGGCGCCGTCGACGGCGTGACCGTCACGGGTTCGGCCCGTCAGACGACGCTCGACTGGTCGAGCTCGCCCGACCTGTCGGCCGTCGTCTCGGGCACCCCCGTCACGTTCGGCTGGAAGGTGGGCACCGGCGGCTCGCTGGCGCCGAAGGGGTCGGTCGAGGTGCGCCTCGGCTCCGCGAGCTGCACCGCCGACGTGTCGGTGGGTCGCTGCACCCTGACCGTCCCGCTGCCCACCAGCTCGTCGCTGTCGACGAAGCTCGACGTGTCGGTGCGCTTCACCTCCGCGGACGACGCGCCCAGCGCCTCCGTGGTCTCGTCGGTCACGCCGAAGGACTGCATCGTGATCACGGCCTACCAGAGCACGGTGACGGGCGACCCGTCGACCGTCTGCCGACGGGGCGACCGTACCGGGTTCGTCACGGGTGCGTCGGTGACGGCGCGTCACGAGCCCGTCGCGGCCCCCTATCGGTTCGCCGGGTGGTACCTCGACGGCCAGGGGGTCGCGACCAGCGACGAGTACCGCTTCACGGTGACGGCGTTCCAGTCCCTCTCGTTCACGACCCGGTACGCACCGGTCTGCCACACGCTCCAGGTCACGCCGCGGGGCGACATCGTGGCGAAGACCGACCCGGCCTTCGCCTACACCGAGCAGTACTACGCCAAGGGCACGGTCAAGGCCCTGACGAAGCCCAACTGCACCGACCCCCGCACGCCGACCGCCGACGAGCTCGAGCAGCTCGCGAACGGCGAACCGCGCTACGCGGTGGGCACGGTCGTCGACCTGGCCATCACGCCCGTGACGACGGTCGGCCAGGCCCGCCGCAACGGCGGCACGCCCTACGTCGTCGACACGGTCGACGGGGCGACGGCGGACGAGCTCGGTCGTGGCTTCTACACGACCACCGTCACCGGCGACCAGAAGGTCAGTGCCACGTTCAAGGCGGCCGAGTGCAGCGTCGTCGACATCCGTCCCGGCGACGGTGGCACGCAGGCGATCATCGCGTCGGAGCGCCCCGGCGAGAGCCGCTACCTGAAGCCCTACGACGGCACCTGCACGACGGGCGACGGCACGGCGGGCTACGTGCCCGGCTCGACGGTGACGGTCAGGGCGACGCCCGACGACGGCACCTACCTCCTCGACTGGCGCACGAGCGACTTCGATCCGGTGAAGCGCACCGGTGAGGACCCGCTCGCGCTCACGACCCTTGGCGACGCCCCGGCCGGTGGACGGTCGGGTGCCGCGGGCACCGCGACGCGCACCTTCGTCGTGCCGACCCCCGCGGAGGCGCAGCTCGTCATCGGCGTGAACTACGGCGTCGTGCGCTGCGTCGCCGTCACGACGAGCACGGCGTTGCCGATCAGCGCCGACAAGACGGTGCCGGCCTACACGCCGACGACCTTCACCAACGTGGCCGACGGCGACTCGACCTCGATCGACGAGCTGCGTTGCGGCAGCCGTGGCCCGTCGGTGGACCGGGCGGTGACGAAGGGCTTCAAGTCCGTCGTCACCCAGACGGACTGGTTCATCGGGACCGCCATCGTCCGCGCCGAGCGGGCCGACAAGGTCGAGTACGGGTCGCTGCAGGTGAACCGCAACACGGACGACGTCGCACCGGCGACCACGGTCGCCGAGATCCGGTGGTCACTGGTCGACGGCCTCGAGGCCGTCGCCGACGCGGGGACCGACGGCTCGTCGCGTGGCCCGGTCCTCTACATGGAGTTCGCCCCCGCCGACCGCGTGTCGATCGCCGCCGACTACTGGTCGGACACGTGCCGCCCGATCCAGTTCAGCTACCCGCAGGGTGGCACGACGCAGACGTCGTTCGACTACTCGGCCAAGTACTCGAGCCGGGTCGTCTGCCCGAACAACTCCGGGGTCTGGGGTGAGACGGTCGTCCTCCGATCGACGACGCCGACGCCGTCCTCCGTCCGGGCGATCGCCTCGGTCGGCCGGCCGACGTCCGAGGACACGGTGCGGTGGCCCCAGGGAGTCCGGGCAGCCGACGGCCGCCTCTACACGATGCTGAGCCGCGACGGATCGGTCATCGGGACCCCGATGTCCGACGTCCGGATCGAGTACTGCGTCCCCCTGGCCGTCTACGTCCACGTCCAGAAGCCCGACGGGCGGTACGACAACGTGCTCCGCACGGGCAACCGCTTCGGTGACCTCTCCGACCTCGACGACGGAGGTTGGGCCGACATCATCGCGCACGACGGCGGCTGCCCGCCGTTGTGGGGTCGCCCCGGCAGCACCGTCACGATCGGGTTGACCGACTACGGCTCGCTCGGGTACGACCTGCCGGTGGGCCCGCAGACGGTCACGATCCCCACCGACGGCTCCTCCCCCGTGGTCGGCATCTTCCTGCGGACCAAGTGCGCGACGCTCTCGCTGGGCGCCCGGGTGGCGGCGGCCAACGGCCCGAACTGCGACAACGACCCGTCGAAGTACGTCCTCGGAACGGTGGTGCAGATGCAGGCCGACGTGCCGGCGGGTGGCCACCTGAACAGCTGGTCGGGCACCGACCAGACCGAGAACGAGACGTCCTGGGTCGTCATGACGGGCGACCGGTCGGTCACGGCCGACGTCCACACGCCGAGCGTCGGCGAGAAGATCGTGAACGGCCTGTCGAGCGTCGCCCAGCGGACGATCGCCCTGGGGGCCGTGGTGCTCACCGGCATCATGTTGATGGAGGCGACGCTGCTCAAGGTGCTCGGGACGGCGATGTCGCTCGTGTCGACGGGCTTGAAGGCCGTCGGCGTCTCGGGCAAGGGTCTCGACGAGTACGACCGGGTGACCGCGATCGTCACGGCGACCACCGGGATTCCGGCCATGTACGCCGACTGCATCTCGAGCTGGGCGCACGGGCCGAAGCTGACCGAGAGCAACATCGCCGCGAAGTTCGGGACGAAGGGCGGGGCGGCCCTGGCGAACAAGGCCATCAACTTCGCCTACCCGAAGCTGAAGGCCGAGAAGAGCGTTGCCGGCAGTCAGGGCGTCCAGTGGGTGGTCGACTCGATCGACGCCTTCGGGTCGGGGTCGTACCTCAATAACGCCCGCGACCAGTGGTCGAGCATGGGCTCCACGCTCGGCACGTGCATGGTCGACGGCATGAAGAAGCAGGTGGACCCGATCATCAAGCGGTGACGCCGCGGGCGGAGCCCGGACCGACCGCAGGAGGCGCGGTGCGCGATCGTCGCGCACCGCGCCTCCTCGTGTCGGTCCCGACGGCGGTCTAGCCGTTGGGGGCGACGAGCACCTTCGCGTGCTGCGTCTCCCCGCTGTCCAGCTCCACGAGCAACCCCGGCAGCTCGTCGAGCCCGACCGTCCCCGTGATGAGCGGCCCCGCGTCGACCGAGCCGTCGGCGAGCGCGCGCATCGCACCGACGAAGTCGGAGTGCGTGTAGGCGAGGCTGCCGACGACGGTCAGCTCGCGGCTCTGCCAGTCGCCGTACGAGACCTCCGAGGTGGTCATCGGGTAGCCGAGCAGGGCGAGCGTGCCGCCGCGGCGGACCAGCTCGGCGCTCGACTGGAACAGCGAGGAGGCGCCGGTGCACTCGTACAGGACGTCCGCGCCGAGTCCGTCGGTCAGCTCGAGCACGCGGGCGCGGAAGGGCTCGCCGGGTTCGTGGACGTCGGTGAAGCCGAGGCGGCGGGCGGTCTCGCGCCGCGCCTCCATGGGCTCGACGAGGACGACGGCTCCGGCTCCGGCGTGGCGGGCGTGCTGGGCGGTGAGCAGGCCGATGGGGCCGGCGCCCTGGACCACGACGACGTCGCCGAGGCGCTGGCCGGCGCGGCGGACGGCGTGGAAGGTGACGGCGGTGGGTTCGACGAGGCCGAGCTGCTCGTCGGTGAGGCCGTCGAGGGCACGCTGGACGCGGCGTTCGTGGACGGTGACGTGCTGGGCGAAGGCTCCGTGGGTGGGGGCGTCGGGCGAGATGCCGTTGGCCTCGGCGAAGGCGGTGTCGCAGTGGTCGGGGTGTCCGGCGCGGCACATGGCGCAGGTGCCGCAGGGCGGGCCGACGCTGGCGACGACGCGGTCCCCCACGGCGACGGTCGTGACCCGGCTGCCGGCGGCGACGACGGTGCCGGTCCACTCGTGGCCGAACACCGCGGCCGGGATGAGGCCGCCGGACGCCCACCCGTGCGTGTCGGTCGCGCACACCCCCGTGTACCGGATGCGCACCACGACCTGCTGCTCCCCCGGAGCCTCGAGGTCGACCTCGGCGAAGGCCACCGAGCGCTCGGCGTCGACGGTGGCGAAACGGGTGCGGGCGGGCACGTCGGTCATGCAGACCAGAGTAGGCGTGGACGACAGGTGTTGCTCAGCCTAGGGAGCGGGCACGGCCTGTGTTCTCGTAGCGCTCACTCGCTGCTCGCCGGCGCCTCGTCCACCTCGGACTGCGCGGCTTTCGCGGGACGCTCTGGCCGTGTCGCCGACCCCGGCTGCCACGTCTGCTCCAACCGTTGACGTCATTGAATTGCTCAAGCAGCTGGGGGGCCTCAGGGATGCAGGCGTCATCACGGACGAAGACTTCGAGGCCAAGAAAACCGAACTGCTCTCTCGGCTCTGAAGTAGATCCCCCTGTGGGCGTCCGTCAGGGGTGGAAACGTGGCTCAGTCGTATAAAGCCCGAAGGTCGCGTCCGTAAGCGTCATCGTGGGGATGATGCAGACGTTGGTGACGCCGGCCTGGAACTCACTGGTCAGAGTATCGGGCGGTAGACCCACGCCGCCGTCGATCTTGTTGCGAGCCGACGTGAGAATGTCGGCTGCAGCAGCGAACTGCTGCGCAGAAGTCATCTCGAGGTTCCATTCGTTGCAGCTCGTCTCGGCGAAGCTCTGGCTCCAAGTTTGCGTATAGCGAGATGACGCGACCTCCACATCGTCCGTCCTCTCGTCATCGTCGCCACCGAGGGTCGAGAAGACACTGATGAGAACGATGACGACCACCACCCCCAAGCAGCCGAGTCCTGAGATCGCGCCACACCCGAGGGGCTTCTTCGTTCCCTCAGGACCGGAGAGGTTGGGAGCAGGGGGAAGCTTGTCCTTCATGTCCGGACTCTAAGGCTGATCACGACCAAGACTTGAATGCACCTCAGCCTCACCCGCCTTCGCCCACGGATTCGCTCTCGACGACCGCTCACGTTCACTACAGTGAGATTCGTTCAATTAGCGATGGGGAAAGAACATGGCAAGCCGACGCGGATTCCTGGCAGAAGTGCAGCACCAACAGCGTTTGGCGCAGGCCCGTGCCAACGCGGCCGCTCGAGCACAGACGCAGGCTCGCGCGCAGGCAGTCCGTGCGCGGGCTCAGCAAGAGCGGGCGAACGCTGCAATGGCCCGTGCCGACGAGGCCGAACGTAAGCGGTACGAGCGCGAGGCGAAAGCCGCGTACGTCGAGATGCGGCAGGCCGAGGTCGACGAGCTCAACGAGGACTTGGCCCTCGAGTACGACGAGATCGACGGATTGCTCGCCCTGACCCTCGACTTGGACGACTACGTCGACCTGGAGGGCCTCAAGGTTCGAGCGGTGCACCCGCCCTTCCCTCGCTGGGACCTCGAGACCCCTCGCCCGGCGCCGCTCCCGACCCCGGTCCCCGAGGCTCCGGTGTTCATCGAACCGCCGGCACCCACAGGCCTCTTCGGCAAGAAGAAGAAGTTCGAGGAGGCGCAGCAGCGGGCTCGGGCGGAGTACGAGCAGGCTTGGGGACAGTGGGCCGCCTACCGTGACTGGATTCCTACCCAGGACGCTCAACAGGCTCAGGAACACGCCACCCTCGAAGAAGGACGCATCAACCTCCTGGCAGCAGAGCGGGAACGCTACGACGCGGCCTGCGCGGTCCGAGAGGCCGAGGTTGCCGAGCAGAACTCTTCGATCGACACCTTGATCGCCGGCCTTGGCTACGGCGCAGTCGACGCAGTGCAGGAGTACGTCGGCATCGTGCTGGCGAACTCGCTCTACCCGGATGCTTTCCCCGTCGAGCACGAGGCCGAGTTCGATCCCACGACCGCCGAGTTGACGCTGCGTGTGACCGTGCCCGCCCCGGACGCCCTCCGGATTATCAAAGGATTCCGCTACGTCAAGGCCAGTGATGAGGTCGTCGAGACCCAGCTCTCCAAGACGGCCGCCAACGAGCGTTACGCGAGCGCGTTGCACCAAGTGGCCCTCCGATCCCTTCACGAGATTTTCGAGGCTGACCGGAGAGGGCTGATCAAGGCCATCTCCGCCCAGATCGGCCCTGAGGCGAACGACCCGGCCACCGGCCGCCAGAAGTTCATCCCGCTGGTCGCTGTCGCTGCACCCCGTGACACGTTCATGGAGATCGACCTCAGCGGCGTCGTCCCTCTCGCCACCTTGCAACACCTCGGTGCCGCTGTGGCGAAGAACCCGTCGGCGCTCACCGCCATCGACACGGCGGGCGTGCGTAGGTCGTGAGCGGCGACGAGCGTCGGTTCAACCCTCCCCCGGGCTGGCCGCCCGTACCGTCGGGCTGGAAGCCCCCCGCCGGATGGGTGCCTCCTGTTGACTGGCCTCCGGTCCCCGACGGCTGGCAACTGTGGCTCGACGAGGTGACACCAGCGTCAGAACCCGTCGGTGTGGCCCCGGTCGCGATCAGCACGATCTTCGAGAGTCTCGCGCCTGAACGGCTGAGTGCACCCGAGACACCCGACGACCCGCCTGCCCCGAATGACTCAGCCCCATCGGACCGCGTCGCGACGTTGCTCGCGGAAAAGGCTGATCTGGCTCGGCAGCTGGCCGAAAGCAACCTGGCCGCCGACCAGCGAGTGGCTGCACAAGCCGCATGCAACCCCGTGACCTCAGCCACTGTCGAGCTCGACGACGAGCAGGTGCTGCAGGAAGTCGGCATCTACAGGTACCACCACCCGCTCGAGGATGCGACGGCTTACCTGCCGAGATTGAAGGACGTCGAAGGAAGGTCGGCCGCCCTCGTCCGCGACGGGCAGGCCATCGAGAAGTCGAACCTCTTCACCTTCGACAACTCTCTCGCCAAGGGTCGCAAGATGAGCGACGACCTTGCCAAGCTCATGCTGCGTGCGTATAACGCTGAGGCGGAGAACAGCATCCGCACCCTCAAGTTGGGCAACGTGCACACCGCCAAGAAGCGGCTGGAGGCATCACGAGCAGCGATCGCCAAGCTCGGCAGCATGATGGCGATGCACATAAGCGACGCCTATCACGGCCTCAGGATCGAGGAGATCGAGCTGACGGCCGACTGGCTGATGAAGAAGCAGGAAGAGAAAGAGGAACAGCGCGAAGAGCGGGCACGCCTCCGCGAGGAGGCGCGGGTCGAGAGAGAACTGAAAGAACAGCGCGCCCAGCTTGACAAGGAGCGCACGCTGTTGATGCAGACGATCGGCCAGCTGCAAGCCAGTGGCTCGTCGGATGCCGACCTCGAGCTACGACTTGCTGCCATCGACCAGGCCATCGTCGACAACGACTACCGAGCGGCGAACATTCGAGCCGGCTACGTCTACGTCATTTCGAACCGAGGAGCCTTCGGCGAGGGTGTCGTCAAGATCGGTCTCACGCGCCGCCTCGAACCCGCCGACCGGGTGCACGAGCTCGGCGGCGCCTCGGTCCCTTTCCGCTTCGACATCCACACGATCTATTTCTCCGAGGACGCAGTCTCTCTAGAAACGGAACTTCACCGGCACTTCGCCCCTCGCGCCTTGAATCAGGCCAACAGCCGCAAGGAGTTCTTCTTTGCAACGCCGGCCGAGGTACGAGACGTTCTCGCCAGCAAGGTCGGAAACCTGCTCGAGTTTAAGGACACGGCAGACGCTACGGAGTTCTTTCAGTCTGTCGGTCGTTGGCCTTCTGGAGAGGCGACGGCCGGCGGCTTAGCTGCTGCTCTCTGAGATTGCAGTCAGCCGGCATTTGTTCGGACCTTTTGGTGCAGGGGCTAAGCGAACCGACAGCCGTCCAGTCGACCCAGCGGCGCCTGATGAATGCAGAATCACTTGTCACCTGTAGTAAGCCGTGTGGCGGAGAGGCCGATAAGCTTCAAAGACTATGAGCAACGTCCCCGAAATGCTTGCTGATGTCTTGGCCCGAATTGCTGCCTCGACCAATCGGCCGGTTTCGGCAGAAGACTGCGACTGCAGTCCAGAGTACTTCGAGGCGCTCATTGCCCTGCTAACGGTTTTCGGGATTGTCCGGCCCGCGGCAACGGCGGACGGGACATTTGAGCCTGTTTCGGAACAGGCCTCGTACTTCCTCTTGAGCAGCGCTGAATATGCTCGGAGCTCTAAACCAATTCTCGACGGCTGGCAGAGAAACATCCCCATAGTTCAGTCGCAAGGCGGCCCCTTGAACGGGCCAATTCTTGCGACGGCCATGGAAAGCGCCCGGCTAGGTTGGCCGCAGGCGACGCCGATTCGTCGGGCCGAGATTGCTCAAGTGCTTATCAAAGGAAAATTCGGGTGGGGGCTGGTCGATCGATATTTAGTGCGATGGGATGCAAAGGCGCACTCATATCAACTAATCGGTGGCCACAGCCGCCCGCATGATGCCGATATCGAGGAGACCATGTGGCGAGAGTTGGAGGAAGAAACGCCAGGGCTCTTGTCTACACGCATTAACGATGGTCTCATCAAACTAACCGAGTCTTCTGTTAATCAAGTTTCAAGGACATATGGAGCCCTTACTGAGTACAAAATGACATTTTTTCGTGCTTCACTCGGGACCAATAAGCCGTTACTGACACAATCAGAGCGCTGGGTGACCGCCAAGGAATTAGAAAGAGGGAAAACACGCAAAGGCGATCCGATTAATCAGGTCGGGCTCGCTCACTCAATGGACGATCTCTCTCAAACCCTTCAAGACTTGCCGCTAAGTTTTCGCAAACGCCTAGGGGCACCAAAGAAGTTAGTGGCGAGACAATTGTCTATATGGGCGGGCTCTGCGATCGGCTTAATTGCGAGCATCGCCTCCCTGATTCAATTTATAGCTTGGATCGGTCTCCAGGTTGGGGCTCAGCGCTAGCGAGAGGCCCACCCTGTCCTCAGCCTGCTCTTTCCAGGCGGGTCAGGCGAATCAAGGCTGCACTTGGCCCTTACCATCGGCCCCGAACATTGTCTGCACTGCCGCAAGCGACGGCCCGTAATAGCGCTCCAAGAACAGCGCACATTGAGATCCTGCGTAGAGAGCGAGGGTCACCTTCGCGCTACGACCTATCGAATCACGTCTGATCCATATGAGCGAAGCGGCAATTCGTGCTAGCATCGACTGACGGCGAATAATATGCTCCCATTCGGTATTGGCCCAAACTCGTTCCTCGCCTTGGCGAATGGAGTCACGAATGCCAACAAATGAGGCAAGATCGGCTCGGGCAATTAATGCTTGGACCGTGGCCGCATCTTCACTTATCAGCCCACGCACTGAGCCCGCATCAAGCCCCTCACAGTTGCGAAAGAATCGTTCTACCTCGAGGTATGCTGCGTCATACCCAGCAAGGCCGACTTGGCTCTCATCGAAGTCGATGATGAAATATTCCGCGACGCTCTCACCGGCAGTTGGGCCAATCAGGATATTGCCTCCGCGCAGGTCGCGGTGATTCAGGGCGGTCATCATGGGGATGGGCACATCGAATGGTGCAATTATTTTCAGGAAAAGTTCCGGTGAAATGATCGCGCCGTGTCGGGTGTCCACTTGTGCCTTAAACGGAAGAAAGGCCCCGACCTTGTCGACCGCGTCAGTCATGCGTTGGCCTCCCATGAAACTTATCAGTGCGCCATAAACGGTCATCTCGGCGACGAGACCTGGTGCACTCCATGCCTCGGTCACGTCAGCGATGATCGCAGCCGACGCGCGTTCCAGCCTTGCCGAGCTTGGACTCTCACACGGCCTAAAACGTTGAAGGCTGCCTCCCGCGACTGAGAAAAGAGTTACGTCAACCCTTGAAGACCCGAGAGAATATTCGTGCTGTCGAACTACGACTGCCATATGCTGCGAAGCAAACTTCGGACCCGCAGCTGACGCTATCAAGTGAGCTGCGGCCGAACTAGTTTCACCAACCGCTCTAGTTCGCACTTTCAAAATGTACTCGCCCGCTGGAACTAACGCGTTCGCTTGTAATGATAATTCAATTCTAAGCACGAGTGCACCAGACTGCCCCCCACTTATTAAAAATGCACTCACGGTTGCGCACCGAAACCAAGCCGAGAGCGCTCCATTAATGGCGGCGCTGTAGCGATCTGCTTGCGGTGGAAGGGTTACGCGTATCACTCGATCCCTACATCTCGAAGTTAAGCCCATCCAGGATAATGTGGCTATGCAGAAGTTTCAGGTACATGGCTTGCTTCGCAACTTGTCGAAAGGCATCAAGAAGCATATGGACTGTACTCAAGTACAAGGAATCGCGGAATCCCCTACCGCTACGCGACTTCTCGCTTTGACAGAAAAAGAAGAGTTAGTCCACCGAAAAGACGTTGCGCAGACGACCGATGGCTCCTGCCGGGCGAGCTTCGCGTGTCGTCGGACGACGACGACACCGCCGCCGCCGCCCCTGCGAGGGCGCTGGCTCCCCCCAGGGGGCCCGCTCCCGGTGGCAGGCCCTCACGATCCTCGCCCGGCCGCAGGACGTGCTCGGTGCCGACGACACCCCACCCTTCTTCGACGATCTCCGGGACACCGTGGAGGTGGAGGCGCGGCCCGCCCCCTCCGAAAAGGGCATTGAACTGCGCGCCCGCCTCCGCGGGCCTTCGACGCCCGCGATGAGGGCTGGACGAAGGTCGTGCTGCACCCGGACGCCATGCCGTCGGCCAGCTGATTCGATCGAAGCCGACCCGACCCCGAACCGGACCCCGGCCCCGAACCGGCCCGACAACCGAGGGACCCCGATGGGCGACCGCATCTCCTGTCCCCCCGACGGACGGGCCTCTACGTCGCCATCGGGGTCGTTGTCGGCGTGGGCGTGGAGCTGGCCCGTGCATCGATGCTGGGCCCCCTGGCGGCCTGATGCACAGCCGGCCTCAACGCCCTAGTGCACGTCTATCGAGCCTGCAGGCCACAGGACACGACTGGCACCGAGCACCTGGCGAGCGAGGAGTCCAGCTCGCGCCTCACCGACGACACCCGCACCCGCACCCGCACCCGCACCCGCACCCGACGCACCGCACTCCCCCCAAGGCCCTGCTGTCGTATTTCTTCGGCACCGTCCTGAACGTGGTGACGAACCTGGCGCAGAGCTGATCACCCGCCGGTAGGCGAGGGCCGACAGACCATCTGGTCGCACCTGGCCGTGCTGCTGCTCTTCACGTACTCCTGTTCGCGGACACCACAGGTGAACCCCGCGTGGGTCCACGCCCTCGAACTCGCGGCGAACACGAGTTCGGGGCTGCAGTGCGTGCCCGAGCCCGACGTCCGCGAGGCGGTTCGCTAGCTGGGCATGTCGACGAAGCGCGAGAACATGCCGTGGAACGCCACGGTGATGGTGTCGGTGGGGCCGTTGCGGTGCTTGGCGACGATGAAGTCGGCCTCGCCCTGGCGGGGGTTGTCTTTCTCGTAGGCGGACTCGCGGTGCAACAGGATGACCATGTCGGCGTCCTGCTCGAGCGAACCGGACTCTCGCAGGTCGCTGATCGCGGGCTTCTTGTCGGCACGCTGCTCGGGACCACGGTTCAGCTGCGACAGCGCGATCACCGGCACCTGCAGCTCTTTCGCCATCAGCTTCAGGGCACGCGAGAACTCCGACACCTCTTGCTGACGGCTCTCGACCCGCTTGCCCGACGTCATCAGCTGCAGGTAGTCGATCACCACGAGCTTGAGGTTGTGCTGCTGCTTCAGGCGACGGCACTTCGCCCGGATCTCGACCAGCGTCATGTTGGGCGAGTCGTCGATGAAGAGCGGCGCGTCGTTGATCCGGCCGCGCACCTGCGCGATGTTCGTCCAGTCCCGCGCGTCGACCGTTCCTTTGCGCATGTTCTGCAGCGGCACGCTCGACTCGGCCGACATCAGACGCATGGCGATCTCGCTGCGCCCCATCTCGAGTGAGAAGAACACCGACGCCTGCCCGTGCTTGATCGACGCCGCCCGCGCCAGGTCGAGCGCCAACGTCGACTTACCCAGCGCCGGTCGCGCCGCCACGATGATCAGCTGACCCGGGTGGAACCCGTTCGTCAGCGCGTCGAGCTGCGCGAACCCCGTCGGCACGCCCGTCATCTGACCGTCGCGACCCTTGGCCGCCTCGATCTCGTCGATCGCGACCGTCACCGCCTCGTTCAGCGGCACGTAGTCCTCGGTCTGGACGCCACCGGCCACGTTGTAGACCTCGGCCTGCGCGTTGTTGACCAGGTCGACGACCTCGCCCTCGCTCGCGTACCCCATCTGCACGATGCGCGTGCCGGCCTCGACCAGACGGCGCAGCACCGCCTTCTCGGCGACGATCGACGCGTAGTACCCCGCATTCGCCGCAGTGGGCACGACGCCGGTGAGGGTGTGGAGGTACTCCGCTCCCCCGGCCCTCGACAGGTCGGCGGACTTCATCAGCTCGTCGCTGACCGTGATGACGTCGGTGGGCTCGCCGTGCGAGTACAGCCCCAGGATCGCGTCGTAGATGACCTCGTGCTTGGGCACGTAGAAGTCCATGCCGCGGACCGTCTCGATGACGTCGGCCACGGCGTCCTTGCTGAGCAGCATGCCGCCGAGCGCGCTCTGCTCGGCGAGCAGGTCGTGAGGCGGGACGCGGTCCATGTTGACGGGGCCACCACGGTCTCGATCGCGGGCGTTCGACGCATCGGGAGCGAGACCGAGATGGGCGATCGACATGGGTCCTCCAGCGAGAAATCGGGTGGGTGCGGGGCAGCACCGAAGACGCTTGGGGCAGTTCTACGACAGACCCCCGACATCCCCCTGCCGAACCGCCGTGACCCACCCCTGACGAGCGCGGGTACACCTTATGGACACCGAGTTCTCCACAGCAAATGCACCTGTGGATAACTCTGGGGAGAACAGGTGAGCAACGCCGGACAACCCTGGGGAGAACTGTGGATCACGCTGTGGACAACGAGATACTTCAGTTCAATTACCTGTTGCTGACCAGGGGTTTCTCGATTCCACAGTCGTGTGGAGAAAATTGTCTAAACCGGGGGTTGAGACATCCGATTTGACTTCTGCCTGTGCACAAGGGATTTGACTTTCGGCCCATTCGACCGATACCGACGCAGCCTGCGTTCAGCTTCTCGTAACCCCCGAAGGGGGGCCTGCGAAGAGCCTGGTCAGGACGGTATCGGGGACCGGCACCGCGCCTCCTGGGCTCGATCACGGCCGGTGAGAGGGCGGCCGGGAGGTCGCACCACGCTCTGGTCGGCCCGCAAGCCGAAGAACCCCGTTTCCGAAGAAGAACCACCAGGGATCGGGGTTCGTCTTCGGAAACGGGGTTCGAGGGGAGCAGGTGCCTCAGAAGGGGACGCCGCAGCGCAGCACGACATTGGCGTACGGGGTCGCCTCGCCCGTCCGGACGAGGAGGCGCGCCCCACCCGACAGCCGCTTGAGCTCGTCGTGCGAGACGTAGGCGACGTCGTCGAAGCGGGACGTGATCTGCGCACCGGCGGGGGAGTCGTGGCTCTCGTCCGCGGCCGTGCAGGCCTCGAACACCACGTCGGCGGTGAGGGCGTCCAGCACGTCGGCGAAGGCCGGCAGGCCGTGGACGACGGCGAGGTCGACCACGGGGACTCCGGCAGGCAGGGGAAGTCCGCAGTCGGCGACGACCACGAGGTCGCCGTGGCCGAGTCCGCTCACCGCGTGGTTCAGCTGGGCGTTGAGCAGGCCTCCGCGCTTCACGAGGTCTCTCCGTCCGCTGAGTCGGCATCCGCCGACCCCTCCGTCGGGGCGGCAGGCGCCGCTGCAGGCAGCTCGTCCTCGAGCGTCGGGTACGACGCCTGCGTGCCGACGCCCGTCACCGAGAACGCCCCGACGCGCACGGCGTCCCGAGCGGACTCGAGCAACGACGCACCAGCGGCCAGTCCGGCGGCGAGCGCGCCGACGAAGGCGTCCCCGGCTCCGGAGGAGTCGACCGCCGCGACGCGAGGCGAGGCGACCAGCACGGTGCCCGACGCGTCGGAGACGATCGCGCCGGCGGCACCCCGGGTCATGACGACCGACGTGACTCCCTGGGCGCGCAGGGAGGCGACGACCGACTCGTCGTCGACCCGCGCCTCCTCGTCCGACGCCGAGGCAGAACCAGAACCAGCCCACGCGGCCAGCAGCAGCCGACCCTCGTGCTCGTTGACGACCAGCGGATCCGCGGCCTTGACCACGTCCGCCGACACGTCGATCACCGGGGCGAGGTTGAACACCACGCGCCCTCCGGCGTGCTGCACGGCGGCGGCGATGCCGTCCACGGGGATCTCTCCCTGGAGGACGACCACCGCGGCATCGGCCAGCGCGCCTGCGTGCCCGCCGACGAACGACGCCGAGACGGCACCGTTCGCCCCGGGGACGACGACGATCGTGTTCTCGCTGTCGCCTCCGACGCTGACGATCGCCAGGCCGGTGGGCCCGGGGACGGTGTCGACGCCGCTGACGTCGACACCGCTCGAGCGGAGGTGGGGCAGGGCGTCGTCGGCCCGTCCGTCGTCGCCGACCGCGCCGATCATC
This sequence comes from Frigoribacterium sp. SL97, assembly GCF_026625765.1. Classification (NCBI taxonomy): domain Bacteria; kingdom Bacillati; phylum Actinomycetota; class Actinomycetes; order Micrococcales; family Microbacteriaceae; genus Frigoribacterium; species Frigoribacterium sp. SL97. The sequence goes on from NZ_CP113062.1 coordinate 359,780, forward strand.
ACGGTGCGGGCGCCGCGACGAGCAGCCGCGACGGCTTGGTTCGCGCCCTTGCCGCCGGGGGAGAGGGTCATCGACGAGCCGATCAGCGTCTCGCCGGGCAGGGGCAGGCGGTCGACGGTCACGACCTGGTCGACGTTGATCGACCCGACCACGACGACCGTGCCGGCCGAGCCGGCCGGAACCGGACCGTCCGCGCCGACCGCACCCGCGCCTCCTGCAGTCCCGACGACGCCTGGACCGCTCACATCAGGACCACTCATTCGGTGAAGTCACCCACGTTCTCCTTCGTGACGGTGATGACCTCGACGGCCTGGTCCGAGGGGCCCTCGTCGCCGCTGCCACCGTTGACGGCCTTGACGGCCTGGTCGACCGCGAGGGCGCCGAGCTCGGCGGGCTGCTGCGCGATCGTGCTCGAGAGCGTACCGGCCTCGATGGCCTTGAGGCCGTCCTCGGTGCCGTCGAACGCTGCCACCTGGACGTCGGTGCCGGCGCGCGAGCCGAGCGCCTGGATCGCTCCGAGGCCCATCTCGTCGTTCTCGGCGAAGACGCCCACGGCGTTCGGGTGCGCCTGCAGCAGGTTCGTGGTCACGTCGAGCGCGGTGGCGCGGTCGAAGTTCGCGGTCTGCTGCGCGACGACGGTGATGTCGGGGTAGGCCGAGATGCCCTTGGTGAAGCCCTCACCGCGGTCGCGGCTGGCCGAGGTGCCCGCGACGCCCTGGAGCACGATGACCTCGCCCTTCTCGCCGATCGCCTCGGCGAGGGCCTTGGCGGCCTGCTCGCCACCGGCGACGTTGTCGCTCGCGACGAACGAGGCGACGTCCGCACCGTTGACCGCGCGGTCGACGGCGACGATGGGCACGTCGGCCTCGTTGAGCGCCTTGGCGGCGGGGCCCGCGGCGTCGCTGTCGACGGCGTTCAGGATGACGGCGTCGGCGGTCGAGGCCGCGGTCGCCAGCTGGTTGGCCTGGGTGGCCGAGTCGTTCTGGGCGTCGACGATCTCGAGGTCGACGTTCTGCTTCTTCGCCTCGGCGGTGGCGCCGTCGCGCAGCTCGACGAAGAACGGGTTGTTCAGGGTGCTGAGCGACAGGACCACCGTGGGGCGGTCCGCCTCTCCGGCGGGGGTGCGGTTGCAGCCGGCGGTGCCGGTCGCGACCAGGGCGGCGATCGCCGTGACGGTGGCGGCCTTGCGGAACGAGGTCAACTTCATCGTGTGTCCTTCGGGTTGGGGTGGGTGGAGGGGTTCAGCTGCTGCGCGTCTTGCGCCGCAGCACGTCGACGCCCACGGCGAGGGCGATGACGAGGCCGATGACGACCTGCTGCCAGAACGAGGTGACGTTCAGCAGGTTGAGGCCGTTGCGGATGACGACGAGCACGAGGGCGCCGATGATGGTGCCCGAGATGCGGCCGACGCCGCCGGCCAGGCTGGCGCCGCCGATGACGACCGCGGCGATGGCGTCGAGCTCGTAGCCCGAGGCCGCCTGCGGCTGGGCCGAGTCGAGGCGTCCGGCGAGCAGGAGGCCGGCGAGGGCCGCGAACAGCCCGGCCAGGCCGAAGACGGTGACGACGATGCGCTTGACCGGCAGGCCCGAGAGGCGAGCGGCCTCGGCGTTGCCACCGACGGCGTACATCGAGCGGCCGATGACGGTGCGGTTGAGGATGAACGACGCGACGATCGCGGCCAGCACGAGCACGATGATCGGCACGGGCACCGGGCCGATGTTGCCCCCGAGGAACGACACGGCCGGGGGAGTCGCGATCGGGCGACCGTCCGACACGACGAGGGTCAGGCCGCGCGCCACGCTGAGCATGGCGAGGGTCGCGATGAACGACGGCAGCTTGCCGTACGCACTGGCGAACCCGTTGACCAGGCCGGCCACGAGGCCGGTGCCGAGCCCGAGGGCGAGCGCCAGGCCGCCGGGCAGCCCCGCCGTGGCGAAGAACCAGCCCGAGACCATCGCCGACAGCGCGGCGACCGAGCCGACCGAGAGGTCGATGCCGCCCGCGACGATGACGAAGGTCATGCCGAACGCCAGCACGGCGACGGTCGACACCTGGATGCCGATGTTGAGCAGGTTGCGCCCGGTCAGGAAGTCCGGCGTCGCGATGAAGAGGGCCAGGCACAGCACGACGAGCCCGACGAGGGCTCCGTTGGCGGCCAGGAAGGTCTTGATGTCGAAGGAGCGTCGCTGCGCCTTCACGGTGGTGGTGGTCATGGGTGTCGTCCTCGGGTCCGTGCTTCTCGGGTCAGTTCGTCGGGGGGACGTCGCGTGCCGCGAGCGTCATCAGGGTGTCCTGGGTGGCGTCGGCCGCGGCGACCTCGCCGGCGACGACTCCGTCGCGCATCACGAGGATGCGGTCGCTCATGCCCATCACCTCGGGCAGTTCGCTGCTGACCATCACGACCGCGCCTCCTGCGTCGGTGATGCGGTTCACCAGCTCGTAGATCTCGACCTTCGCGCCGACGTCGACGCCACGGGTCGGCTCGTCGAGCAGCAGCACCGTCGAACCGGCGATGATCCAGCGGCCGAACACGGCCTTCTGCTGGTTGCCGCCGGACAGCGAGCCGATCTCCTGGTCGATGTCGCGCATGCGGATCCGCAGGGTCGAGGCGACCTCGTCGGCCTTCGCACGCTGGCCGGCGAAGTCGACCAGGCCGCCCTTCGCGCTGCTGGCGAGCGTCGCGTAGCCGAGGTTGTCGTTGACGGAGGCGCCCAGCACGAGCCCCTGCGCCTTCCTGTCCTCGGGAACGTGGCCGACGCCCGCGGCGATGGCCCCGGCGACGTCGCCTTTCTTGAGGCGCTTGCCGCGCACGGTCACGCTGCCCGAGTCGTACTTGTCGACCCCGGCGATCGCGCGGACGACCTCGGTGCGACCGGCGCCGACGAGCCCGGCGATGCCGAGCACCTCGCCCGCCCGCACGTCGAACGAGACGTCGCGGAAGACCGACCCGGTCAGGCCGCGGACCTCGAGCACGACGGGGGAGTCGCCCTCGCTGCCGGGCGTGCGCGGGTACTGGTGCTCGATGTCGCGGCCGACCATCAGGCGGACGAGTTCGTCCTCGCCGGTCGACGCGGGCACCTCGGCGACGAACGCGCCGTCGCGCAGCACGGCCACGGTGTCGCCGATCTCGGCGATCTCGTCGAGGTGGTGGCTGATGAACAGCATGCCGACGCCGCGGGCGCGCAGCTGCTCGACGACGCGGAAGAGGATCTCGGTCTCGTGCCGGGTCAGCGCCGCGGTCGGCTCGTCGAGGATCAGGATGCGCGCGTCGATGCTCAGCGCCTTCGCGATCTCGACCAGCTGCTGACGGGCGATGCCGAGCTCGCCGACCTTCTGGTCGACGTCGACGTCGAGCCCGATCAGGTCGAGGGCCGCACGGGCGCGCTTCTTGAGCTCCTTGCGGTCGACCAGGCCGAACCGCGTGGGGAACCGCCCCATCATCACGTTCTCGGCGACGCTGAGCGACGCGACGAGGTTGAGCTCTTGGTGGATCGTCGCGATGCCGAGCTTCTCGGCGGCGTGCGTGTTCGGCAGGTGGACGGCCTCGCCGTCGACCAGCACGCGGCCGGCGTCGGGCTGGTACACGCCCGACATCATCTTGATCAGGGTGGACTTGCCGGCGCCGTTCTCACCGAGCAGCACCTGCACCCGGCCGGGCCGGACGTGCACGGTGACGTCGTCGATGACCCGCACGGGGCCGAACGACTTGCTGACGTTCTCGAGCGTGAGCAGGGGGCGATCGTCGTCGATCGAATGGGGCATGGGTCAGTTCCTGCCGAGGGGTCGGGGTGGGGTGGGGTCGGTCGGTTCCGTGGGGTCGGTCGGGTCCTTCGGGGACGAGGAGGCGCGGGTCGCGGTGGACTCGCGCGTCGCCGTGGTGCCGCTCGCGGATCCGCGACCCGCGCCTCCTGCGGTTCCGCCGGAGGCGCGGGTCGTCGACTCGCGGACGATCAGTTCGCTGGGCAGCACGACCGAGTCGGGCGTGCGCCCGTCGATGACCTCGTGCAGCAGCTGGACGGCGATGCGGCCCATCTCCTCGACGCTGTGCGCGATGACGGTGAGGGCCGGGTCGAGCAGCGAGAACCACTCGATGTCGTCGAACGCGACGACCGAGACGTCGGTGCCCATGCGCATGCCGAGCCGGTTGAGCATGGCGATGGCGCCGACGGCCATGAGGCTGTCGGCCGCGAGCAGGGCGGTCGGCGGCTCGTCGAGCTCGAACAGGGCGTGCACGGCGGCCGAGCCACTGGCGGACTGGAAGTCGCCGACGTAGACCAGGTCGGGATCGGTGCTGAGGCCGAGTTCGGCGACGGCCGCGGTCCAGGCCTCGAGTCGCTCGCGCCCGGTCGAGACGCTCTGCGGGCCCGCGACGTACCCGACGCGCTCGTGACCGAGGTCGACGAGGTGCTGCACGGCGGCCCGGATGCCGGGGATGCTGTCGGTCGTCACGCTCGGCACGTCGACGCCCGGGATCGTGCGGTCGACGAACACCGTCGGCACCTCACGGGCGAGCAGCGAGTCGATGCTGGCGGAGTCGGTGCCCTGCGGGGCGACGATGACGCCGTCGACGCGACGCGAGATGAGGGTGTCGAGGTAGCGGTCCTGCTGCTCGCGGTTCTCGTTGGCGTTGCCGAGGAGGGTGACGTAGCCGAGTTCGAGCAACGACTGCTCTATGGTGTGGGCGAGGTCGGCGAAGAACGGGTTGCGGACGTCGGACACGAGCAGGCCGACCGTGTCGGAGCGGGTCGAGCGCAGGGCACGAGCCTGCGCGTTCGGCCGGAAGTCGAGCTCGCGCACGGCCCGTTCGACCTGGGCCCGGGACTCGGCGGAGGTGGCCGGGTTGCCCGACAGCACGCGCGAGGCCGTCGCCGCCGAGACGCCGGCGCGCTGCGCCACGTCCCTGATCGTCACGGTGTTCATCGGGCTCTACCTCGTCGTAGTGGTGCGGGTCGCAGGGTGTTCGCCCGGCGTGGAATCGATTCCATGGAACCGATTCCACGAGAGTAGACGAGCCGCCCCCTCCTGTCAACGCGAGCTGCCGCCGCCTCGTGATGCCTGCCGCTGCACCCGGTTTCGAGCCGAACACCCGGTTGCAACCGGGTGCATCCTTCGAAACCGGGTGCATCGCGACGCAGGACGCCCCCGAGGAGGCGCGGTGCCCGACCCAGCCGCCCCGCGCCTCCTCGTCCCCCCGCGCCCACTCCCGACCCAGCTGCCCGCGCCTCCTCGCCCCCCGCTCGTCCGGCCCGGCCCACCCCCTCCCGGCGCGCCCATGAACCCCGTTCACGACGATGAACCACGGTGCACCGGGGTTCATCGTCGGAAACGGGGTTCATGGCGCCCCCCCCGGCCGAAGCCCGCACACCCGAGCACGCAGAAGAGCGGCGGCCCCCCGAGGGGGACCGCCGCTCTCGCGTACAGCAGGCGCCGAGGCGCCGGGGTGCTACTTGGCCGAGACGACCGTCAGCGTGATCGTCGCGATGACGTCCTCGCGCAGGCGGAGGGTGGCTTCGTGCTCACCCGTCACCTTGATGGTCGTGGGGATCTCGACCTTGCGCTTGTCGATCGTCGCGACACCCTGGGCGGTGACCGCGTCGGCGACGTCGGCCGGGCGGACCGAGCCGAACAGACGGCCGTCGGCACCGGTCTTCACCGTGAGACGGATCTTCTGGGCCTCGAGGCGCTGCTTGAGGTCATGGGCCTCTTCGATCGTCTTGAGCTCGCGGGTCTCGCGGGCCGTGCGGATCTGAGCGACCTGCTTCTCGCCACCGCGGCTCCACGCCACGGCGAAGCCCTGGGGCACCAGGTAGTTGCGGGCGTAGCCGTTCTTGACGTCGACGACGTCACCGGCGGAACCGAGGCCGGAGACCTCGTGGGTCAGGATTACCTTCGACATGGTGGTCCTTCCGATCAGCGGCCGGAGCCGGCGTAGGGGAGGAGCGCCATCTCACGGGCGTTCTTCACGGCACGGGCGATGAGGCGCTGCTCCTGGACGGAGACGCCGGTGATGCGACGGGCGCGGATCTTTCCACGCTCCGAGATGAACTTGCGCAGGGTCGCGACGTCTTTGTAGTCGATGACACCGACGCGGATCGACTTCGCGGGCGCGGCGTTCTTGCCGCCCTTACCGCGGAGGGGCTTGCGGCGGTCGCCGCTGCTCTTTCCAGCCATTGGTTTCTACTTTCGATGAATGAAGAAGTACTAAAAGGGGAACGGCGAGGCCTAGAAGGGCGTCTCGTCGTTGTAGGTGCCGTTGCCACCGGGGGTGTTCCACACGTCGCCGCCAGAGGTGTTGCCACCCTGCTGGCCGCCGGCGGGCTGACCCCACGGCTCTTGCGCCTGACCGCCGCCGACCTGAGCCGGCTGGCCACCACGGTTGCCACCGCCGTTGCCGCCCCCGAAGGAGCCGCCACCGGCAGCGCCGTCGCGGGAGGACGCGGCGCGCGTCACCTGAGCGGTCGCGTAACGCAGCGAGGGGCCGATCTCGTCGATCTCGAGCTCCATGCTGGTGCGCTTCTCGCCCTCTTTGGTCTCGTACGAGCGCTGCTTGAGTCGGCCCTGAGCGATGACCCGGCTGCCCTTGGTGAGGCTGCTGGCCACGTGCTCGCCGAACTCGCGCCACACGCTGGCACGGAGGAAGAGCGCCTCGCCGTCCTTCCACTCGTTCGACGCGCGGTCGAACGTGCGGGGGGTCGACGCGATGGTGAAGTTCGCGACCGCGAGCCCGTTCTGCGTGTACCGCAGCTCGGGGTCACTGGTGAGGTTCCCCACCACTGTGATGACGGTCTCGCCAGCCATCGGACTACTCGGCAGCCTTCTCGGCGGCGGGAGCAGCCGGGGCGGCAGCGGCGTTGGCGGCCTTGCGGGCGGCCTTCTCGTCGCTGACCTTCTTGGCGGCGGCGACCATGGCGATCGCCTCTTCGGCACGCAGGACCTTGGTGCGCAGCACGGCCTCGGAGAGACCCAGCTGGCGGTCGAGCTCGACCGTGGCGGCCGAGTTCGAGGTCAGGTTGACGACGGCGTAGATGCCCTCGGTCTTCTTGTTGATCTCGTAGGCCAGGCGACGACGTCCCCAGATGTCCACGTTGTCGATCGTTCCGCCATCGTTGCGGATGACGTTGAGGAACTTGTCCAAGCTCGGGGCGACGGTGCGCTCATCGATCTCGGGGTCCAGGATGACCATCAGTTCGTACTGGTGCATGACTAACCCACCTCCTTCGGACTTAACGGTCACAGACGGTCTGTGACAGGAGGGTGTTCATGACGTGGCGCCGCCGTGAGGCGGACGCAACCTTCCCAGCGTAGCCGAGCGCGCCTCCTGAATCAATGCCAGGGCGGCGGTCGCCGGTCCCCGAGAGCCGAGGAGGCGCGGGTCGACACTCGTATGGCTGGTTACGCCCCGGCGCTCTCGCGTGCGTTCCACCAGGCCAGCAGGCGCTCGGTGGCGACCTCGGCGCCCAGCGGCCCCTCTTCGGTCCGCAGCTCGAGGAGGAAGCGGTAGGCCTCGCCGACCTCGCGGCTCGGGCCGATGCCGAGCACGCGTTGGATGTCGTCGCCGTCGAGGTCGGGCCGCAGCGAGTCGATCTCTTCACGCTCCCGCAGCTCGGCGATCCGCGCCTCGAGGTCGTCGTAGGCGAAGCCGAGCCGGTCGGCCTTGCGGCGGTTGCGCGTGGTCACGTCGGCGCGGGTGAGCATGTGCAACCGCTCGAGCTGGTCACCGGCGTCGCGGACGTACCGGCGCACGGCCGAGTCGGTCCAGGCGCCCTCGGTGTAGCCGAAGAAGCGGAGGTGCAGCTCGATCAGCCGGGACACGGCGCCGATGGTGTCGTTGTCGAAGCGCAGCGTCTTCAACCGCTTCTTGGCGAGCTTGGCGCCGACGACGTCGTGGTGGTGGAAGGTGACGACGCCGCCCGGCTCGAGGCGCCGCGTGGCGGGCTTGCCGCAGTCGTGCAGCAGGGCCGCCAGGCGCAGCGTGAGGTCGGGTGCCTCGCCCGGGTGCCGCTCGCGCTCGTAGCCGATGGCCTGGTCGAGCACGGTGAGGCTGTGCTCGTACACGTCCTTGTGGTGGTGGTGCTCGTCGACCTCGAGGCGCATGGCCGCGAGCTCGGGCACGACATGGTCGGCGAGCCCGGTGTCGACCAACAGCCGGACACCGTCTCGGGGGGTTTCGGTCTTGAGCAGCTTCGACAGCTCGTCGGCGACCCGCTCGACCGAGACGATCGAGAGGGTCTCGGCCCGGGCGGTCATCGCCTCGCGCACCTCGTCCGACACCGTGAAGCCGAGCTGCGCCGTGAACCGGGCGGCCCGCATCATGCGCAGGGGGTCGTCGCGGAACGAGTCGACCGCGGTGCCCGGGGTGGCGAGCCGCGCCTCCAGCAGGTCGTCGACACCGCCGGACGGGTCGACGAGCACGCGCTGGGGCAGACGCAACGCCATCGAGTTGACCGTGAAGTCGCGACGGACCAGGTCGCCCTCGAGCGTGTCGCCGAACTCGACGACGGGCTTGCGGGTCTCTCCGTCGTAGACGTCGCTGCGGTACGTGGTGATCTCGACGGTCTCGCCGTCGACGCGGGCGGCGATCGTGCCGAACGCGCGGCCGACGTCCCAGTGCGCCTCGGCGAGGGGGACGACGATCGCCAGGATCTCGTCGGGGTCGGCGTCGGTCGTGAAGTCGAGGTCGTTGACCGGGCGGCCGATGAAGGCGTCGCGCACCGGACCGCCGACGAGGGCGAGCTCGTGACCGGCCGCGGCGAACGCGGCGGCGAGCTTCTCGATGCGGGGGGTGGCGGCCAGATCGTCCAGTCGCTGCAGGGCCCGTGCGACGCTGTCCATGACGAAACAGCTTGCCACAGCCGAGGAGGCGCGGGCTGAGTCCCCGACGGCGCCTCGCGACCCCGTCGTCCCCCTCGCAGGCGCTTCGCCGCTGCTTCTTGGTCGGCGTTGCCTAGACTCGGCATGCTCGAACGGCCCCTGTCGCCGTCGACACCTGACGCCTATGAGACTCTTCTTCGCCGTGATCGCCGCCCTGTTGGCGGTGTTCGTCGTGTCGGCGGGACTGCCGGCCACGGCGGCACGAGCAGCGTCCGCCCCTGCCGGCGACGGCGTCACGATGACCGTCGAGCCGGCCTCCGACGGCGTGCTGCGACCCGACGACGACCTCACCCTCGGGGTCACCGTGACGAACGACGGCGACAGCGACCTCGCGGCGACGAAGGCCCGGATCTACCTCGACCGCGAACCGTTCACCACGCGGTCCAAGCTCGCCTCGTGGCTCGATCCCGACGACGTCTCGGGTGACGACTACCTGGGGCGTCAGCTCGTCCAGGTCGACGTGCCGGCGGTCTCCGCCGGGTCGTCCGTGGCGCTCGACACCGTCGTGGTGCCCGCCGACCGCCTCTCCCTGACCGGCCGCGCCTTCGGGGCACGCGCGCTCGGGGCCCGCGTGCTCGACGCCTCGGGCAGCCAGGTGGCGCAGACCCGCAGCAGCGTGGTCTGGTACCCCGCCGACAGCTTCCAGCCGACCCGCGTCGCGGTCGCCGTGCCGATCACGACGCCCGAGAGCGAGACCGGCGTCCTCGACGCCTCCGCCCTCGCCGCCTACACCTCCGACGGCGGGGTGCTGCGACGCGAGCTCGACGCCGTGTCGGGCACGGGCGCGACCCTCGGCGTCGACCCGATGATCGTCGCGTCGATCCGCCTGCTCGGCACCGAGGCCCCGCAGTCCGCCGTCGACTGGCTCGCCGAATTGCAGGCCCTGCCGAACGACATGTTCCCCCTGGCCTACGCCGACGCCGACGTCGCGGGGCTGCGTCAGGCCGGCGCCACGTCCGTCCCGGCCGTGACCTCGCTCGACACCCTGGTCGACCCCGCCCGGTTCGAGGGCATGCCGGCCGCGACCGACACGCCCACCGAGGCCCCGAGCCAGGGCACGGACGACGGCTCGGGCACGGGCGTCGCCGGGTCCGACCCCTCGGCCCTGCCGAGCGACGGGTCCACCGCCGAGCCGACCGCCGAGCCCACGCCCGGCGACGGCGTGGTGCTGCCGACCACCGCTCAACTGCTCGACTTCCCGTGGACCCAGCGCGACGTCGTCTGGCCGCGGGAGTCGTCCGTCGTGTCCGCCGACCTCACGACGTTCGCCGCCGGGCCGTACACGTCGACCATCGTCTCCAGCGGCAACGTGGACGTCGACGGCGACTCGACCGAGAACGCCGCGGTCACGGTCGGTGGCGTCCCGGCCGTCGTCTCGGACGACCCCTTGTCGACGCTGGTCACCCAGGCGGCCGAGGCGACCTCCCTCGCCGAGTGGCAGTCCACGATGGCCCGGCTGTCCGCCACCGTCGCCACCGTCGCCTACGAGCGACCGAGCGACGCCCGCACCCTCCTGACGACGCTCGAGCGGGAGTGGCCGTCGACCGGCCAGTTCCTCACCCGCACCCTCCAGGCCGTCGACGGCCTGCCCTGGGTCAGCGGCGCGACCCTGACCGACGCGTTGGCGAGCACCCCCTCGACGGCGACCGTCGTCGACAGCCCCGAGAGCGACGCCCGACTGGACCAGTTGAGCGAACTCGTCTCCGCCGACCAGAAGGTCGTCGACTTCTCGACGGCCCTCGCCGAACCGCAGTTCGTCACCGAGACGGCCCGGCTGCGGACGATGGCCCTGGCGTCGCACGCCTGGCGCGACAACGTCGACGGGTTCCCCGCCGAGGTCGCCTCGGCCGTGGCCGACGCGACGGCGACGTCGGGTCTCGTGGCGGTGGTCCAGGGCTCGCCCATCGCCATCCTCGGGGACCGCTCGGCCCTGCCCCTCTACCTCGAGAACCGGACCGACTCCGTCGCGACGGTCATGCTGAACCTGACGCCGTCGAACTCCATCCTCTCGATCGAGCGCAGCCCCATCGAGGTGACGATCCAACCGCAGTCCCAGACCCGGGTCAGCGTTCCCGTGCAGTCCGTCGCCAACGGCACGGTGTCCGTGCAGCTGCAGCTGGTCAGCCTCTCGGGCGTGGCGATCGCGACCCCGGTCGACGTCCCGCTCTCGGTCCAGGCCGGGTGGGAGACCGCCATCACCTGGATCTTCGGCGTCGCCTTCGCCGCACTCTTCCTCGGCGGCCTGTACCGCACCTTCCGCAAGCGCCGCAGGGCGCGCGACGAGGCCCGGTCCTCCGGCGACGGCCCGTCACCCGATGCGGCCGTCTCGCCGCCCGTCCAGGAGTCCATGTGAGCAACCAGGGCGGTCTCGGTCGCGCCAGCATCCTCCTCGCGTCCGGGACGATGGTCTCGCGCGTCCTCGGCTTCGTGAAGGCGGCCGTGCTGGCCGCGGCGATCGGGCAGTCGGCGAGCCGGGCGGCGGACTCGTTCGCCCTCGCGAACCAGCTCCCGAACAACATCTACGCGCTGATCGCGGGCGGCCTCCTCAGCGCCGTCCTCGTGCCCCAGATCGTGCGGGCGGCGACGTCCGACGACGGGGGCCAGCGGTTCATCAACAAGATCGTGACGCTCGGCACGATCGTCTTCGCGGCCGTCGGCCTGGCCGGCACGCTGCTCGCCCCCGTGCTCGTCCGCCTGTACGCGCAGCAGAGCTCGGACGGCGGGGCGGGGTTCACCTCGGACCAACTCGCCCTCGCGACGGCCTTCGCGTACTGGTGCCTGCCGCAGATCTTCTTCTACGCCATGTACTCGTTGCTGAGCGAGGTGCTCAACGCCCGGCAGGTGTTCGGGCCCTTCACCTGGGCTCCCGTGCTCAACAACGTCGTGGCCATCGCCGGCCTGGTCGTCTTCATCGTGATGTTCGGCGGTGCCGTCGAGAACTCCGCGGTCGACGTCTGGACCGGCGACCGGATCTTCGTCATCGCGGCCACGGCCACCCTCGGCGTCCTGGCCCAGGCGGCGTTCCTGCTGCTCTTCTGGCGCCGCGCGGGTCTGACCTTCCGCCCCGACTTCCGCTGGCGAGGCGTCGGCCTCGGAGCCACCGGCAAGGCCGCCGGCTGGCTGTTCGGCATGGTCCTCGTCACCCAGCTGGCCGGGCTGGTGCAGAGCCGCGTCGCCACCCTGGGCAGCGAGGTGGGGGCGTCGAACGCGGTCCTCGCGAACGCCTGGCTGCTCTTCATGCTGCCGCACGGCATCATCGCCGTGTCGATCGGCACCGCCTACTTCACGCGCATGAGCGGCCACGCCTCGCGCGGCGACCTGCGGGCCGTCCGCACCGACATGTCGCAGTCCCTCCGCGCCATCGGCATGTTCATGGTGTTCGCCGCCGTCGCCATGTGCGTCGTGGCCTACCCGTTCGCGCGGTTCTTCGAGGTCGACTTCGCCGGGTCGACCCGCACCGCCGAGGTCATCCTCGGCTACATGCCCGGCCTCGTCCTGTTCAGCGTCCTGTTCATCGTGCAGCGGGTGTTCTACTCGATGCACGACCAGCGCACGCCGTTCTTCCTGCAGCTCGTCCAGTCGGGCATCTTCGTCGCGGGCGTCGCGATCTCGGCCGCCGTGGTGCCCCCCGAGCGCATCGCGATGGCGATCGCCATCACCACCTCGATCGCGGGCTCGAGCCAGGCCGTGGTCGCGCTCGTCGTCGTCAAGAAGCGGCTGGGCGGCATCGACGGCCGCTGGGTGCTGCGCCGCTACGTCCAGTTCTTCGTCTTCTCGCTCGTCGCCGGTGCCGTGGGCCTCGTCGTCGTGACCGTCCTGGGTGGTTTCGCCGCCGACGGGTTCGCGCAGTCCGGTCGCGTGCCGGGAGTGCTGACGGTCGTCGTGGCCGGGGCCGTCATGGGGCTGGTCTACGGCGCCCTGCTCTGGTTCGCCCGCATCCCCGAGCTGCGGGTGCTGACCACGCCGGTGACCGCACGTCTCGCACCCGCCGTCTCGCGCCTCCTGCGTCGCTGACCCGTCACGGCGGCCGCCGCGGCCGCCGCGGCCGCCACGGCCCCGCGGCCGCTGCCAGGCCCGCGGGAATGCCCCGTCGGTAGGATGCGTTCCACCAGACGATCGAGGGATCCGACCGCACGAGCCATCGCTCGCGGGTCGTCTTCCCGCTCGTGAAGTTCTCCCCCCAGGAAGGTGCCCATGCGCCAGGTCATCATCATCGGTTCCGGCCCCGCCGGCTACACGGCCGGCATCTACGCCGCCCGGGCCGGTCTGCGCCCCCTCATCGTCGCGAGCTCGGTCGAGGCCGGCGGCGAACTCATGAAGACCACCGAGGTCGAGAACTTCCCCGGATTCCCCGACGGCATCCAGGGCCCCGAGCTCATGTTCAAGATGCAGGAGCAGGCCGAGAAGTTCGGCGCCGAGGTGCTGCTCGACGACGTGACCGCCGTCGACCTGACCGGTGACGTCAAGAAGGTCACGCTCGGCAACGGCACCGTCGAGGAGAGCCTCACGGTGATCTTCGCCACGGGCAGCGCGTACCGGAAGCTCGGCCTCGCCGACGAAGAGCGCCTGAGCGGACGCGGCGTCAGCTGGTGCGCCACCTGCGACGGCTTCTTCTTCAAGGAGAAGGCGATCGCCGTCGTCGGCGGCGGCGACTCGGCGATGGAGGAAGCGACGTTCCTGACCCGCTTCGCCTCGAAGGTCTACGTCATCCACCGCTCGAGCAGCCTGCGCGCGTCGAAGATCATGCAAGACCGGGCTCACGCCAACGACAAGATCGAGTTCCTCTTCGACAAGCAGGTCACGGCCATCCTCGGTGGCGAGAAGGCCACCGGCGTCACCCTGACCGACACGGTCGACGGCAGCACGACCGACCTCGACCTCGACGGCCTCTTCATCGCCATCGGCAACGACCCGCGCGTGCACCTCGTCCACGGCCAGGTCGACCTGACCTCGGACGGCACGATCGCCGTCCAGGGGCGCAGCTCGAAGACCAACCTGACCGGCGTCTTCGCCGCGGGCGACGTCATCGACGCCACCTACCGGCAGGCGGCCACCGCCGCGGCCTCGGGCACCGTCGCCGCGCTCGACGTCGAGCACTACCTGGCCTCGCTCGACCAGACCTTCCTGGCCGAGCAGACCGTCGGGTCGGCCGAGGGCGTCGAGACGTCCGAGTCCGTGGTCGCCTGACCCGCGCCTCCTGAAGCCAACCCAGATCACCCTGACGAAAGGAACACCATGAGCAGCGCCAAAGCAGTGACCGACGCGTCCTTCGAGGCCGACGTCCTCAACTCCGACAAGACGATCCTCGTCGACTTCTGGGCCGAGTGGTGTGGCCCGTGCCGCGCCGTCTCGCCGATCCTCGACCAGATCGCCGCCGAGCACGGCGACAAGATCGAGATCGTCAAGCTCAACGTCGACGACAACCCCCAGACCGCCATGAAGTACCAGATCACCTCGATCCCGGCCATGAAGGTCTACCGCGGTGGCGAGGTCGTCAAGACCGTCATCGGCGCCAAGCCCAAGCCGGCCCTCGAGGCCGACCTGGCGGAGTTCATCGCGTAGTCGACACCGGCACCACGACGAGAGCCCGCCCAGCACACGCTGGGCGGGCTCTCGTCGTCCCCGGTCGGGACGGGCATAGTCTTGAGCGATTCACCCTCTGACAGAACAGGGACACCGATGAGCGACAAGGGCACCAACCTCGACCCGTGGTACGACTCGTACGCCGACCGTACGGCCGGCCTCAGCGCCTCCGAGGTCCGAGCCCTGTTCGCCGTCGCCTCGCGCCCCGAGGTCGTCTCGCTGGCCGGTGGCATGCCCTACGTCTCCGCCCTGCCCCGAGAGCTCGTCACGGGGGCCATCGACCGCGTCATGGCCGACGGGGGAGCGATGGCGATGCAGTACGGCAGCGGCCAGGGCACCCCGGCCATCCGCGAGCACATCATGCAGATCATGGCGATGGAGGGCATCCGCGGCAGCGCCGACGACGTCGTCGTCACCACGGGCTCGCAGCAGGCCCTCGACCTCGTCACCCGCCTCTTCGTGAACCCGGGCGACGTCGTGCTCGCCGAGTCGCCGAGCTACGTGGGCGCCCTGGGGGTCTTCAAGGCGTACCAGGCCGACGTCGTGCACGTCCCGATGGACGAGCACGGGCTCGTGCCCGAGGCCCTGCGAGAGGCCATCGCGACCGTCACCGCTCGTGGGGGTCGCATCAAGTTCCTCTACACGATCCCGAACTTCCACAACCCGGCCGGTGTCACCCTCACGTGGGCCCGACGCGTCGAGATCCTCGAGATCTGCCGCTCGGCCGGCATCCTCGTCCTCGAGGACAACCCCTACGGGCTGCTCTACTTCGACCAACCGGCCCCGCAGGCGATGCGCTCGATCGACGACGAAGGCGTCATCTACCTCGGGTCGTTCTCGAAGACGCTGGCACCCGGCTTCCGGGTGGGTTGGGCACTCGCCCCGCACGCCATCCGCGAGAAGCTCATCCTCGCCAACGAGTCCGCCACGCTCTCGCCGAACTCCTTCGGGCAGTTCGTCATCACCGAGTACCTCGACCAGGCCGACTGGCGTGGGCAGATCGAGACCTTCCGTGGCCTGTACCGCGAACGGCGTGACGCGATGATCTCCGCGCTGGGGGAGTACCTGCCGTCGCTCACGTGGAACGTCCCCGACGGCGGCTTCTTCGTCTGGGTCGGACTCCCGGCCGAACTCGACTCGAAGGCCATGCTGCCCCGGGCGGTGAAGGAACTCGTGGCCTACACCCCCGGTACGGCGTTCTTCGCCGACGGCGACGGGCGTCAGAACATCCGCCTGTCGTTCTGCTACCCGACGCCCGAGTCCATCCGCACCGGTGTCGCGCGCCTGGCGAACGTCGTCAACGGAGAACTCGACCTGCTGCGCACGTTCTCGACAGCGAGCCTGTCGAACCGCACCGCGCGCCCGCAGAGCGTCGTGGTGCCGCCGCCGAACACCATCTGAACAGCATTTTCATCGTCTCGTAGCCGTTCGGACCACGAGACGGTCCTGCGTCGTGACACGAAGAAGAGGTTCCACCATGGCATCGAGCGAACTGCGTACCGTCACCGTCCTCGCCGGCGGCATCTCGCACGAACGTGACGTCTCCCTCCGATCGGGGAGGCGCGTGGTCGACAGCCTGGTCACCCACGGCATCGAGGTCGAACTCCGCGATCCGGACGCCTCGTTGCTCGGACACCTCACCGCGTCACGTCCCGACGTCGTGTGGCCGGCCCTGCACGGAGCGAGTGGTGAGGACGGCGCCCTCCGCGGACTGCTCGAGGCGCTCGACGTGCCGTTCGTCGGCAGCACGGCGGCGGCCGCGCGACTGGCCTGGGACAAGCCGACCGCGAAGGAGCTCGCACGTCGCGCCGGTGTGTCCACACCGCGCGGCATCACGCTGTCTCACGACGCCTTCCGCGAGCTCGGCGCCGTCGGTGTGTTGGAGGCGATCGCCGACGAACACCCGGTGCCCGTCGTCGTGAAGCCCGCACGGGGTGGCTCGGCCCAGGGCGTCACGGTCGTCGACGACATCGGGGCGTTGCCCAGGGCCATGGTCGACGCGTACACGTACTGCGACGACGTCATCGTCGAACAGAAGATCACGGGCACCGAGATCGCCGTCGGGGTCATCGACACCGGTGACGGGCCCCTTGCCCTGCCTGCCGTGGAGATCGTTCCTCGCCAGGGGTTCTACGGCTTCGAGGCGCGCTACAACGCGGGGGAGACGACGTTCTTCACGCCCGCACGGATCGACGCCGTCGCGTCGGAGTCAGCGGCGCGGGCTGCTGTGGCCGTCCACGAGGCCCTCGGGCTGCGCCACTTGTCGAGGGTGGACCTGATCGTGGATGCCGCGGGGACCCCGTGGTTCCTGGAGGTCAACGTTCTGCCCGGACTGACCGAGACATCGCTCGTCCCGATGGCCCTGGAGTCCGCCGGCTACGAACTGGGCATGTTCTACGCCGCTCTGGCTGAGAAGGCCGTCACCGACCACCTCCGCTGACGACACGTGGTCGACGTTTCACGTGAAACGTCGGGCGGCCGGCGGGGTACTGCAAGCCCATGGTCGATCTTCTGGGCATACAGGTGCACTGAATGGACGCATCCAGGATCATCGACGATCTCGACGCCTACGTTGTCGTCCACCCGTGGACTTGACACAGAAATAGCCCGTGAGATCGACGTTTACGGGACCTCGACGTCTCCCTAGAAACTACGACGAATCATCTTACGTCGAGTCTGATGAACCTCTCGATGGTCATCATGCCCGAGTTGGATCCACGCTGCCGACGAAATGCGGCCGCTGCGAGTACCGCCTGCCAGGCACACAGCCATGCATCGGGGTCTCCATGTCGGACCGTTCAGGGGTCGTGTTGCATTTTCGCCCACCCTGACCCATCTTCATGAGCCCCCTTTGCTTCGCTACGTGACCAGAACGCGGAGCTGCCGCCGGTAACGCGTCTCATCCCCTGCACTGATCCCGTGCTGAGTCCGCGCCTGCGTCTGCACGGCATCTCCATCTACACCCGTGCCTGCACTTGCATCTGGCCATCCGTAAGAACCTCCGCCCCCGCGTCAGTCCCGTCGCCCCCCCTGGCAGTTATGCAAGCACCTACGTCTGCACCCCGGCGTACCCCTGCCATCGCACTGCACCTGCCGTGCGCGTGCGCCTGAAGTTTGCGCCGACGACTGCACCGTCCGCCCTGCACCTGCCGTGCACGTGCGCCCGCAGTTTGCGCCGACGACTGCACCCTCCGCCCTGCACCTGCGCGCGTCAAACGCCTGCACCTGCACCTGCACCTGCACCTGCACCTGCCCATCACCGCAAGCTTCTGCCGCCGCTAAGAAGACACCCGATCACGGCTGAAATCAGCACCGTGCCACTCCAGCAGGAACCTGCCTGCCGTTAGCGCCACCAGGAAGCTCACCAACACCATCTGGGCGAGACCACTGTCAGATTCCCGCGTCGGGGGAGTGCTGCAGGAAGACAAGCATCACTGTTTCACGTGAAACACCCCACCTCAGCGCCCTCACGTGACGTTCCCGTCCAACAAACAAGAACCGCCCTACCGGCAAAGGCAGGGGCGGTCGATGTTTCACGTGAAACCGACGCCGGCCAACGCTGTGGGCGACGCGTCACGACTCCTGGTCGTGTCCCAACTGGCCGAGGATGCGATTCAGGTCCTGCATCGACGCGAAATCGATGGTGATCGACCCCTTTCGAGCGCCCAAGGACACCTTGACCCGCGTCTCGAACCGGTCACCAAGGGTCTCTGCCACCTCGTCCAGATGAGCCTGATGCTTGCCGGGAGTGGCCGTGCGCGTCGACTTCGGCTTCGCGCTGCCACCTGCAGCGATGGCCTCAGCAGCTCGCACACTGAGGTCCTCGTTGACGATGCGATCCGCGAGACGAGCCATGAGGACCGGGTCACCCGTGCTCAGGATCGCCCGCGCGTGGCCTGCGGTGAGGACGCCGGAGGCGACTCGCCGTTGGACGGCTGCCGGCAACCTCAGCAGCCGCAGGGTATTCGTGATCTGGGGGCGGCTCCGACCGATGCGGGTCGCCAGTTCATCCTGGGTGATGCCGAAGTCGGCAAGAAGTTGCTGATAAGCGGAGGCTTCTTCGAGGGGGTTGAGCTCGGCGCGATGCAGGTTCTCCAGCAGGGCATCCCGCAGCATCGCGTCGTCGGCGGTGTCTTTGACGATGGCGGGGATCGTCGCGAGCCCCAGCTCTCTGGTCGCTCGCAGGCGCCGCTCGCCCATGACCAGCTCGTACTGTGCTGCTCCCTTGCCGCCGTTCTTGATCGGGCGGACGACGATGGGCTGCAGTACGCCCACCTCTCGGATCGAGGTCACCAACTCAGCGAGCTCTTCAGCGCGGAACTCGGCCCGAGGCTGCTGCGCGTTCGGAGTGATGTCCAGCGGATTCAGGTTGGCGAGACGAGCGCCCGGCACGGCGATGAGTTCGTCGGCCGTCTGCTGTGCCGTCGGGAAGAAGACGTCGACCGGGCGGTCCTGGCTCTCGTCGGAGACGGGGATGAGGGCGCCGATGCCGCGCCCGAGACCGGTTCGCTTGGTTGCCATTACTGGGGTGCTCCTCGACGTGCTAGTTCGGCGGCCGCCTCGAGGTACGAGATCGACCCGGGGGAGTTGGTGTCGTAGCTGATGACGGTCTGCCCGTAACCGGGGGCCTCACTGATCCTGACGGACCGGGGTATGAGAGTGTTCAGTGCCTCATCAGGGAAATGCTCGCGAACGTCGGCGACGACCTGCTGAGCAAGGTTCGTCCGGCCGTCGTACATCGTCAGCAGGATGCTCGACACCTTGAGCTTGGGGTTCAGGTGCTTCTCGATCAACTGGATGTTGCGCAGCAGCTGGCTCAACCCCTCGAGTGCGTAGTACTCGCACTGGATGGGGATGAGTACTTCACTGGCTGCGACGAACGCGTTGATCGTGAGCAACCCGAGCGACGGAGGGCAATCGATGAAGACGTAGTCGTAACGATCGCCGGCGTTCTCGGTCTTGCTGAGGTACTCGGACAACGCCCTGCTCAGTCGTTGCTCGCGAGCGACGAGTGAGACGAGTTCGATCTCGGCGCCGGCGAGATGGATGGTCGCGGGGATGCAGAAGAGCGTGTCGAACTCCGGGCTCTTCTGGACGACGTCCGCTACCTCGCCGTCGTTCACCACGACGTCGTAGACACTCGGGGTCTCTGCCCGGTGTTCCACACCGAGGGCCGTGGAGGCGTTGCCCTGGGGATCGAGATCGATGACCAGAACCTTGGCCCCACTCCGCGCAAGGGCGGCGGAGAGATTGACGGTGGTCGTGGTCTTGCCGACACCGCCTTTCTGGTTCGAAACGGTGATCACTCGGGTCGAGGCGGGCGACGGGAGCGGTTCGCGAGACAGGGCCTTCTTACGACGGTTCAGGTCGGCAAGCTCTCGAGCCAGGGGAGTGCTTCTGTCGTCGTCAGCCGAGGAACTCACTGAGGGTCTCCGTATCGCCATGTTTCACGTGAAACGACCTACCCGGAGGTGTGATCACGCCGCTGCGAGGCGGCACGGTGATCATCGGGGATCGGAGACCGAGTCTATCGGCAGGCCCCGACAAAGACGGGGACCCGAGGTCCGCGTGCCTGCCGAACCACTTCGGTCGACACGGAGCGCAAACCCCCGAGTAGTCGAACATGGCCTGGTCAAAGCCACATTACCGTCACTCACTTGGACCAGTCAGTCCAAGGTGGCGATGAACACCCGGGTCGTCTCGTCGACGAGCCCCACACCCAGTTCACGAGCCTCGACGTCGATGAGGTGATGGCGGGCGATCACCTTGCGCGCGGCGGCGATCTCGTCGTCGACCCGAGCGCCTTTCATCAACAGCAGCTGCCCCCCGGTCTTCACCAGCGGCGCCGTCAGCGGGATCAACTTGGAGAGGGCCGACACGGCCCGAGCGGTCGCCTGGTCGAGCCACCCGTCCAGCTGCACGTCCTCGGCACGGGCACGGACGACCTCGACGTTGTCGAGCCCCATGCGATCGGCTTCAGCCGTCAGCCAGTCGACGCGCCGTTCCATCGGCTCGATCAGGACGAGCGTGGCGTCCGGACGAGCAGCAGCGAGCACGAGTCCCGGGAGGCCGGCACCCGACCCGATGTCCCCGACGCGACCCGCGACCAGCAGAGGTGCCAGCAAGCCACAGTTGACGACGTGGCGGGTCCAGAGACGCGGCAGCTCGAGCGGTCCGATCAGGCCGAGTTCTTCGCCGTGCTGGGCTAGGTCGGCCACATAGCGGCGAACGACGTCGAGCCGGTCGCCGAAGATCGTCGCCGCGACGGCGGGCTCGACCTCGAGGGTCGACGTGTCGGTCATGTCGTCCGGCTCAGGGACGCGTGATGACGGTGTGACGGTCGCGGCCTTCGCCCTCGGACTCCGAGGTGAATCCCCGTGCCGCGACGATGTCGTGCACGAGTTTGCGCTCGTAGGACGACATGGGGGGCAGGGCCGCCGAGGTGGCGCCGTCCTCGAGCTTCGAGACCGCGTGGTCGACCAGGCGGCCGAGTTCCGTCTCGCGAGTGGCGCGGGATCCCCCGATGTCGAGGATGAGGCGGGAGAACTCACCCGTCTTGGTCTGCACCGCGATGCGGGTCAGCTCTTGGAGGGCGTTGACGGTGTCGGGCTTCGACAGGACGCGCAGCTTCTGCTCACCACTCGAGTCGACCGAGATGTACGAACGACCACCGCGGACCTCGATGTCGATGTCGCCGTCGAAGTCGCAGATGTCGAGCAGCTCTTCGATGTAGTCGGCGGCGATGTCGCCCTCGTCGAGGACGTCGGCGGCGTCGTCCGAGGCGACCTGCGCCTCCTCGGTGTCGTTCGAGACGACGGCGTCGTCGTTCTCGGCGGCGGGCTCGACGATGTCGGTCGTGGAGTCGTCAGAGGTCATTTCTTGGGGCCGTTCTGCTTCTTGGAGCGGTTCTTGCCGACGGGTTGGGTCCGCTGGGTCGTCTTCGGCACGGCAGGCGCCGACTCGATCTCGGTCACGGTGATGCTCGGGAGTCCCTTGCGCTGCTGCTTGCGCGCGAGGCGCTCTTCACGCGCCAGGGCAGCTTCGCTGCCGGGTGTGGGCATGTTGCGGATGACCAGGAACTGCTGGGCCATGGTCCAGACGTTCGAGGTGAGCCAGTAGAACATGACGCCGAGGGGGAACGACAGGCCCGAGAAGACGAACACGAGGGGGAGGAAGTACAAGAGCATGCGCTGCTGCTTGAACATGGGGCTCGCCTTGGTCTCGGGCGACATGTTCTTCGAGACGATCTGCAACTGCGTGATGAACTGCGAGGCGGTCATGATGACCACCATCGCTCCGGCCATCAGGCGGACCTCCCATGTGGTGGCACCCAGGAAGGTCTCTTTCAGGGGGGCGCCGAAGAGAGCCGACTCACCGAACGAGTTCGAGAGCGCCGCGTTCAGCAGGCCGATGCCCACCTTCTCTTGCTGCGCGTTGTGCAGCACGGTGTAGAGGCTGAAGAAGATCGGCATCTGGATCAGCAGGGGCAGGCACGAGCTGAGCGGGTTCGTCCCCGTGTCCTTGTAGAGCGCCATGGTCTCGCGCGACATGGCCTCGCGGCTGAACTGGTCGCGCTTGCCCTTGTACTTGTCCTGGATCTTCTTGAGCCGGGGCGCGATCTCCATCATGCGTCGCTGGCTCTTGATCTGGCGGACGAAGATCGGGATGAGGCACGCCCGGACCACGAGGACCAGGCCGACGATCGAGAGCACCCACGTGCTGCCGGCCGCGGTGTCCATGCCGAACGCCGTGAGGACGTTGTGGAAGCCGACGAGGATCGCCTCGACGACCCATCTCAGGGGCCAGAGGATGGTGCCGATGAAGTCCATGGTGTTCGGGTCAGCCCTTTCCGTGGCTCTGTGCGGCGATGCGGCCCGTCCCGAGGAGGTCGGGGGCGGTGGTGCCGGATCGCGGTGTCACGAAGCCGGACTTCGTGACGCGGTACTTCTGTGTACGGGGCTCGGGGACGTCGTCGACGCCTCCGGCTGCCCAGGGGTGACACCGGGCGATGCGCCAGCTGCCCATGGCCACGCCCCGCACGACGCCGTGCAGCTGGATGGCCTCGAGGGCGTACCGGGAACACGACGGGTAGTAGCGACAGACGTCGCCGTAGAGCGGGGAGACGACGGCGCGGTAGACGCGGAGGATGAGGACGCACGCGTTGCGGGGAAGCAACGCGACGAACTGCACCGCTCTTGTCACGCTCTCACGCCCCTGTCGACCACCTCGGAGATGTCCGACAGCAGGGTAGACCACGCAACGTCGGGGCTGCCTGGCAAGGCTCTGATCACGACGTCGAGCCCGCCGGGGATCGTCGGCAGGAGTTCGTGGCACACCCCCTTGAGCCGGCGCCGGACCGTGTTGCGGACGACCGCGTTGCCCACGGTCTTCGCCACGATGAAACCGAACCGGACCAGCTCGTCGTCACGACGCCGCACGTAGACGACCGAATGCGCCGTGCCCGACTTGCGGCCACGGCGCACGGTGGTTCGGTAGTCGTCTGCGCGGACGATCCGGTTGGCCCGGGCCAACACGGAAGTGGCTACGCCGAGAGCTCGGTGCGGCCCTTGCCACGACGGGCGGCGAGGATTGCGCGGCCGGCACGCGTACGCATGCGAGCACGGAAACCGTGCTTCTTGGCCCGACGACGGTTGTTCGGCTGGAACGTTCTCTTGCTCATGGTGGTCCTCCAGGAAAGCGGACCAGGCCTGTTGCCACGATCCGAGAAGTCTTGTACAGCCAACGCGGCTGAAATCAACTGATTAAAAGTACGCGTGATCGGAGCCCGGGTCAAACGGCCGCTTCCCGGGAGGTTTGTCCACAGTGTTGAAAACTCTGATTGCGGACTCCACACCCCGTCGAACTAAGGTGGGTACTTCTCGCGGTACTTCCGCGTGACTACGGGGAACACGCAGCGATCCCGGCCCGAACGGCGCCAACCGATCGGTGGAGAAAGCTGTGCATAACTCGACCCGCACTCGTACCCTTCGAACACCGTCGGGTGAACGCGACCCGCACGCGGAGGCGGCCGGATCCGTCCGCTGCCGAACCGCGAGAAAGAGACTCCAGTGGCGCACACCGTCGACCCGGTCCAGGACCTGTGGCGTTCCGTCCTCGCGACGCTGACGACCGACGACCGCATCACGCCGCAGCTGCACGGCTTCATCAGCCTCGTGGAGCCCAAGGGCGTGCTGGGCGGCACCCTCTACCTCGAGGTGCCCAACGACCTGACCCGCGGCATGCTCGAACAACGGATCCGTGAGCCCCTGCTCGAGTCCATCGCCGGGTTGGGCGACACCTCGGTCTCGAGCTTCGCCATCACCGTCAACCCCGACATCACCCCGGACACCCTCACGCAGCAGGTCGAGCAGTCGGAGCCGGTCCACTACATCGAGGCGCCCTTCGTGCCGGCGCCCGTCGAGACGAGCGCGAGCGGGAAACGCAACGACTCCCGCCTGAACCCGAAGTACAGCTTCGACAACTTCGTCATCGGTGCGTCGAACCGATTCGCCCACGCCGCGGCCGTCGCCGTCGCCGAGGCTCCGGCCAAGGCATACAACCCGCTCTTCGTCTACGGGGAGTCGGGGCTGGGCAAGACCCACCTGCTGCACGCCATCGGCCACTACGCCGAGACCATGTACCCGGGGATCCGGGTCAGGTACGTCAGCAGCGAGGAGTTCACGAACGACTTCATCAACTCGATCGCCAACAACCGGTCGAGCCTCTTCCAGCAGAGGTACCGAGAGATCGACATCCTGCTGATCGACGACATCCAGTTCCTGCAGGGCAAGGACAGCACCCAAGAGGCGTTCTTCCACACCTTCAACACCCTGCACGATCACGACAAGCAGCTGGTGATCACCAGCGACCTGCCGCCGAAGCACCTCACCGGCTTCGAGGACCGCATGCGTTCGCGCTTCGAGTGGGGCCTGATCACCGACGTCCAGGCTCCCGACCTCGAGACCCGCATCGCCATCCTGCGCAAGAAGGCCCAGAGCGAGAAGCTGCAGATCCGCGACGAGGTCCTCGAGTTCATCGCGACCAAGGTGTCGAGCAACATCCGTGAGCTCGAGGGCACCCTCATCAGGGTCACGGCCTTCGCCAGCCTGAACCGCACCGCCGTCGACCTGGCCCTCGTCCAGACCGTCCTCAAGGACCTGATCACGCTCGACGAGGACAACATCATCGCGCCGGTCGACATCATCAACCACACCGCGGACTACTTCAAGCTGACGGTCGACGACCTCTACGGATCGTCCCGCTCACAGGCCATCGCCACGGCCCGCCAGATCGCCATGTACCTGTGCCGCGAACTCACGAGCCTGTCACTGCCGAAGATCGGACAGCTGTTCGGCAACCGCGACCACACGACGGTCATGTACGCCAACAAGAAGATCAGCGAACTGATGAAGGAACGCCGGTCGATCTACAACCAGGTGACCGAACTCACCAGTCGCATCAAGCAGGACACCCGTTACAAGTGACGGGACGGCGGGCCAGGCCGGCCCGTCCTCCACGACCGTCCCGTCCGGGCGCCGACCACGTGTCGGCGCCCGTTAGTCGTTCCAGGGGGCGCTCGACGGGTGTGAGGGGGCCCTGGGGAGTCACGTTCCACACAGTGTGGATAACTTGTGGAAACTCGTGGATAACCGTGTCGACCTTGTTCACGGATCCGGGGGACCTGTGGGATCCCACTCGGAGCGACCGGCAGACCCCGAGCATTCTTGTCATTCGGTTCCACACGCCGTCCACAAGTCACACGCGTGTAGTTCCGCCGAGCCCCGGGGTTTTAAACAGGTTATCCACACTGTGCACAACGGTTAAGACTGTTAATCCTGGTTACAAGAAATTGATGGAGAGACAACCTTGTGGATCGATCCGGGCCCGGAGCTTCGGCTTTCGCCTCCCGGAAGGGCGGACCCCGATGCTGTGCCACTATTAACCGGCCATCCACGAGAGCGAAGTCGATAGGGGTCCCCGCGTGAAGTTCCAGGTCAACCGTGACGTCTTCAGCGATGCGGTCTCCTTCGCCGTCAAGCTGCTGCCCCAGCGCACCACCTTGCCGATCCTCAGCGGTGTCCTGATCGAGGCCGACGCCGACGGGCTCACCCTGTCGTCCTTCGACTACGAGGTCTCGGCCCAGACGAGCATCCCCGCCGAGATCGACGAACCGGGCACGATCCTGGTCTCCGGCCGACTGCTCGCCGACATCGCCAGCCGTCTGCCGAACGCGCCGGTCACCTTCTCCACCGAGGAGAACCGCATCTCGGTCAGCTGCGGATCCGCGAACTTCTCCCTGCTGAGCATGCCGGTCGAGGAGTACCCGACCCTGCCGACAGTCGGCGACCGTTCGGGCGTCGTGCCCGGCGACTCCTTCGCCCTCGCCGTCTCCCAGGTCGCGGTGGCGGCATCCCGCGACGACGTCACCCCGGTCATCACCGGCGTCCAGCTCGAGGTCACCGAGAACGCCCTCTCGCTCGTCGCCACCGATCGTTACCGCGTCGCCGTCCGAGGCATCGAATTCGATCCCGGCACCGTGGCGAGCACGACCACGACGACGGCACTCGTCCCGGCACGCACGCTGCAAGAGGTCGGCAAGACCTTCGGCAACGCCGGCACCGTCTCGGTCTCGATCACCGGATCCGACGAGCGCGAGCTCATCGCGTTCCAGGCGGACAACAAGACCGTCACCTCGTTGCTCATCAAGGGGAACTTCCCTCCGGTGAAGCGTCTCTTCCCCGACACCGTCGAGAACTACGCCGTGATCAACACGGCCGAGCTCGTCGAGTCGGTCCGCCGCGTCTCGCTCGTCCTCGAGCGCGAGGCGGCCCTCAGGTTCACGTTCACGATCGACGGCCTCACCCTCGAGGCCATCGGAAGCGAACAAGCGCAGGCGTCAGAGTCGATCGATGCGTTGTTGACGGGAGAGGACACGGTGGTCTCGTTGAAACCGCAGTTCCTCCTCGACGGTCTCGGAGCGGTTCATTCCGAGTTCGTCCGCATCTCCTTCACCAAGACGGAGAACCCGAACAAGCCCGGTCCCGTGCTGATCACCAGTCAGTCCTCGAAAGACCAGGCCGGTGCTGACAGCTACAAGTACCTGCTGCAGCCCAACCTCCTCCTGCGCTAAGAGCGCTCTGCCAGCAACGGTGCCGCCTCCGGGCCCCACCGCCACGAACAAAGGAACCTCATGCACATCGGCCTCGTCGGTCTCGGCAAAATGGGCAACAACATGCGCGCCCGCCTGCGCGACAGCGGCATCGAGGTGACCGGTTACGACGCGAACCCCGCCGTCTCCGACGTCGCCAGCCTCGCCGAGCTCGCCACCACGCTCCCCGCCCCCCGCATCGTCTGGGTCATGGTGCCCGCGGGCGACATCACCGCCGGCGTCATCGAAGAGCTCTCGAACGAGCTCTCCGAAGGCGACCTGGTCATCGACGGCGGCAACTCGAAGTTCACCAGCGACTTCGCCAACGAGAAGCTCCTCGGCGGCAAGGGCATCAAGTACGTCGACGCCGGCGTCTCGGGCGGCGTCTGGGGCAAGGACAACGGCTACGGCCTCATGGTCGGTGGTTCCGCCGAGAACGTCGCCCTGGCGCAGCCGATCTTCGACGCCCTGCGCCCCGAGGGTCCTCGCGAGGAGGGCTTCGTCCACGCGGGCGACACCGGCGCGGGTCACTACGCCAAGATGGTCCACAACGGCATCGAGTACGCGATCATGCAGGCCTACGGCGAGGGCTACGAGCTGCTCGAGGCCCGAAGCGACCTCATCAAGGACGTCACCGGCACCTTCAAGGCCTGGCAGCGCGGCACCGTCGTACGTTCCTGGCTGCTCGAGCTCATGGTCCTCGCCCTCGAGGCCGACCCCAAGCTCGCCGAGATCTCGGGTTACGTCGAGGACAGCGGCGAGGGCCGCTGGACCCTCGAAGAAGCCATCAACCACGCCGTGCCGATGCCGACGATCAGCGCGTCGATCTTCGCGCGCTTCGTCTCGCGTCAGGGCGAGGGTTCGCCGACCATGAAGGCCGTCGCCGCACTGCGCAACCAGTTCGGCGGCCACGCCGTCAAGAAGGCCTAGCGCCTCCACCGGCCCGCGTGCGAGTACTGCATCTCAGCCTGACGGACTTCCGCAACTACACGTCTGCCGAAGTCAGCCTCGCGCGCGGGCCGAACCTCTTCGTCGGCAGCAACGGCCAGGGGAAGACCAACCTGGTCGAGTCCCTCGGCTACCTGTCGAGTCTCGGATCCCACCGGGTGTCGTCGGATTCGGCTCTCATCCGCCAGGGACGCGATTCGGCCGTCGTGCGGGCGCGACTACTCGCCGACGAGCGCGAACTGCTGGCCGAGGTGCAGATCAACCGGTCGTCGCCGAACCGGGCGCAGGTCAACCGGGGGGCCATCAAGCCTCGCGAGCTTCCGCGCTACTTCACGAGCGTCCTCTTCGCTCCCGAGGACCTCGCGCTCGTCCGCGGCGAGCCGTCCAGTCGTCGTCGTTTCCTCGACGAACTCCTGGTGGCTCGGTCGCCCCGGTTCGCCGGCGTGCAGACCGACTACGACCGGGTGCTCAGACAACGCAACACGCTCCTGAAGTCGGCCCGCGCCTCCGGGGTGAAGGCCGGCCAGCTCGGCACGCTCGACATCTGGGACGAACGTCTCGTGGCCCTCGGCAGCGAACTCGTCGTCGCGCGTGACCGGCTCGCGGCCGACCTGGCCCCCGAGGTGGCCCGTGCCTACGCCGCGGTGGCGGGAGCGGACCACGCCGCACACCTCTCGACGGTGCTGAGCATCCGGGGCGCGACACCCGACGACGAGACGACCGCGGCCGAGGGGCCGACCGAGTCCATCCCTGCCGATCAGGTGCCCGACGTCTTCCGTCAGGCACTGGCCCGTGTCCGACCGACCGAGCTCGAGCGGGGACTGACGCTCGTCGGGCCGCACCGCGACGACCTCTTCCTCTCGCTCAACGGGCTCCCCGCGCGCGGTTACGCCAGCCACGGCGAGTCCTGGTCGTTCGCCCTCGCGCTGAAGCTGGCCTCGGCCGCCGTGGTGCGGGTCGACTCGCCGACGGGCGACCCGGTGATCGTGCTCGACGACGTCTTCGCCGAACTCGACGGATCCCGTCGCGAACGTCTGGCCGACGCCGTCGCCGACTACGAGCAGGTGCTCATCACGGCAGCGGTCGAGGGCGACGTCCCCTCACGACTCAAGGCCCACACGGTCCGCATCGCCAAGGGGACGATCCTCGACGACGCCCCCGCCGTCGACGGTCCGGGCGACGACGCGGTCGTCACCGCGGTGGCCGGCGACGAGGGGCCCGGTGACGAGGGGGCCGGCGACGAGGGGCCCGGCGACGCCGTCGCCGAGGAGGCGCGGTGAGCGTCGACGACGCACCGCAGCCTCCGGCGTCCACGCCACCCGCGCCTCCTGAGCCCGAGGCGCAGCCCGACAGCGAGGCCCAACGGGTCTATCTGCGGTTCCGCCGGGTGTTCGGCGACCCCAACTCGCGGTCGCGCGACGCCCGGAAGCGCAAGTCGATCAAGTTGGGCTCCCCGAGCCAGCCCTTCGGCACGGGACGCGAGCCCCGGGGCATCGCCGACGTCCTCTCGGCCGTCACCAACGAACTCGGCTGGAACAGCCCGTTGGCCCAGTCCGAGCTGATGACCGCGTGGCCCGACATGGTGGGGGCGGAGCTGGCCGCGCACTCGGATCCGGTCTCGATCGACGACGGCACGTTGACCGTCCAGTGCGACTCGACGGCGTGGGCGACGCAACTGCGGCTGATGCGCACGCAGGTCACGACGACCATCGTGAAGAGGTACCCGGACGCGGGCATCCAGTCGGTGCGTTTCCTGGCACCCAACGCCCCGACCTGGAAACGCGGCCCCAGATCGGTTCCAGGGCGGGGCCCTCGCGATACTTATGGTTGACGAGGGTGAATCGTCCAAGTGCGGTGGGAAAATCCGTCTGAGGGCGGATTTCGCCCCGCGGCGGACAGGCCTGCGGTAGACTCGGAAGGTCGTCCGAGGGCCGCCCAGACAGCGGTCGCGACCGGTCGGCACATCTTCGTCCCGTCCGGCAGGAGCCCCTACGCACATGTCAGCTGATCCCACCGACGCCCAGCCCGACGACACCTACGGCGCCAGTGCGATCCAGGTCCTCGAGGGTCTCGAGGCCGTGCGCAAGCGTCCCGGCATGTACATCGGCTCGACGGGGCCCCGTGGTCTGCACCACCTGGTCTACGAGATCGTCGACAACTCGGTCGACGAGGCCCTGGCCGGCCACTGCGACCACATCGAGATCACCATGCGCGAGGACGGCGGCGTCCGCGTCGTCGACAACGGTCGTGGCATCCCGGTGGACGTCCACCCCGTCGAGGGTCGGTCGACCGTCGAGGTCGTCCTCACCGTGCTGCACGCCGGCGGCAAGTTCGGCGGCGGCGGTTACGCCGTGTCGGGTGGCCTGCACGGCGTCGGCAGCTCGGTCGTCAACGCCCTGTCGAGCGAACTCGACGTCGAGGTCCGCCGTCAGGGCAACGTCTACCGCCAGAGCTTCACCGACGGCGTGCCCGTCGCGCCGCTGGCCAAGGGCGAAGAGGACGACACCACCGGCACGACGATCACGTTCTGGCCCAACTCCGAGATCTTCGAGACCGTCGAGTTCGACTACGAGACGCTGCGCACCCGGTTCCAGCAGATGGCGTTCCTCAACAAGGGCCTCCGCATCGAGCTCAGCGACGAGCGCGTGCAAGAGGACGACGCCGAGCCCCGTCACGACGTCTTCCACTACGAGAAGGGCCTCGTCGACTACGTCGAGTACCTGAACACGACCAAGAAGGTCGAGACCGTCCACGACGACATCATCGCCTTCGAGCAGGAAGACACCGAGAAGAAGATCTCGCTCGAGGTCGCGATGCAGTGGAACACCTCGTACCAGGAGAGCGTCCACACCTACGCGAACACGATCAACACCCACGAGGGCGGCACGCACGAAGAGGGCTTCCGTGCAGCGCTGACCACGCTGATCAACCGTTACGCGCGCGAGAAGAACTTCCTCAAGGAGAAGGACGACAACCTCTCGGGCGACGACGTCCGCGAGGGTCTGACGGCCGTCATCTCGATCAAGCTCGGCGAGCCGCAGTTCGAGGGCCAGACGAAGACCAAGCTCGGCAACACCGAGGCCAAGTCGTTCGTGCAGAAGGTCGCCGGGTCGCAGCTGAACGACTGGTTCGACCGCAACCCCAAGCAGGCCGCCGAGATCGTCCGCAAGGGCATCCTCGCGTCGCAGGCCCGTCTGGCCGCGCGCAAGGCCCGTGAGCAGACCCGCCGCAAGGGCGTGCTCGAGTCGAACGGCATGCCCGGCAAGCTCAAGGACTGCCAGAGCAAGGACCCCTCGCGCAGTGAGATCTTCATCGTCGAGGGCGACTCGGCCGGTGGCTCGGCCGTCCAGGGCCGCAACCCCGAGACCCAGGCGATCCTGCCGCTGCGGGGCAAGATCCTCAACGTCGAGAAGGCCCGTCTCGACCGTGCCCTCGGCAACAACGAGGTGCAGGCCATGATCAAGGCCTTCGGCGCCGACATCGGAGAAGACTTCGATCCCGACAAGGCGAGGTACCACAAGATCGTCCTGATGGCCGACGCCGACGTCGACGGCCAGCACATCACGACGCTGTTGCTCACCCTCCTCTTCCGCTACATGCGGCCGCTGATCGACCTCGGCTACGTCTACCTGGCGCAGCCGCCGCTCTACAAGCTCAAGTGGAGCAACGCCAGCCACGAGTACGTGTACAGCGACGCCGAGCGCGATGCGGTGCTCCTGTCCGGTCGCGCAGCCGGCAAGCGCATCCCGAAGGAGAACGCGATCCAGCGGTACAAGGGCCTCGGCGAGATGGATTACAAAGAGCTGTGGGAGACCACGATGGACCCCGACACCCGCACGCTGCTGCAGGTGACGCTCGAGGACGCCGTGGCCGCGGACACCATCTTCGACACCCTGATGGGCGAGAACGTCGAGTCGCGCCGCAACTTCATCCAGCAGAACGCGAAAGACGTCCGCTTCCTCGACATCTGATGCGCGCCTCCGGCTGATCCGGAGCACGCCCGCGCCCCGACGAGCACCACGGGGCAGACCACGACAAACGGAGAATCATGGCCGACGAGCCGACAGACACCCCCGAGGGCACCGACGCCGAGGGTGCACAGACCTTCGCCGAGGCACCGAAGCGCGACAGCATCGAGCAGGTCGACCTCCAGCTCGAGATGCAGCGTTCGTACCTCGACTACGCGATGAGCGTCATCGTCGGCCGGGCCCTGCCCGAGGTGCGTGACGGCCTCAAGCCCGTGCACCGCCGCGTCATCTACGCGATGTACGACGGTGGCTACCGCCCCGATCGCGCGTTCTCGAAGTGCTCGCGCGTGGTCGGCGACGTCATGGGCCAGTTCCACCCCCACGGTGACACGGCGATCTACGACGCGCTGGTGCGTCTCGTCCAGCCGTGGAGCCTGCGCTACCCGCTGGCGCTCGGCCAGGGCAACTTCGGCTCGCCCGGCAACGACGGCGCCGCCGCCCCGCGGTACACCGAGACCAAGATGGCCCCGCTCGCGCTCGAGATGGTGCGCGACATCGACGAGGACACCGTCGACTTCCAGGACAACTACGACGGTCGCACCCGCGAGCCGGCCATCCTGCCCAGCCGGTTCCCCAACCTGCTGGTCAACGGCTCGGTCGGCATCGCCGTCGGCATGGCGACCAACA
Organism: Frigoribacterium sp. SL97; assembly: GCF_026625765.1. NCBI lineage: Bacteria > Bacillati > Actinomycetota > Actinomycetes > Micrococcales > Microbacteriaceae > Frigoribacterium > Frigoribacterium sp. SL97. The sequence continues at coordinate 391,985 of NZ_CP113062.1, forward strand.
TCCCGCCGCACAACCTCCGCGAGGTCGCCTCGGGCGCACAGTGGTACCTCGAGAACCCCACCGCGACGCGTGAAGAGCTGCTCGAGGCGCTCATGCAGCGCGTCAAGGGCCCCGACTTCCCGACGGGGGCACAGATCCTCGGGGTCCGGGGCATCCAGGACGCCTACCGCACGGGCCGCGGTTCGATCACGATGCGTGCCGTCGTCAACGTCGAGGAGATCCAGGGTCGTACCTGCCTCGTCGTCACCGAGCTGCCCTACCAGGTCAACCCCGACAACCTCGCGATCAAGATCGCCGAGCTGGTCAAGGACGGCCGCATCGGCGGCATCGCCGACATCCGCGACGAGACCTCCGGTCGCACGGGTCAGCGCCTGGTCATCGTGCTGAAGCGCGACGCGGTCGCCAAGGTCGTGCTGAACAACCTCTACAAGCACACGAGCCTGCAAGAGAACTTCGGCGCGAACATGCTCGCGATCGTCGACGGCGTTCCCCGCACGCTCGCGCTCGACGGCTTCATCTCGGCGTGGGTCGACCACCAGATCGACGTCATCCAGCGCCGCACGCGTTTCCGCCTGAAGAAGGCCGAAGCCGACGCGCACATCCTGCGCGGCTACCTCAAGGCGCTCGACGCCCTCGACGAGGTCATCGCGCTCATCCGCCGGTCGCCGACCGTCGAGGAGGCGCGCGCGGGTCTCATGGACCTCCTCGACGTCGACGAGGTCCAGGCCTCGGCCATCCTCAACCTGCAGCTGCGTCGCCTGGCCGCCCTCGAGCGTCAGAAGATCCAGGACGACGCCGACAAGCTCGAGCGCGAGATCGCCGACTACCAGGACATCCTGGCCAAGCCGGAGCGTCAGCGCACCATCGTCAGCGACGAGCTCGCCGAGATCACCGACAAGTACGGCGACGACCGTCGCACCGAGATCATGTTCGGCTTCGACGGCGACATGAGCGTCGAAGACCTCATCCCCGAAGAAGAGATGGTCGTCACCATCACCCGGGGTGGCTACGTCAAGCGCACCCGCAGCGACAACTACCGCAGCCAGCACCGGGGCGGCAAGGGCGTCCGCGGAGCACAGCTGCGAGCCGACGACGTCGTGGACCACTTCTTCGTCACGACCACCCACCACTGGCTGCTGTTCCTCACGAACAAGGGTCGGGTCTACCGCGCCAAGACCTACGAGCTGCAGGAGGCCGGCCGAGACGCCAAGGGCCAGCACGTGGCCAACCTGCTCGCCATGCAGCCCGACGAACAGATCTCGCAGGTGCTCGACATCCGCGACTACGAGGTCGCGGACTACCTCGTGCTCGCCACCCGCGACGGCCTGATCAAGAAGACCTCGCTGACCGAGTACGACACGAACCGCACCGGCGGCATCATCGCGATCAACCTGCGTGACGACGACGAACTCGTCTCGGCTCTGTTGGTGGACGAGCACGACGACCTGTTGCTCGTCTCGCGTCACGGCATGTCGCTGCGTTTCACGGCCACCAACGAGTCGCTGCGCCCCATGGGCAGGTCGACCTCGGGCGTGAAGGGCATGACCTTCCGTGACGACGACACGCTGCTCAGCGCCTCCGTCGTCGGTGAAGAGGGCTACGTCTTCGTCGTCACCGAGGGCGGCTACGCCAAGCGCACGGCCGCCGACCAGTACCGCGTCCAGAACCGCGGCGGTCTCGGCATCAAGGTGGCGAAGCTCGCGGAGGCGCGGGGAGACCTCGCCGGTGCCCTGATCGTCGGCGAGGACGATGAGGTGCTCGTGGTGCTGTCCGGCGGCAAGGTGGTCCGCTCCGCCGTCTCCGAGGTGCCGGCCAAGGGCCGTGACACGATGGGCGTCGTCTTCGCCCGCTTCGCGAGCGACGATCGCATCATCGCCGTGGCCCGCAACAGTGAGCGCAATCTCGCGGCCGAGGTCGACGAGAGTGCGGACGCCGTGGCCGAGGCCGTAGTGTCTGTCGAGTCCGTCGAGTCCGTCGACGCCGACACCGAGATCCCCACGACCGACGTCACGTCGGTCGATGCCGAGTCGACCGACGACGAGGCCCCCGGAACCGCCGGAGAGGAAACGAACAATGAGTAGTGTCGCCGAGAGACTGCAGAAGAAGGCGAAACGACCGTCCGGCACCAAGCAGGTCCGCCTCAAGCTGGTCTACATCGACTTCTGGTCGGTCGTGAAGCTGGCCTTCCTGATCTCGGTCGCGATCGGCATCATCACGGTCGTCGCCACCTTCCTCATCTGGGCGATCCTGAACCAGACCGGCATCTTCGACGACCTCGACGCCCTGCTGCGGGACATCCTCGGCGACTCGAGCTTCTCGATCCAGGACACCTTCAACGTCGGCCAGATCATGCTCTTCTCGATCGTGGTGGCCATCCTCAACGTGGTCGTCGGCACGGTCCTCGGGGCCATCGTCGCCGTCCTCTACAACCTGAGCGTGCGCATCACCGGCGGTCTCCTCGTCGGATTCACCAACAACTGATCCACCATTCGAGTCGGCTGAACCCGCCGATTCGAGTTCGCCGTCGTGGTGCTGTAGGCTTTACGACGGTCCGGGGGCTATAGCTCAGGCGGTTAGAGCGCTTCGCTGATAACGAAGAGGTCATAGGTTCAAGTCCTATTAGCCCCACGCAGTACCGGTCTCACATCACGCTCGTCTCCTGACGCGCAGGGTGGTGAGATCGTGCTCGTTCCCCCGGTGACCGGGGGGTCGGGGCCTTAGCTCAGTTGGTAGAGCGCCTGCTTTGCAAGCAGGATGTCGGGAGTTCGATTCTCCCAGGCTCCACTGGATTGCCTTGCCCCTGTCCGCTGACTCCGTCAGCGGACAGGGGCAATTCTCTTGTGCTGGTCTGGGGGCCCTCCGGGCCCGTGTCGGCTTCGCCGACGTGCGTGCAACGTTGGGCCTTAGGCAGTGTCTGTGCTGGTGCTGGTGCTGGGGCTAGGGCCGGATCAGCGTCGAATGCTGCAGTCGTCGGGGGCAGGGACGACGAAGGGCCCGCCTCCGGGGAGGCGGGCCCTTCGTGTAGGTGTGGGGGACTACGCCTTGGTGTCGGCGTCGTCGTCGGCGACCCAGAGCTCGTCGTCGGCACGAAGCGTCTGCACGGCCGCGAACACGAGGGCACCGAGAGCGACGACGCCCACGCCGATCAGCAGGACGCCGCCGACGCCGAGGCCGGACTTCTGCTGGCGCGGCACGTACTTCGCCGCGGCCTTCTTGCCCTGCTTCTTGGCGTTCTTCACGGCCTTCGCGACCTTCGGGTCGTTCGCGAGGTCGAGGTTGCCGAGAGCCGACGAGAACGCCGGGTAGACGTCGTGCTTCAGGCGGTCCTGGGCGACCGACGCGTAGTGCGACCCGGTCGAGAGGCCCTGCGAGACCACGGGGCGGACGTTCGAGTCCACCGCGTGCTTGATCTGGGGGACGACCTTCTTGTTCGCGATCTTGACGGCGTCGTCGCGGTAGCCGCCGATGACCTTGCCGGCGTGGTCGATCACGCCGCGCTGCTCACCCCACACCGCCACAGCGTGCTTCTTGAACTTCTTGAGTTCTTTCTTCTGCTTGCGTGACAGGGCCATGAACGTTCCTCCAACGAGTAGGCAGTGGAGCCAGAGTTGCTGGCCCGTCCCAGTGTGGCACGGAGGTTCCTGACAGGTCACGGAACGGTGCCTGGGGAGTCGCTGGTGCGTCGAGGTGGCTGTGGAAGAATGACGACATGTCAACGCACACCGCTGTCGCCACCCTCACCACCAACCACGGCACCATCAAGGTGAACCTCTTCGGCGACCACGCCCCGAAGACCGTCGCCAACTTCGTCGGTCTCGCCACCGGCACCAAAGAGTGGACCCACCCGGCCACCGGCAAGGTCAGCACCGACAAGCTCTACGACGGCGTCGTCTTCCACCGCATCATCAAGGACTTCATGCTGCAGGGCGGCGACCCGCTCGGCCAGGGCGTCGGCGGGCCCGGCTACCAGTTCGACGACGAGATCCACCCCGAGCTGAACTTCAACGCCCCCTTCATCTTCGCGATGGCCAACGCCGGCTCGCGCGGCGGCAAGGGCACCAACGGTTCGCAGTTCTTCATCACGACGGTTCCGACCCCGTGGCTGCAGGGCAAGCACACCATCTTCGGCGAGGTCGCCGACGACGAGTCCAAGAAGGTCGTCGACGCGATCGAGGCCGTCAAGACCGACGCGCGCGACAAGCCCCTCGAGGACGTGGTGCTCGAGAGCGTCACCATCGACGAGGTCTAGGTGACCGATCCGCACGACCGCTCGAACTTCTGCTATCGGCACCCCGACCGGCAGAGCTTCGTCCTCTGCCAGAGGTGCGGTCGCACCATCTGTGGCGAGTGCCAGACGCCCGCCGCGGTGGGGGTCCACTGCCCGGAGTGCGTGAAGGAGGCGCGGGGCAACGCACCGCGCCTCCAACCGCAGGTGGTCGGTCGGGTCCGTAGCGCGTCTCGGCGAGGCGCCCCCGTCGTCACCTACGGCATCATCGGCGTGACCGTAGCGGTGTTCCTCTTGCAGCTCGTGACCGGTACGGGCAACGGCGTGGTCACGCGGGCCCTGGCGTTCTACCCGCCGCTCGAGATCGTGCAGCCCTGGCGCGCCGTCACGACGATGTTCGTGCACGGGAGCATCCTGCACATCCTCTTCAACATGTACTCGCTGTACATCTTCGGGGCAGAACTCGAACGTCAGTTGGGGCGAGGTCGGTTCGCCGCCCTCTACTTCCTCTCGGGGATCGGCGGTTCGGCCGCTGTCGCCCTCCTGGCACCCGGAAGCTTCGTGGTCGGTGCCTCCGGGGCCATCTTCGGCCTCATGGCGGCGTTCTTCGTCATCGCCCGCAGCCTCGGTGGTCGCAGCATCCAACTCCTGGTGCTGGTCGGCATCAACCTCGCGATCGGGTTCATCGTGCCCGGCATCGCGTGGCAGGCCCACCTCGGGGGCATCGTCGTGGGCGGGGCGATCGCGTTCCTGTTCTCGAAGACCCGTCACCGCTCGAAGCACGCCGTGCAGATCGCCGTGCTCGTCGCGATCGGCGTGGTCGTCGTCGCGGTGCTCCTGGCCAGATCGGCCCAGCTGGTCGGGCTGTTCTAGACCACCCGGACGGTGAACGACGAGAGGCGGCTCCCCATCGGGGAGCCGCCTCTTCTCGTCGGCCGACGCGATCTCACCCGCCCGAGTTATCCACAGGAAAGTTATCCACAGGGTTTCCCACAATGGGGATAGTTACAGGCGTGTAAGTTCGAAGGTGCGTTCTAGCGCCACCGGGTGGTCATCAAGAACCCGATGAACATGATCCCGAAGCCGACCAAGATGTTCCACGAGCCGAGCGAAGCCACCGGGAGGGTGCTCTGGCTGACGTAGAACACCACGATCCAGGCGAGACCGACGAGCATGAAGCCGAACATGACCGGCTTGAACCACACGGGGTTCGGCGCGTCCTCTGCGGTGCGGGCGGGCTTCGTGCTGCGGTTCGTGTCTTTGGCCATGGCGCACAGTGTACCGTGAGGCCCTTTTCGGTCCTGGGAGGGTCGCCACGTCCGTCCCCGGGTACGCCCGCGTTCTCCACATGCTCTCCACACGTTGTCCACCGGTGGTCCCCACAGTCTCCGCGGGAGCGGAGCCCGCCTAGAATCGAGTCATGACGGACCACGGGGGCGAGGCCCAGCTCTCGAGACGCATGAAGCGTCGCCGTCGATCCCGCGCCTCCTTCGTCAGCGTCCTCGGAGAACTGCTCATCACGGCCGGCGTCCTGGTGCTGCTCTTCATCGGGTGGCAGCAATGGTTCAACGACCTCGTCGTCGCCGACGCCCACAAGGGCGAGGCGGCACGGCTGAGCGAGCAGTTCGATCAGGCGGCGACTGCGGCCCCCGAGCCGTCGTCCGACGGCTCGTACGGTGAGCCGCCCGTGGGGGCGGCGCCCGGCGAGGCCGAGGAGTTCGCCAACTTCTACGTCCCACGGTTCGGAGCCGACTACGCGGTCCCGATCGCCGGGGGGACGAGCACCGTGCGAACCCTCAACAAGATCGGCATCGGCCACTACGACGAGACGCAGATGCCCGGCCAGGTCGGCAACTTCGGGATCGCCGCCCACCGGACCACCTACGGGGCGCCGTTCAACGAGATCGCCGACCTGCAAGAGGGCGACAAGATGTACGTCCAGACACAGGACGGCTGGTTCACGTACTCGTTCCGCAACCTGCAGTACGTCCAGGCCACGCAGGTCTCGGTGCTGCAGCAGGTGCCCGACGCTCCCGACGTGTCGGCGACCTCGGGCGACCGCCTGATCACCCTGACCAGCTGCAATCCGATGTTCACCGCCCAAGAACGCATCGTCGCCTACGGTGTGTTCGACTCGTGGCAGCCACTGTCGGCCGGCGCACCCGCCGAGCTCGCCGCTGCCGGAATCGGAGGCTGACCGTGTACGCCGCCCTCTGGCGCATCCTGCCCGGACCCTGGTGGGTCAGGCTCGTGCTCGTGCTCGTCCTGATCGCGGCCGTGCTGTTCGCCCTCGTCGAGTGGGTCTTCCCCTACGTCAACGAACTCCTGCCCACCCCCGACGTCACCGTGGAGCAACCATGACGCGCATCCTCGTCCTCGACAATTACGACAGCTTCGTCTACACGCTGAACGGGTACCTCCAACAGTTGGGCGCCGAGACGGACGTCGTCCGCAACGACGCGTTCGACGCGGCCGACACCGCCGACCGCATCGCCGAGTACGACGCCGTGCTGCTGTCGCCCGGCCCGGGGACCCCCGCTGCCGCCGGCGTCTCCATCGACGTCGTGCACGCCGCCCTGGCGGCCGACAAGCCGCTGCTGGGCGTCTGCCTCGGGCACCAGGCCATCGCCGAGGCGCTGGGGGCCACCGTGACGCACGCCGACGAACTGATGCACGGCAAGACGTCGAAGGTCGAACACGACGACAGCGCGTTCTACGACGGTGTCCCGCAGCCGTTCACCGCGACGCGGTACCACTCGCTCGCCGTGGTGGACGAGACGGTGCCCGAGACGCTCGAGGTGACCTCGCGCACCACGGGCGGCGTCATCATGGGCCTGCAGCACCGTTCCGCGCCGGTCTACGGCGTGCAGTTCCACCCCGAGTCGGTGCTGACCCAGGGCGGTTACCAGATGATCGGCAACTGGTTGTCGGTCGCCGGCTTGCCGGGGGCAGCCGTGACGGCGCGGGGGCTCGACCCGCTCGTCGACCTGGGCTGAACGTCCGAGCCCGTCGTCCGGACGTCGAAGTCCGAGCGTCGTGCTCTCGGCGTCTCGCTCCGAGCGTCTAACTGGCTTCGTCGGACCTCGGCGTCGCTCCGTGGCTTCTGCGAGGGCTCAGCCGGTGCAGATGCGCAGGGTGACCGCCGAGCCCTGAGCCACGTCGCCGGGCGGGACGCTCATGCCCGACACCGTCTCACCGGTGCAGCCGGGGTCGGCCTGCGGGGTGACCGCCAGACCGAGCTGGTCGCGCAGGGTCGTGATGGCTTCTTCTGAGGGCTGGCGGGTGACGTCGGGAAGCTGCACGAGACCGTTGGACACCACGATGTCGACACCAGAGCCGAGGGCGACCTGCGCAGCCGCTGCCGGATCGGACGAGAGGACGGACCCCTCGGGAACGGTGGGCGAGTAGTCGGAGCTCTGCTGGCCCCGTTCGAGACCAGCATCGGTGATGGCCTGCCAAGCGGCGTCGACGGTCTGACCGGTGACCGACGGCATGGCGACGAGTTGGGGCCCCGACGAGACGGTCACCGTGACGGCGAACTCTTTCGGGACGGACGTGCCGGGCTCCGGATCGGTCGACACGATGTCGCCGGCGTCGATCGTCGGGCTGGTGGCGTCGGCACGGACGACCGTCAGGCCCAGGTCGTCGAGGCGGGCGGATCCGGTCTCGAAGCTGACCCCGACGAGGTCGGGGATGCGGGACGACTGGGCGTTGTCGACGGTGGGAGGCGTCAGGTTGACCACCCAGAAGACGACGGCGACGATGACGACGGCCACGAGCACGATGCCCGCCCAGATCCAGGCGACGGGCGGCCGGGTCTGCGTTCGTTGGGGCCGTCCGGTGTCGTCCGACTGCAGCTCTTTCAGCGCGGCCTCGCTGCCCGCATTCGCGTGCGGGTTGACGCCGAAGAGCGTGGAGCCGGCGTCGACCGCGTGCGGCCGGCGGGCCGGAGCACGACCGGCGCCCGCGGCTTCGAGGTCGTCGCGGAACTCGGCGGCGCTCTGGAAGCGGTCGAAGCGGTCTTTGGTGAGCGCGTGCAGGACGACGGCGTCGAGCGCCGGACTGACCTGTCGCTCGAGCGTGCTCGGGGGGACGGGAGGCTCGCTGACGTGACGGTAGGCGACCGCGACGGCGCTGTCGCCGGTGAAGGGCGGCTTGCCCGTGAGCAACTCGAAGAGCATGACGCCGGTCGAGTAGAGGTCGGTGCGGGCGTCGACGGTCTCGCCGCGCGCCTGCTCGGGGCTGAAGTACTGCGCGGTGCCGAGGATGGCCGTCGTCTGCGCGACGGTGGCCGCCGAGTCGCTGATGGCGCGGGCGATGCCGAAGTCCATCACCTTGACCTGGCCCGAGTTGGTCAACATGACGTTGCCGGGCTTGATGTCGCGGTGGACCACGCCCGCCCGGTGCGAGTACTCGAGGGCCGTCAGCACGCCCGAGGTGACCCGCACGGCCTCGTCTGGGTCGAGTGGGCCTTCGGCGACGATGTCCTTGAGCAGACGCCCCTCGACGTACTCCATGACGATGAACGGGACGACCACGTCGAGCCCACGGCGGTCACGGACGACCTCTTCGCCGGCGTCGAAGACCCGGACGATGGTCGGGTGGGCCATGCGGGCGGCGGCCTGGGCCTCTTGGCGGAACCTCGACCGGAAGGCTGGATCGGTCGCGAGGCTGGGCTTCATCAGCTTGACGGCGATCTTGCGGCCGAGTCGGGCGTCGGTGCCGACGTGGACGTCGGCCATGCCACCGCGGCCGATCAGGTCACCGATCTGGTACCGGTTGGCGAGGAGATGGATGCTCTCTCTCACACCTTCAGCCACGCCTGTTGCTCCCAACGACCCACCCCTGTCTGGCGACACGGTCGGAGCCAGTGTACCGGGGCGGTAGCCCCCGGACTGGGTACGGACCTAGGCCGAAGGGATGATTGTCAGGGCTTCGTGACCCCGGTCGTCTGCACGACCGGGGTCACGATCGGACCTACTGAGGGTCGGTGCCCTCCGAGGGGCTCGGGGCCGGTGACGTGGCCGGGGCCGTCACCGTGATGGTGACTCCCGGCGACGGCTCGGACGCGATCTGACCGCAGTTGGCCACGTAGCTGACCGTGAGGTTGCCGGCGGCCGAGGCGGTCACCGTGAGGGACGTCGCGTTGGCACCGAGGCCCCCGGCCGACTGACCCGAGGTGTCGGTCCCGCCGGTGATCGTGTACGAGTAGCCCGTCAGCGAGTAACCGGTCGGGCACCCCGTGTAGGCGGGCCAGTTGATGGTGGCGGTGTCGCCGGCCTCGATCTGGCCCGGGGTGGCGGTGGGCGTCGAGGGCTGGGCAGGGGTCGGGGCCGCGCGGTAGATGTAGATCGTCACCGACGAGCCCTTCTCGAGGGCACCCGTCGGGTCGATGCTGGCGACGGTGCCGACCTGGTCGGGGCTCGGAGCGCTCGACCCGGCGTCGGCCGAGTCGACCTGCAGGCCGAGTTCTTCGAGGGAGGCGCGGGCAGCGGCCTCGGTCAGCCCCACGTAGTCGCCCGAGGACACCGTCACGGACGTCGGGGTCGGGGTGGGCGTCGGAGTCGTCCGGGTCGGCGTCGGCGTGCTGCTCGAGGTCGTCGGCGCGGGCGCAGGATCGTCGGTGTTGCCGACCGCGAAGACGATGCCGACGACGAGGGCGATGACGGCCAGGACGGCGAGGACGATCAGCGGCCAGAACCACGGACTGCGCTTCTTCTCGTCGGGTTCGTCGTCGCCGTCGCGCAGGGCGTCGGGATCGGCCGAACCGGCCACGTAGCCCGCGGCAGCACCGCCGGCGGCGCTCTGGGCACGGGTGGCCATCGGATCGAACAGTTGCGTCGTGGCGTCCTGGGCGTTGAAGGCCTGGGTCGCCGTGTCGGCGGGCGTGGCGGCGACGGCGCCGATCGCCGGGACGGCGACGGTCGCGGCGGCCACGTCGCCGCGTCGGAGGGCCCGGGCGGCCTGGGCGAGGGCCGAGGCCGTCGCCGGCCGTTCGCCCGGCTTCTTGGCGATGCAGGACAGGACGAGACGACGAACGGGTTCGGAGACCGTCGACGGGAGGTCGGGCGGCTGTTCGTTGATCTGTGCCATCGCGATGGCGACCTGGGACTCGCCCGTGAACGGTCGACGACCGGCCAGGGCCTCGTAGGCGACGATGCCGAGCGAGTAGATGTCGGTGCTGGGGGACGCCGGGTGGCCGCTCGCCTGCTCGGGCGAGAGGTACTGCACGGTGCCCATGACCTGGCCCGTGGCCGTCAGCGGAACCTGGTCGGCGATGCGTGCGATGCCGAAGTCGGTGATCTTCACCCGGCCGTCCGGGGTGACGAGCAGGTTGCCGGGCTTGATGTCGCGGTGCACGAGACCTGCGGCGTGGGCGGCCTGGAGGGCCGAGGCGGTTTGCGCGACGATGTCGAGGACCTTGTCGGTCGGCAGGACGCGGTCGCGCTCGAGGACCGTCGACATGGCCTCGCCGGGGACGAGCTCCATCACCAGGTAGGCGCTGCCCTCTTCTTCGCCGTAGTCGAAGACGTTCGCGATGCCCTCGTGGTTGACCAGGGCCGCGTGTCGGGCCTCGGCACGGAAGCGCTCGAGGAATCCGGGATCGCCCAGGTACTCGTCCTTGAGGATCTTGATGGCGACCGTGCGGCCGATGACGAGGTCGGTGGCTTCCCAGACCTCGCCCATGCCGCCGATGGCGACTCGGGTCGACAGCTGGTAACGCCCACCGAAGGTGACTCCGCCGGATGGTCTCATTTGTTCAGCACCGCCTCTAGTACTTTCTTCGCGATCGGTGACGCGACACTGTTGCCGAATGCGGACTGGCCCTGTCCGCCGCCGTTCTCGACGACGACCGCGACCGCGACCTCGGGGTCAGCAGCAGGCGCGAACCCGGTGAACCAGAGGGTGTACGGCTCGCCGGGGCCGTTCTCGGCCGTTCCTGTCTTGCCGGCGACGTCGACGACGTCAATTCTTGCATTGCTCGCCGCACCGTTCGCGACGTCCTGCACCATCATGTCGGTCATCGTGGCCGCAGTCTGGGAGCTGATGGGCTTGCCGTACTCCGAGGGCGAGAAATCCTCGACCGGGCTCAGGTCGGGGTTCAGGACGCTCTCGATCAAGGTCGGGTTCATCTCGGTGCCGCCGTTGGCGATGGCGGACGAGACCATGGCCATCTGCAGGGGCGTCACGCGGTCGGAGCCCTGCCCGAAGGACTGCAGCATGAGGGTGGCGTCGTTGATGGCCTGGCCCTTGGAGTCCTCGATGGGGAACTGGCTCGGCGTGACGGCCTGGGGGACGCCGATGGAGTCGTCGCCGAAGCCGAACTTCTCGGCCTGCTCTTGCAGGGCCTTCGCACCGAGGGCCTGGCCGAGCTGCGCCATGGGGATGTTGCACGACAGGCGGAGGGCGGTTGCGATGGTGGCCGTCTCGCCGCCGCCGCAGCTACCGCCCTCGGCGTTGTTGATGTTCGTGCTGGTGCCCGGCAGCGTCAGGGTCGACGGGTTGGGGAAGGCGCTGTCGGGCGTGTAGTCGCCGCTCTCGAGCGCAGCCGCCGTCGTGATCAGCTTGAAGGTCGACCCCGGTGCGTACAGGTCGCCCTGGATCGCCCGGTTCTGCAGCGGAGCCGAGGGGTCGGCGATCAGCGAGTCGTAGGCGTCGGTGACGGTCTGACGGTCGTGGCTGGCGAGCGGGTTGGGGTCATAGCTGGGCTTCGAGACCATCGCGAGGATCTTGCCGGTCTTCGGGTCCATCGCGACGACCGAGCCCGAGTTCGAGCCGAGGGCGTCGTAGGCCGCCTGCTGGACGGTGGGGTCGAGGGTGAGGTTGACCGTGGCCCCCTCGGGGTCCTGACCCGTGAGCAGCGAGTTGACCTGGTCGAAGAACTGCGAGTTCGCGTTGCCCGTGAGGTACCGGTTCATGGCGTCCTCGATGCCTCGGGATCCCTGACCCAGCGTGTAGTAGCCGGCGACGGGTGCGTAGAGGTCGGGCTGCGAGTAGGTGCGCTGGAACTCGTACTGGTCGTCGACGGGGGTCGACTGCGCGATCGCCTGGCCGCCGACCAGGATGGGACCGCGCTGCGCCGAGTAGCTGGCGAGCAGGGCCCGCGAGTTGCGGGCGTCGGCGTTCAGCGCGTCGGCCTGGAACGCCGTGATGTAGGTCGTCGAGAGGAAGAGCGCGACGAACATGGCGAGCACCACGTAGCTCACGCGTCGGAGTTCTTTGTTCATCAGCCGATCACCAGCCTCGGTTGGTTGCGCACGGAGTCGGACAGTCGCAGCAGCAGGGCCACGATGATCCAGTTGGCCACGAGCGACGAGCCGCCCGCGGCGAGGAAGGGAGCGGTGAGGCCCGTGAGCGGGATCACCCTCGTCACGCCACCCATGACCACGAAGACCTGCAGGGCCACGACGAAGGCGACGCCGACCCCGAGCATGCGACCGAAGTCGTCCTGACCCACGAAGCCGATGCGGAACCCGCGGGAGACGAGCAGGAGGTAGAGCGCCAAGATGGCGAAGAGCCCGGTGAGGCCGAGTTCTTCGCCGAGCGACGCGAAGATGTAGTCGCTCTCGGCGAGCGGGGTGGTCTGCGGACGGCCCTGACCCAGCCCCGTGCCGATCAGTCCGCCGTTCGCCAGGCCGAACAGGCCTTGGACGAGCTGGAACGACCCGCCGACGGCGTCGTACTCGGACTGGGCGAAGGGGTTGAGCCAGGCGGCGAAACGGCCCTGCACGTACCCCAGGAAGGTGCTGGCGATCAGGGCCCCTCCGAGGAACAGGCCGACGCCGAGCACGATCCAGCTCGCGCGCCCCGTGCCCACGTAGATCATGACGAGGAACAACCCGAAGTAGAGCAACGAGGTGCCGAGGTCGCGCTGGAAGATCAGGACGCCCATGGCGACGAGCCAGACGATGAGGATCGGCCCGAGGTCGCGCGGCCGGGGGAACCGCATGCCCAGGATCTTCGGCCCCATGAGCGAGAGGTTGTCGCGGGCGGTGACGAGGTAGCCGGCGAAGAAGATGGCCAGCGTGATCTTGGCGATCTCGCCCGGCTGGAACGAGAACGGTCCGATGTCGATCCAGACGCGGGCGTTCAACCCCTCGCGGCCGATGCCCGGCAGGAGGGGCAGCAGCAGCAGCACGATCGACACGAACATCGCGATGTAGCGGTACCGCGACAGCACCCGGTAGTTGCGGATCACGAGCAGCACGGCGAGGGCGATCACCATCGCGAGGACGGTCCAGACCATCTGCTTGATGCCCAGCGCGCCCCAGCCCTCACGCCCCTCGGCCAGGTCGAGGCGGTAGATCATCGCGATGCCGATGCCGTTCAGGGTGACGGCGATCGGCATGACGAACGGGTCGGCCTCGCGGGCGACGACCCGCAGGACGACGTGGAAGATCAGGGCCAGGCCCAGCACCATCGAGCCGGCCATCAGCACGGTCGGGTCGACCTCGCCGGTCGCACCGAGCTGGACCAGCACCATCGCTCCGGCGGCGACGCCGCAGGCGATCAGCAGCATGAGCAGTTCGAGGTTGCGGAGGCGCGCGGGTTCGCGCAGGCGCAGCGAGATCGCCTGCGTCATGTTCGTGGGACGCGAGGCCTTCGCGGACGGCTTGCGCGCGCCTCCTACGCGACCGATGACCTCGGTCGCGTCACCACCGGGTGCGTCAGGGGTTGCTGGCATCGGCCAACCTCTCGACGATGGCCCTGGCGTCCGCGAGGGAACCGGCGTTGATGGTGTCCTCCACGGTGGTCTGCGTGTAGTTCGGCAGGTCGTCGACCTGAACGTCGGTGGTCTCGTAGACGCTCGAGAGGCCGATGGGCCCGAGGCTCTGTTGCACGCCCTTGTAGATGACGACCGTGCCCCGCTCTTCGCCCACGTAGTAGTGGTCTTGCGTCCACTGGTAGGTCAGGACGAGCCCGGCGACGAGCGCGGCGATCGCCACGACGAGGGCGGTCAGCCAGGTGATGCGGCGACGGCGACGGCGACGTTTGTCTTCGGCGATGAGCTCGGCGAGGTACTCGTCGCTCTCGGGCTCGAAGTGGCTGTCTTCCGGCGTCGTGGCGACCTTGAGCGGGTGCAGCAGGATCGTCGGCAGGCGGAGCTGCTTGCGCCCGGCGTCGCTGTCGAAGCTGAGGGGTGCGGCGGCCGACCCGACCGTGACGGGTTCGTCGAGTGCCGAGTCGCCCGACTCGTCGACGTCGACGATGACGACGGTCACGTTGTCGGGGGCGCCGTGGTCGAGGGTCTCCTTCACGAGGCGCCGAGCCGTCTGCTCGGCGTCGAGGCCCATGGCCATGGCCTTCTTGATGCGCTCCTCGGCGAGGTAGCTGCTGAGGCCGTCCGAGCAGATCAGCCAGCGGTCGCCGGGCTGCGTGCCGAGGGTCGCCGTGTCGATCTCGGGTGCCGCGTCGACGTCGCCGAGCACGCGCATCAGCACGCTGCGTCGCGGGTGCACCGCCGCTTCTTCTGGCGTGATGCGACCGCTGTCGACCAGGCGCTGCACGAAGGTGTGGTCGGCGGTGATCTGGCTGAGCTCGCCCTGGCGGAACAGGTAGATGCGCGAGTCGCCTATGTGGGCGATCGCCATGCTGTCACCGACGCGCAGCATGGCGCTGACGGTGGTGCCCATGCCGGTGAGCTCTTGGTGTTCGAAGACGGTCTCGGCCAGCAACTGGTTCGCGGCGATCAACGACGACTGCAGCGCGAACTCGGCGTCACCCGGCGAGGTGTAGACGCGGTCGGTCTCGCGGATCCGTCGGATCGCGATGGCCGAGGCGACGTCGCCGCCCGCGTGCCCGCCCATGCCGTCGGCGACGACGAAGAGCTGCGTGCCGGCGTAGCCGCTGTCTTGGTTGTTGGACCGGATCTTGCCCACGTTGGACAGAGCGGCACTCTTGGCGTGCGTCGTCATGAGGGCCTACCGCCGGAGCTCGAAGCTCGTCTGCCCGATCGTCACGGTCGCGCCCGTGGGCACGGGGGTGGGGACCGACACGCGCTCACCGGCGAGGAACGTGCCGTTGGTGGAGTCGAGGTCTTGCACGACCCAGCGGCCGTTCCAGAGCATGAGGCGCGCGTGGTGGGTCGAGGTGTAGTCGTCGCGGATCACGAGGTTGCTCTCTTGGGACCGCCCGATGGTGAGCGGCCCGTCGCCGAGGGGCATCTCGAGGCCGGCCTTGGCGCCCTTGGTGATGACCAGGCGCGTGGCGCGCCCGTCACCCTGAGGCGTCGGTGCCGGCGCGGCGGGCGCGGGACGCGGGGCGGGGGCAGGAGGCGCGGTGGCGGTCGAGCTCGCCTTGCCGGGTGAGGGGTCGGCGGGCATCTTGCGCGCCCGCTGCCCGAAGAGGTCGCTCCGCAGCGCGAACACGATCACGAAGACGAACAGCCACAGGACGGCCAGGAAGCCGAAGTGGAGCACCAGCAGGGTGAGGGCTGAGGTCATCGTCGGCCACCCGTGGAGTCGGGCCCGTCGAAGGGGTCGGGCGTCGATGACTGGGGGAGCACGCGGAACACGATACGCGTACGACCGATCTGGATCACCGAATCGGGCTGCAGCGGCGCCTTGGTGAGGGGGTTGCCGTTGAGCTTCGAGCCGTTCGTCGAGCCGAGGTCGCGGACCTGGGCACGTGACCCGTCCCACAAGATCTCGACGTGCTGACGGGAGGTACCGGTGTCTTGAACGGTGATGTCGGCGTCGCTGCCGCGGCCGATGATCGTGCGGGCACCGCTGAGCTCACGGCGCTTGCCGTCGATCTCGACGAACGGCTTCCACTGCACCTCGCCGCGCAGGTTGCGCGAGTCGACCGACATGATGCCGACGCTCAGCGAGTCGTCCTCGCGGAGGCGGATGCCGAGGGGCCCGGCGAACTGGTACCCCTGGGCGGTGGCGTGCCGCTGGGTGAGCTGCGTGAGCTCGTCGATCAGGGCCGGACCGATGCCGGACATCTTCTCGTAGTCGATGGGGGCGAGGCGCACCTGGAGCTCGTTGGGCACGAGGATGCGGTCACGCGAGACCACCGCGGCCTTGGTGTCGAGCTCACGGCGCAGCGCGTTCGTGATCTCGAGTGGTTGCACGCCCGAACGGAACGTCTTGGCGAAGGCGCCGTTGACGGCGCGCTCCAGCCCGCGTTCGAAGTTGTCGAGCAGTCCCATGGGTCTCCAGGTTCGGGGTCTCTGGTCGCCCGATCTTAGCCCGAACGAGTGAAAGGGACTCACCGGTGCTCTTTCGGACGTCCCACGCATGCTAAAGTCTACGAGTTCGCGCGAGTGGCGGAATTGGCAGACGCGCTGGCTTCAGGTGCCAGTGCTCGAAAGGGCGTGGGGGTTCAAGTCCCCCCTCGCGCACGAACGTGAAGGCTCACCTCCGGGTGGGCCTTCTCTCTTTCCCGGCTCTCGTCCCACCCGTCGCCGTCGGCCCGTGCAGTGGTTGTCTGGTGCGATGAGCCAGCAGAGCGCGGTCGTGTTCGAGTTCGCCGAGGTGCTCTTCGACGAGTTCCCGAAGGCCCCGTGGGTGCCCCGCAACCAGCGCATCGTCGTCGACTCCGACCGCCGCGTCGTGGGTAGCCGCGACGGCATCGTCGTCAGCGTCACCGACCTGCCCCCGGTGTACGCGCATGCCGACATCGGGCCGAGGATCAGCAGCATGCAGTCCTTCGTCACCGTCGGTGACCAGGTCGCGTGGATCGTCCGGACCGTCGAGGGCACGCGGTTCACCTCGTCCGCCGACGACCTCGACGAGGAGGCGCGGCTCGAGATCGCGAGGGACGCCACCCTCCACGGGTTCCTCGACGACCTCGAGTGCATGGTCATCGCCGACCTGTCGGACATGCGATTCGGACAGGACCGCGAACTGACGCGCTGCCGTCTCGAGGTGACCCGCGCCTCCGGGGGGCCGGTCACCTGGGCGCTCGTCGTCGAGGGCACGGGGCACCGGATCGAGACGGACACGGTCGAGGCCGCGGAGTTCGTCGGCCGGCAGCTCAACGACATCGCGATCGACGGCGACCCGCTCGCCCTCGAAGCCGTGCTGCCGCTCTGAGGCGTCTCGGCCCGATCAGCCCGTGAGGCCGGTCACGGAGAGCCTCCGGCCGATCGCGAGGCGACGACGGCGGCGAGCCAGTTAGGGATCGCCTCGGCGGGCCGTGGGTACGACTCGAGATCGTCGAGGTAGGCCTGGTCGTCGATCCAGGTGTGAGGAGCGCGGTGGTCGAAGTCGAACGAGGTGCCGAGCTTGCCGGCGGCGGTGACCCGGAAGCGGGCGCTGAACCACGATCCGACGTCGGCTCGGTACATGAGCCGTCGGAGGTCGGAGGCGGCGGCGCCCGCCTCGTCCGTGTCGGGAGTGGACGACTCGTGGCCGGCTTCGTCGAAGAAACCCACGGATGCCACCCGGACGCCTCCGACCTCGGAGAAGTCGAACTCCGCCCGGACGGAGCCTCGAGGCATCATGCGGTGGACGGCGAGACCCACCCGACGGAGGGCATCACGTTCGGTCGGCACGCGGCCACCGCCGTCGTCGTGTTCGCTCATCGCTCGGCCCCGCCGCCACCGTCGGCTCGGCCGGCCAGGTCGTGGCGGGTCGGGGCGCCGGCGAGGATGGCGGCGAGCCAGTCGGGGGTGTTCTCGGGGGTGCGGGGGAACTCGTCGAAGTCGGCTCGGTAGGCCTCGGCGGCGAAGTGGCCCAGCTCGGGTTCGTTGTCGTAGTCGTACGACGCGCTCATCTTGCCGGTCGCCGTGACCGTGAACACCGCGGTGAACCAGGTACCCGAACCGGGTCGGTACATCGCCTTCCGGAGGTCGCGTGCCGCCCGGAAGGTCGTCTCGTCGGCGCAGCGCGTGGTCCTCGCTCCCGTCGATGCGGGGCAGGACCGTCTCACCGGCCATGACGCCCCCAGCGATGCTGGTCTTCATGACGATCCGGTCGAAGCCGGTCGGGAGCAGGCCGTACAGCTGCCGGCCGATGTCTCGGAGGATCGTGCGCTCGGCCTCGATGCCGGTCGTCGGTGGGCCGTCGGACATGCGTGTATCCCTTCGGTCATCGATCACTTGCGGTCGTGGCGGGTCGGGGCGCCGGCGAGGATGGCAGCCAGCCAATGCGGGGTGTTCTCGGGGGTGCGGGGAAATCGAGCCAGATCGGCCCTGTAGGCATCCGCGGAGAAGTGGCCCAACTCGGGTTCGTGGTCGTAGTCGTACGACGCGCTCATCTTGCCGGCCGCCGTGACCGTGAACACCGCGGTGAACCAGGTCCCCGCATCTCGACGGTGCATGGCGCCGCGGAGGACTTCGGCCGCCTCGAACGCATCGACAGGCCCGATGATCGATTCGAGCGAACCGTCGAGTCGATGGACACGGGTCCGGCCGGCGAGGACGCCGCCCGCCACGCTGACCTGCATCTCGACACGATCGTGTTCTGAGTTCAGAGTCGGATACAGCAGACGACCGATGGCGCGCAGTTGGACGCGTTCGGCTTCGAGTCCCGCCGGCTGCCCGTCACGTGAAGCAGAGCGGCTCTCCTCAGCGCCGGTCATCGTGTCCGAGGCGAACGAGGTCGTGGCGGGTCGGGGCGCCGGCGAGGATGGCGGCGAGCCAGTCGGGGGTGTTCTCGGGGGTGCGGGGGAACTCATCGAAGTCGGCTCGGTAGGCCTCGGCGGCGAAGTGGCCCAGTTCGGGTTCGTTGTCGTAGTCGAATCGCGTGCGGAGCTTCCCTTCCGCCGTGACCGTGAACCAGGCGGTGAACCATGTTCCGGCCCTCGGCCTGTACATGGCCTCTCTGAGTTCACGAGCACGGAGGGTGGAGTCCCTCGTGCCCATGATGGAGTCGTCCGTCCCGTCCGGGCGGTAGAGGCGCTTCTTTCCGGAGGAGACACCACCGACGATGCTGATCTCGGCCTCGATGCGATCGAAGCCCGCTGCGATCTCGCCATGAAGAGCCAGACCGACCCCTCTCAGCGCAGAGCGCCCTTGCTCGAGTCCGGGTGGGTTCTCATGTCGTGTCATGACTCGGGTTCTCCCTTCGGCTCATGTGTGCCACCCCTGCCGACGAGGTCGTGGCGGGTCGGGGCACCGGCGAGGATGGCGGCCAGCCAGTCGGGGGTGTTCTTCGGCGTGCGGGGGAACTCGTCGAAGTCGGCGCGGTACGCCTCGGCGGCGAAAGACCCGAGCTCGGGCTCGTGGTCGTAGTCGTACCTCGCACTGAGCTTCCCCCCGGCGGTGACGGTGAACACGCCCGTGAACCACGTCCCGGCTTCGGGTTCGTTCATGACCCTCCGGAGATCGCGGGCCGCCTGGAAGACGCCACGACCGGACGAGAGAGAGGTCGAGCTGCCGTTTGCGGCATGCAGCTCGATCGTGCCGGCTGTCACTCCGCCGACCACGCTGATCCGGGCGATCACTCGATCGTGGTCGCGCGGGATGACGGCATGGAGCGCTTTGCCGAGGATGCGGAGTGCGTCCCTCTCGGCAGGCATGCCGTGGGGCTCCGAGTCGTGAGCGGACGGCACGGGCCCGAGTACTCCTGAGTCCGCCAGTTCTCTCGAGGTCGTGAGGCATGCCTCGAGGTAGGCATCGGGCGATGTGCCGCCTCCGACGAGGATCAGGGTCCCGCCCGTCGTCGACTGCGCGGTCGCGACCGACAGCCCCACCTCACGTGCAAGTGGATGCGAGCATGCGGCGTCTGTGCCGCTGGCGTGAGTCACGGCAGTGGGCCCGCGACGGAGGAGATCAGGAGGACGTGCTCGCGCATGTCGACGACCTCGAGGGACGCAGCAGATCGTCGGCCTCCGAGGGCGAGCAGCGGGCTGAAACCGAAGCATTCGTCGGAGCGGGGCACACCCCGAGACGCTCCCGCGCCTCCGGGAAGGGGCTCCAGTCGAAGTAGTCGGGGTCGGCCAGGAACGACTCGTAGCCGAGGATGACGAGGAGCGTCGAGAGCCTGTTGGCGATGATCCGGCTCGTGCCCCGTCGAAATTCGAGGAGGTGCGCTCGGCCGTCGAGCCAGACGACCAGGTCTCCGAGGGCGGACGACATCAGGGGCGTGGCCGCCGCGAATCGAGGTGCGACCTCGGCGAGGACGTCCTGCCACGCGGTGGGGTCGACGATGCGCAGGTACCCGTCAGCCGTCGCGCCCAGCCCGTGGTCACGCCACAGGGCCACGACGTCGTCGGGAAGACGCTCGACAGCGGCGTCGAGGCTGGCGGAGGACAGTGGAGGCCCTGGCATCAACGGCTGCGTCACGTGACTCCAGCCCTGTTGCGCGAGTCCATGTCTCGACTCTCAGACGGGACCCTCGTCACGGCCGACGAGGTCGTGCCGGGTGGGCGCACCCGCGAGGATCGCGGCGAGCCACTCGGGCGTGTTCTCGGCAGTCCGGGGAAAATCCTCGAAGTCGGCACGATATTCCTCGGCACCGAAGTGACCTAGTTCGGGTTCGTTGTCGTAGTCGTACTGTGCGCTGAGTTTTCCGGCGGCCGTCACGGTGAAGACGGCGGTGAACCACGTGCCTGCCCCTGGCTTGTACATCAGGCGCCTCAGTCGACGAGCCGCTTCGAACGTGCGTCGCGCGGGAGCAGCCGACTCCTGGGAGCCGTCGGCTGCGAAGAGCAACGTCTCGCCGGCCATCACACCCCGAGCCATGCTTGTCTGCATGCGGATGCGGTCGGAACCCGAAGGAATCAGTGCAAGGAGCTGCGAACCCAGTTCTCTCAGTGCATCACGTTCTGCTTCGAGACCCGACTTCACCTTGTCGTCACCGGACATTGTCGTAGAACTCCTGTCGTAGCGGTTGACCGTGAGCCTGGATCTTGACTTGGACACCGGTCGGGACTGTGTTCGTGCCCTCGTACTCCGGAAGCACTTTGAGGTCGGCGGCGCCTCCGTCGGACGCGGTCAGGGCTTGCCGGAGTTCGCGTTCGAGGTTACCGAAGGAGTGGCCCCGGCCGCGATTGACCTCTCGGAGCATCGGCACGATGTTGATCTTCTCGCCGCCGCCGCCGAACATGTTGGCCAGGAGGTGGCCTCCCTCGTACCCGACACCGCCCTCCTTGCCGATGCGCTTCTGCACCGACTCGGACCGGTCGGCATCGCCGAGTTGGAGGTCGTCGAACTCGGCGAGCACCGTGCGGCTGGCGTGGTCCGTGACGTAGACGTGCTTGCCACCGACGACGTAGGTCGTGTCCGCGGCGGGCTGCATGAGGTCGTAGTTCAGGTTGCCCTTGCCGCCGTACTCGGTCTCGACGTGGACGATGCGACCTGTCGCGTCGGTCGAGAACACACCCCGGCCAGGCACCGTGTACGCCGTGTCCGGGGCGAGGACCTGACCGTGGGCGAACGGCTTCTCCTTCGTCGGCAGGTCGGAGCCCGAGACCGTCACGTGGTGCTCGACGGCCGGTGTGGCGTGCGGCGTCGGTTCGGTCGGGGTGGGCGTCCGGTCAGGGCCCGACAGGTCGAGCTCCCCGATGTCCGTGTCATGGCCGCCACCGGCTGACCGGTCAGGGGTTGCACCCGCGCCGTCGACGGGACCGTCGGCCCGACCGGGCTCGTCCGTCCCAGGGCCGTCCGCGCGACCTGCGTCGCTCGTCCCAGGGCCGTCGGCCCGACCTGCATCGCTCGATCCGGCACCGTCGGCCCGACCGGCATCGGACGCCCCGCCGCCGTCGCCACGTTCGAGCAGCGTCGTGCCGCCTGATCCGGGGTCGGCGGCGCGGGCGGCACCGGCGGCCGGGTCGGAGCCGGTGCCACCACCCGCGTGAGCGGACGCGTCGGCGTGCGTGGCGGACGCGGCTCGCGCCTCCTCGGCTGTTCGACCGAGGTCGCCGTAGTCGGCGAAGTCCTCGAGCTTCGACAGCGAGCCGAAGTCGACGGTCTCGCCCGCCTTCAGGGCGCCGGTGAGACCGGAGAACTCGACGTCGGTCATGCGCTCGAGGGCGGCCATCGTGTCGGTCAGACCGTCGAGGTCGTCGAGTTTCGACAGGCCGCCGGCGTGCTCGCCGAACTCCGCGACGAGGTCCTCGACCCGTGACAGGCCCTTCGGCAGGTGCGACGCGTCCTCCGCCACCTCGGCCAGCCGGCCGGTGAGGGTCGCCGCCCGGGCCGCGCCCGACCCGACCTTGAGGCCCGCTCCGACCTGGCCCGCACCCGGGATGAAGAACGAGGCGACGTTCGCCACCGCGAAGGTGCCGGCGGCGACCGGGTCCTCTTCCCACTGCTCGGGCGTGCCGACGATTCCGCCGACCATGCCGTCCATCGTCTGCTTGTAGTTGTCGCGGAGGCCGCGCAGCGATTCCGGTACGGCCGAGTCGGGCAGGTTCGCGAGGGCGGGCGCCACCGGGAAGGCCACCGTGATGGCGAGGGCGCCGAGACCGGTCAGCATGCCGGTCCACGCCTCGCCGGCGAACGACCAGTCGTGCTTCCAGCCGTTCGCGGCGTCGAAGCCGACGAGCGACACGGTGCCCTCGACGAAGCTGGTGCCGAACTCGACGAGTCCGTCGCCGACCGACTCCTGGCACGACCGCTCGCCCTTGCCCTGGGCACCCCACGGGTTGTCCTCGGCGAGGTCGAGCTGCTCACCCGTCACGGCGGTCTGCGGAGCCACGCAGAGGTCGTCACGCAGGGCGTTGACGCCGTTCTCGAACTCGATCCGGGCCGCGTCGATCTTCGCGATCTCGGCGTTGTACTGCGACTGCAGCTCGTTGTTGCGCTCGACCGACGGTGTGTGCTCGTTCCACGGGATGGTCGTCTCGCCCTGGCCCTCGGGCACGATCGGCACCCCGCCGCCGCTCATCTGGCTGGCCTGGAAGAGCGGGTTGTCGGGGTCGTAGAAGTCGAGGGTCACGCCGCCGGCCACCGACGCGCGGAAGGCGTTCGCCTCGGTCACGAGCTCTTTGATGCGCGCGACCGGTGCCGTGACCGACTCGGCGAGCGTCTCGAGGAGGTCGGCCACCGTCGAGAGCTTGCCGGCGACGGCCTCGGCGTCGGTGCGCACCGGGTCCATCGAGGCGAACAACTGCGGCCCCTCGGGTGCGGTGTACGACGCGGACAGCCCCGACCAGTCGGTCATCACGGCCTCGGCGTTCGTCGTGACCGCGGTCGACGTGGTCTTGTAGCCCGCCGCCGCCGACGCGATCGACTCGGGCACGATGTCGAGACCGTAGAACTCGGACGGTGCGATCAGCGACCCCTTCGTGGCCATCAGCGACCCCCCTCGAAGAAGCTGAGGTCGCCCGACTCGGCGGCCTGCACGGCGGCGGACTGCGTCTGCGCGGCCATCTCCTCGTCGCCGTTCACGTAGGCCAGCGTCGCGTCACCCGCCCCGGTCGCGCAGGCGAGGATGCGCGCGTTGATGCCCTGCACACGGTTCGTCTCGGACGAGATCAGGTCGACGACGGCCACGGCCGACGACACCAGGATGTCGCCGCCCACGCCGGCGTTCAACTCGGTCTGGGCCGTCTCGACGCCGGCGAAGGTGCCCGCGAACGTCTCGGCCGAGCCCTGCACCTTGGTGAGGACGGCCACCACGCCGTCGGGTTCGATGCTCCATGCGGTCATCGGTCGTCTCCTGTCGTCACGAGGGTGCCCTGCACGTCGTCGGCCAGGCGCCGGGCCAGCGCCTGGGTGAGCGGCCCGTCGAAGGGGCCGTAGGCCTCGGTCCACCAGCGGTCGGTGGCCGGGCCGTCGGTGGTTCGGTCCGTGGGCCGGTCGGGGGACGCCGGGTCGGTGACCGGCAGTCCCAGGCCGCGCCGCGCCTCCCGGGCGTCCTCGAGCTGCGTGCTGCGAAGCACGGCCAAGACCAGGCCGTCCTCCGACGCGATCTGTATGCCGCCGCCCTGCCAGAGGCGCCCGGCACCGAGGCCGCCGTCGACGGCCGCGGCCGCGGTCACGACCTCGACGGCCGTCACGGGCTCGGCGGAGAGGATCACGAACTCACGGGGCACGGCGCACCGCCGGGGGGAGGAGGGCGTCGGCGACGACACCCGGGCCGATCGCGTCGAGGGCCGCCGCGAAGCGCTGCCACCGGGTCGCGTCGGCACCGAACGGCACGACGAGCGAGGGGGTGCGGGCGTTGCCGGTCGTGGTCCCGCCGTGTTCGGCGGCGAAGGAGGTCGCGTCGAGCCCCAGGCGCCGCACGGCCCGCGCGCCGACCACCGCGGCGAGGGGCTGTGGCGTCGTCGGCCGGTAGGGCGTGATGGTCGCGTCGGCCGCGCCCCGCAGGCTCCACGCCGTCGCCAGCAGCACCTGCTGCTTCTCGGACAGGCTGCGGAGAGCCGAGGAGGCGCGGGTCGCGTCGTCGACGCCTGTCGCCTCGGGCAGCGCGAACAGCAGCCGGGTCTCCTCGGTCAGGCCGGTCTCGCTGCGGGCGATGCGGATCGTGCCGGTCCAGACCGTGCCGTCGGGCGCGGAGCCGGCGACGTGCACCCGGGAGTCCCGCGGCATGCGGGCCCGGGCCAGGGCCGTGATGCGACCGCGGTCCCAGACGGTGGCGGGGGGTTCGGAGGTGCCCCACACGGTGGGCGCGACGCCCGCGACGGCGGTGACCAGCGCCTCCGTCGTCGTGCCGGTCAGGGCCTCGGCCCTCGCCGCGTGGTGCACGGCCACGGAGAACTGCAGCCACGGGCGCGTGGTCTCGACCGCCGGCTGGGGCAGGAGGGCGAACTCGTCGGCGGGCGCGGTCGCCCGCGCCGATCCGTCGACCGGGTCGCCGAGGGGATCGAGCAGGGCCTCGTCGTACGACGCCACCCGGGCACCGCCGATGGCGTGGCGCAGGTGGCCGTCGGCGTCCCGCACCAGCCAGGCCCCGGCGACGAGGCGCAGGGCCTGGTAGAGCGCCCAGCTGAGCCGGGCGTCGTCGTGGGTCACGACGACGACGCGGACGCCGGCGCGGGTCGCGTCGGTGAGCAGGGCCTGCCGCCCCGAGGTCAGGCCGACGACGGGGGCGGTGCTGATCGTCGCGATCCACCCCGGCCCGTTCGCGTCGGCGAGCGGGTGGGGCAGGGTCGTCGCCCGTGAGTCGCTCACGGGCCGTGCCTAGATGCCGTCGACGGCGGCCTTGGCCCGCTGCATGGCGGTCTGGGCCGACTCGTCGTTCGACGCGAGCGACTGGCGGAGCGTGTTGATGATCGTGCGCACCTCGGTGGCGACGCGGTTCCAGCGCTGCTCCTTGCCCGCGTACTCCTCGCTGGAGCCGTCGGCCTGGTAGTCCGCCATGGCGGTCTTGACGTCGGAGTCGCGCTGCGTGATGAGCGCCTCGAGGCGGCTGGCGACGGCGTTGAAGTTGTCCTGGGCGTTGCCGGAGGCTCCGAGGTCGAAGTCGCGGCGGTCGGTTGCGTTGGCCATGGTCGTTCCCCCTTATGCGCGCGATCCGCCGAAGCGGGCGCTCTCGAATCCGGCACCGGACTGGGCCGAGGTGGTCTCGTCGGCGATCTGCTGCTCACCCTCGACGAAGGCCCGGTTCTGGCCCGTGATGCCGGTCAGCACCGACGACAGGGCGGCGTTGAGCTCGACGGAGATGCCGTCGACCTCGCCCTTGAAGCGGTCGAAGGCGGCGCGGCCGGCTCCGTTGAAGCGGCCTTCGAGCGGCGCGGCCGCGTCGGCGAGCTGGCGGACGAGCGCGCCGAGGTCGTCGCCGGCCCCGCTCGTCTTCTGGCTCAGTTGCGTGAGGGTCTCGCTCCCCATGGCGAACTTCATCATGTCGTTCTCCCCTTGCTTCGATCTGATGGCGACCCGTCACGGGTCGACTCATGAGGAAATCACGATTCCGTCTCGATCGCCACCCGTCTGCGGGGTACATGTCGGGGGACCGAGGCGGGGGACGGGTGGGTGACGGCCCCGGAACGGGTGTCTCACCGGGGGACGTGGGGTCGGCTAGCCTGGGGCCGATCGTGCGCTCCGGGGACGCGGGCGGTCGCTCCTCGTCGGTCTCGACGACCTGGTCCGGCACCCCGCAGGCGAGAGGCGGAACCGTGGGCGCACTGGTCGGCGCGCGAAGCTGCGGACGCTGCGGACAACCGCTCGGTGCGGGCGCGACCTGGTGCTTCTGGTGCGGTGTGCGGATCGTCTCGGCGGCGACCGGCAGCGCCATCGGCACCTACTCGGGACTGCTCGCGGGCGTGCAGACGGCGACCCCGTCGCGGCGTCGCGGTGCGGTCGCCATCGACTGGGGCGTGCCCCTCGTCCTGTTCGGCGTCCTCGTCGTCGGTGTGGCCACGGGCGCCTCGTCCGCCACGGCCGGCGCGGCGCTCGTCCCCGTGCCCGTCGAGATCGCGGTGGTGGTGGTCGCCCTGGTCTTCGTGCTGCTCGACGTGGTGCTCTACGTGGGCGGAGGGCGCTCGGTAGGCCGGTTGGTCCTGTCCCTGCGCACGGTGGACGACCTGACCGGTCGCCCGCCGGCCGTGCTGAGGGTCGACCGCCGCGGGCGCTTCAGCATCCGTCGTCAGGCGGTGACGGTCGACCTGCGGCGTGGCCGGGACCCCATGACGTCGTCGCCCCCGCTCGTGCAGAGGCCCGCCCTCCCCGTTGCGGCCTCCGCCCCGCTGCCGCTCCACCCGACCGACCCGCTCGACGCCGCGGGACGACCCGACGAGAACACCTTCGGTCGGACGGGCCAGGGCCGACCCACGACCACCGCGCCGTCGATCGTCCTCGAGCTCGACAGCGGCGAACGCCTCGACCTCGAGTCGACCCTGCTGATCGGCCGCGCCCCGGTCAACCGCGAGGGCGAGGAGCACCCGGTCTTCGCCTGGGCGGACCTCGCCCGCAGCCTCACCAAGACCCACGCCCTCTTCGCGTGGGAGGGGGCCGTGCTGTGGGTGACCGACCTCGGGTCGACGAACGGGTCCTCGCTCGTCGCGCCCGACGGGACGCGGCAGCCGCTCGTGGCGGGCCTGCGCGGGCCGGCCGCACCGGGGTACGTCGTCGAGCTCGGCGAACGGACCCTCACCGTCCAACCGTCCGGGGTGGTGGACGCATGAGCGGGGACCGCGACGTCGTCCTGCTCGAGACCGTCAAGACGCACCGCGCCCGCCTGGTCTCGGCCCTCCTGTTCGGCGAACTCGACGAGCGTCGGCTCGTCAACGACAACGTCCGTCGGCTGATCGTCAGCCTGGTCATCGCGGCGGTCGCCTGCGCGGGCTGCGCCGGCACGTCCTTCGTGCTCTCGGTGCTGGCCGACCAGCGCGCGGCCCAGTCGCAGACCACCGGAGGGTCAGGAGGCGCGGTGCCGGTCACCGGCTCGCCGTCGCCTTCTCCCGCGTCGACCGACGTCCCCGACCCCACCCCCACGACGGAGCCCCGATGACCGACTACACCCGGCTGACCATCGTCGGCACGGCGCGCAAGGCCGAGATGGTCGTGCCCGCCGACGAGCCGATCGGTGGTCTGATCCCGCGCCTCATGGAGCTCCTCGACGAGCGTCCCGGTGCCGTGTCGCGCCCGCTGACCCTCGTCCGCTCGACGGGGGAGCAGCTCGACACCTCTCTGTCGGTCGCCGAACAGCGCATCGTCGACGGCGAACTGCTCCGGCTGCTGCGCGAGGACGCCGCGCCCCCGCCGCCCGAGGTCGCGGACGTCACCGACGTGCTCGCCGAGTCGCTCGCCAGCCGACCGGGCCTGTGGACGCGACGGTCGCGCACGGCGACGGCGGCCGTCGCGATCGGACTGCTCTCGCTGGCCCTCTCGACGGTGCTGGCCAGGGCGTCCGACGTCGAGCCCGTCGGCACGCTCGCGATCGTCTACGGGTTCGCCGTCGTGGTGGCCCTCGTGTCCGGCCGGTTCGGCGGCCGCTGGCTCGCCGTCGCCGCGACCTCGGTCGCCCTGGGGTGCGCGGCCCCCTGGCGGTCGTGCTCGGGGCCGTCCCGGCCCTCGAGCTGCCGCCGGTCGACGTGGCGCTCGCCGTGATCGTGCTCGCCTGGGTCGCGCTGGCGCTCGGAGCGGGCGCCGGTCTCGGCTCCCGGTCGGCGTGGTGGGGCGGCGTCCTCGGCGTCGTGCTCGGGGCCGTGCCGATCGTGCTGCGGTCCCTCGGCGTCCAGGACGCGGGGGCCGTGGGCGTCGGCGCCGTGCTCGCCGTCGTCGTCTGCGGCCTGCTGCCCTGGTTCGCCATGAGCGCCTCCGGCCTGACCGGTCTCGACGACCAGGTGGTCGACGGACGTCGGGGTCGTCGTGACGAGGTGCTGCTGACGGTCGGCGACGCCTACCGCACCCTGACCTGGTCGACCTTCGCGGTGGCGGGGCCCGTGGCCGTCACGGCCGTCTCGTCCGTCGGGTCGGCCGATCTCTGGCAGGTCGGTCTCGGGGTCGCCGTGGTGCTCGTCGTCGCGGCCCGCACCCGGGCCCTGCCGATCGCCGCCCAGGGCTGGGTGCTCTGGGCCGCCGCCCTGATCGGCCTGCTCGGCGGTCTGCTCGTGCAGCCGCTCGCTCCCGGGTGGCTCGTGGTCGTCCTGTTCGCGGCCGGGGTCGTGGTCGCGGTCGTGGCCGGCGGCGTCGACCCGGTCGCCCACCAACGCGCCTCGCTGCGCCGCGTGGGCAACGCCGTCGAGGCCCTCGGCGTCGTGGCCCTGCTCCCCGTCCTGCTCGGGGTGTTCGGCGTCTACGCCGACCTGCTCGGGGCCTTCTCGTGAGCGCCTTCGACGCGTTCGTCCGGTCGGCGCCGCTGGCCCTGCTCGGCAGCGTGAGCGCCCGGGTGCACGAGGTGACGACGGTCGACGAGATCGTCCGGCGGCCGCTGCCGGTGTCGCGCCGCATCGGCTTCGTGCAGGCACGGGGCGGAGCCGGGGCGAGCGCGACCGCCGGTTACGTCGCCGCCCTGCTCGCCCGTCGCCGTCCCGGGCTCGTCCTCGGTGTGGACGCGTCGCGCGGCCCCCGCGGCATGCTGTGGCAGGCCGGCGCGCCGGTCGGTTCGAGCGCGGCACCGAGCTCGCGGAGGCGCACGGCACACCGGTCGGTCGACGCCGTCGACGGTCTGCCCCGCACGCCCTCCGGCCTCTACGCCCTCTCGCTCGACCCCCGGGGCGAGTCCCGTGCCGTGGCCGCCGCGGCGGGCTGGTTCGACGAGGTCACCCCGATCAGCCGTTTCTTCGACCTCGTCGTGACCGACTGGGGAGTGCGCGACTGGCGTGCCGACCTCACCGACGTGGTGTCGGCCAGCCGGACGGTCTGCATCGTGGCCCGCGCCGATCGCCACGCCGCCGAGGAGGCCGCGGCCCTCGTGCCCGCGATCAAGGACCACCCCGACCGGCCCGACGTGGTCATCGCCCTGGTCGACGTCGGCGACGCCGGTCGCGCGGCCCCCGTCACGGTCGGCGACGACCCCACCGTGCCCGTCGTGCGCGTGCCCTACGACGCGGCCCGTTCCGGCGGTCGGCCGGTGTCGAGCGCCGCACTGGGCACGCGCACCCGCATCGCCTACGCCCGCCTCGCCGCCGCCCTGCTGCCCCTCGACGCCCCGTCGGTCCCGAGGGGCGCCCCGCCCGTCGGGGATCCCGGCCCGGCCCCGTCGGCGGCCGCTCCCGGCCCGTCGGAACGTCGCCCCTCGGAACGCCGCCAGGCCCGCGGGCGGGACGCCCGCCCGGCGATCGCCGACGACCAGGAGGCGCGACGATGACCGTCAAGCTCGTCCACCGGCCCACGCGCATCACGCGACCCGTCCAGCCCGCCGAGCACGAGGACATCACCCCACCACCCCAGCTGGCCGACGGCAAGGTCGGCGGCGTGCCCGTGCAGGCCCTGCTCCCCGTCGTGGGCGCCCTCTCGAGCGTCGTGATGATCGTCGTCTACCGCGGCAGTTCGAACCCGCTCTTCCTGCTGGTCGGCGCCGTGCTGCTCATCGTCGCCCTGGTCGGCGGCCTCGCGGTCACCCTCAGCCAGCGGGGCAACGCGGCGCGGCAGCGGCGCCTGCAGCGCGAGCGCTACCTCGACTTCCTCGAGCGGCTGCGCTCGCGGATGCGCACGAAGGCCCGGGCCGTCCGGGCGACGGCGGCCGTGCTCGACCCCGAACCCGCCGCCCTGCTCGAGCTGGTGCGCGACCCCGCGCGACTCTGGGAACGCCGCCGCCAGCACGACGACTTCCTCTCGGTGCGGATCGGCGAGGGCGACCTGACCTGGTTCCCGATGTCCGTCCCCGAGGACCCGAACCCCGTGCAGCCGTTCGACCCGATCATGGCCAGCGAGGCCGAGTCCGTGGTCGAGCACCTCTCGACCGTGCGGGGCATGCCCATCACGGTCGACCTCGACCGAGCCGGGTCGGTCGCCGTGCTGGGCGACCGCGAGTCCGCGCTGCGGGTCGCCCGCTCGATGATCCTGCAGCTCGCCGCCCTGCACTCGCCCGACGACGTGCACCTGGCCGCGGCGTTCCCCGAGAGCGCGGCCGACGACTGGCGCGGATTCGACCTCGTCCCGCACGCCGTGGACGACTCGCTCTACGACGGACCGGTGCCGGCGCGACGGGTCGCGACCAGCGCCTCCTCGTTGCTCTCGGTCATCGGCGGCGAACTGGGCGACCGGGCACAAGAGGCCGCCACGACGAAGCGCTCGATCGGCACCACGGCGCGCACCGAGGGATCGCGCCTCGTCGTCTTCGTCGACGACTGGGGGCACGTCGCCTCGAGCATCCCGGTGCCCGACGCCGACCTCTCGCTGACCGACCTCGGCGTCACGACCGTCCACCTGCTGAGCGACCGCCTGCACGAGCCGTCCGACGTCACCCTGCGCATCACCGTCGAGGGCGACGAGGCGGTCGTGACGGACGCCCGCGTCGAGGACGACGGCCAGGTCCGCGTGCAGACGGCGACGATCGACGCCACGACCCCGCAGCTGTTCGAGGCCGTCGCCCGCACGCTCACCCCCCTGCGGCTCAGCCTCAGCAGGCAGGACGAGGTCGACTCGGCCCAGGCCGTCGAGATCACCGACCTGCTGGGCATCGACGACGTGACGACGCTGACGCCGGCGACCGCGTGGACGCCGCGCTCGCCGCGGGACTTCCTGCGCGTGCCGATCGGCATCGACGACTTCGGGGCGCCGGTCCTGCTCGACCTCAAGGAGTCCGCGCAGCTCGGCATGGGCCCGCACGGCATCTGCATCGGCGCGACCGGTTCGGGCAAGAGCGAGCTGCTGCGCACGCTCGTGCTCGGCCTCGCCCTGTCGCACTCGCCCGACGACCTCAGCATGGTCCTCGTCGACTACAAAGGAGGCGCGGCGTTCGCTCCGTTCGCGGGGTTGCCCCACGTCGCCGGGCTGATCGACAACCTGGCCGACGACGCGCAGCTCACCGAACGCGCCCGCGTCAGCATCCAGGGCGAGGTCGTCCGGCGTCAGGAGCAGCTCCGCGACGCCGGGGGCGCGTCGTCCATCAGCCACTACCGCGAGATGCGCGTCGGTCGCCCGGAGCTGCCGCCGATGCCGCACCTGTTCGTCGTCATCGACGAGTTCGGCGAGCTGCTCACGGCGGAGCCCGAGTTCGTCGACCTGCTGCTCACCATCGGTCGGATCGGGCGGTCGATCGGCGTGCACCTGCTGCTCTCGAGCCAGCGCATCGAGGCGGGCAAGCTGCGGGGCCTCGACACCTACCTCTCGTACCGGATCGGCTTGCGGACCTTCTCCGAGGCCGAGAGCTCGATCGTGCTCGACCGGCCGGACGCGTTCCACCTCCCCGCGGTCCCGGGGTTCGGCTTCCTCAAGGTCGACACCTCGGTGTACCGGAGGTTCCGCGCGGGTTACGTGTCGGGCCCCCTGCCGACCGAGGCCGCCCGCTCGCTGGCGGGCGACGACGTGCGGCCGACCGCACTCCTGCTGCCGACCTTCAACGGCATCGCGGGCGGCGACGACGACGGCGGCGAGGACGAGCTCTCGCGGCCCGACGTCGGTCGCGCCGTCATCGACGAGGCCGTCGACCGCCTGATGGGCGGTGGCACCGACGTCGACCCCGTCTGGTTGCCGCCCCTGCCCGACCGGCTCGCGCTCTCGCGGGTGGTCGGAGCGGACCAGGCCGGCGGCCTGCGGGTGCCGATGGGACTGCTCGACGACCCGGCGCGGCAGCGACAGGACCCGTGGCTGCTCGACCTCGCCCGGGCCGGTGGGCACGTCGCCGTGATCGGGGCGCCGCAGACCGGACGCAGCACGTTCCTCCGCACCCTCGTCGCCTCGCTGGCCCTGACGCACACCCCGCAGGAGGTCGGCATCTACGGCATGGACCTCACGGGCGGGGGGCTCGGCCGGATCGAGGGCTTCCCGCACGTCGGTGGCGTGGCCACGCGGGCGAGCAAGGACCGCCTCCTGCGCCTGCTCGAAGAACTGGCGGCCATGCTGACGACCCGGGAGCGCGTGTTCCGCGACCACGGCATCGACTCGCTGGCCATGCTGCGTCGGTTGCACGCCGCGGGCGAGGTGCCCGAGCTGATCTCGGCCGACGTGGTGCTCGTCGTCGACGGCACCGGCCAGCTGCGCGGGGACTTCGTCGAGCTCGAGACGGCGTTCGGCGACCTGCTGCTGCGCGGCGGCAGCTACGGCCTGCACGTCGTGCTCGGGATGACGCGGTGGAACGAACTGCGGATGGCGCAGCAACCGCTGGTCGGCACCCGGGTCGAGTTGCACCTGAACGATCCGGCGGACTCGGTGATCGGTCGCAAGCTGGCCCAGACCATCCGGGCCGACCAGGCCGGTCGGGCCCTGACCGACGACAACCTGTTCGCGCAGGTGGCGCTGCCGGTGCTGGACGACACGGACGACGACGAGGTCGGCGACGCCCTCGAGGCCCTCGCCCGCCGGTCGGCGTCGAGCTGGAACGGCCCCGCGGCGGCACCGATCCGCCTCCTGCCCACCGAGCTCTCGCCGGACGAGCTGCCCGACGCGCTGGACGAGCCCGAGGCGATCCCGTTCGGCCTGCGGCAGGACACGATGCAGCCGGTCGCCCTCGATCCGGGTGCCGACCAGCACCTGCTCGTGTTCGGCGACTCGAAGGCCGGCAAGTCGACCCTGCTGCGCGGACTGGTGCGCGGCTTCGTCGACCGGGCGACCCCGGACGAGCTCGTCGTGGCCCTGATGGACCTCCGCGGCGACCTGGTCGCCGAGGTGCCCGACGACTACCTCGGCGGTCATGCCTCGACCAGCACGGACGCCCGCGCGCTCGCCGTCGCCGTGGCCGACGAGCTCGCCAAGCGCCAGGCCGGCGACCGCGACTCCGGTCCGCGCATCGTGGTGGTGATCGACGACTACGACATCGTCGCCTCGGGGGGCACCGAGCCCCTCAAGCCGCTGCTGCCCTTCCTGCCCTCGGCCCGCGACCTCCGGCTGCACGTGTTGATCAGCAGGCCGGTCGCCGGCTCGGCGCGGGCGCTCTACGACCCGGCGCTGCAGACGCTGCGCGACACGGGTGGGTCGTCGTTCATCATGTCGGGCGAACGCAGCGAGGGACCGATCGTGCCGCAGGTCTACGCCGAGCAGATGACCGCCGGTCGAGGCCGCCTGGTCCGTCGCGGCCAGGCGCCGCGCATCGTCCAGGTGGCCCGGTTCGAGGCCGACGGACGAGCCGACGTCGCCGGAGCGGGCTCGTGACCGGCCGGACGGTCGTCGTCGCGGGCGTCGCCGGGGGCGTCGGGACCACGACGGTCACGGCCCTGCTCTTCACCCAGCTCTCGGGGGAGTCGGTGCCCCGGCTGATCGACCACTCGGGCGGGGACCTCGGGACCCGGCTGACCGGGGGCGACGACGCGCCGCGGGTCGACCACGAGCTGACCCTGCACGACCTCGGCGCCCACGCCGACGGCGCACTCCTCGACCTGCTCGACGACACGAGCGTCTTCGGGGTCGTCGTGGCCCCGACGACCCCGGTCGGCTTCGCCGACGCCCAACGGGTCCTCGCCCGCATCCGCGAGCGGCACGGGGTCGGCGGCCTGCGCCGGGTGATGCTCGTGGTCGTCGGCGTCTTCGGCG
This sequence comes from Frigoribacterium sp. SL97, assembly GCF_026625765.1. NCBI lineage: Bacteria > Bacillati > Actinomycetota > Actinomycetes > Micrococcales > Microbacteriaceae > Frigoribacterium > Frigoribacterium sp. SL97. The sequence goes on from NZ_CP113062.1 coordinate 426,121, forward strand.
AGCACCGGACCACGCGCTCGAGCGAGGCGCTGCAGAACGAGTTCGGCCGTCGCTCGCTCGTCGTCGTCCCGCGCGACCCCGCCCTCGCGGCGGGCGGGCGCGTTCCGCTCAACCGGCTGACGCGGGAGTCCCGACGGGCCCAGGGCGAACTCGTGTCGTACCTGCGCGAACGCCTGGCGAGCCACCGCGACGCGCGCTGAGGCGCCGAGCCGCGCCTCCGGAAGGGACGCGAGCCGCGCCTCCGGACGGGACGCGAGCCGCGCCTCCTCGTCCGAGGGGCGTCAGCGCAGGGGCTCGATGAGGTGAGGGCCGTTGTTGCGGACGTTGTTCGCATCGCGGCTCACCTCGTGCTGGACGAGGTCGTGGGCGACCTCGAACGAGTCCCGGTCGAGCAGCGAGAGCAGCTCGTCGGCGTCGAGGCCGTCGCCCAGCCAGTCGTCGTACGAGTCGGGGGTGAGGCAGGCCGGCATCCGGTCGTGCACCTCGCCCGGTGCCACGTGGGCGTCGCGCGTGATGATCGTCGTCGAGAGCACCCAACGGTCGGGGTCGTCCTCGTCCTTCGCGGGATCGGGCCACGCGGTGACGAGGCCGGCCATGGCGAGCCCGGCGTCGGGCTGGTGCACGTAGTGCGGCTGCTTGCCGGTCTCGGTCACGACCCACTCGTAGTACCCCTGTGCGGGCACGATGCACCGGCTGGTCGCGAATGCCCGACGGAACATGCCGCTGGTCGCCACGGTCTCGATGCGGGCGTTGATCGGCTGCGGACGCTTCTTCAGGTCGGGGTACCACGACGGCACGAAGCCCCACCGGGCACCGGGCAGCTGCCTCTCGCCGTGCCGCTCCCGGACGACCGGCACGACGGTCGTCGGCGCGACGTTGAAGTCGTCGGGCAGGGGCCCCAGGCCGTCGAGCAGGCTCGGCAGCAGATCGGACGTGGCCCGGGCAACGACGTAGCGACCGCACATGCCGACAGTCTGCTCTTCCGCGGAGGGGCGTGTCGGTGGTTCACTGTGGCCGTGGCGCCGCGTGGGACGGCGACACGGTGAGAGGGTGGTGACCATGTCCGACGAGCAGAACCCCGCGCGCGGCTTCGTCGTCGCGGGCGTCGTGGCGAACTCGGGCGAGGCCGTCGTGGCGACCGCGGCCGACCTGGCGGCACGTTTCGGCACCGGTCTGCTCTGCGTCTCGGTCGAGCCCGACCGGCTCGCCTTCGCCGAGGGCATCGACGGCACCGTCCTGTCGTACCCCCTCGACCCCGACGACTACACCGAGACGCTGTCCTTCGACGCCGACCTGGAGGCGCGGCTCCGGCCGGTCGCCTCGGCTCGCGGCGTCGAGCTGCGCACCTCGATCGTCGCCGGCGACCCCGCCCGGTGCCTGTCGCACCTGGCCGAGCAGCTCGACGCCCCGCTGATCGTCGTCGGCAGCCGCGAGGCCGGCCTGCGGGGCAGCGTCCGTGAGTTCTTCGCCGGCTCGGTCGCCCTGCACCTCAGCCACCGTCAGCACCGGCCGGTCGTCGTCGTGCCGCTCGCCCCCGTCCCCCGCAGCCAGACGCTGCCGTGGGAGGACGAACTGTGACGCGAGGCCGCCGGTGACGGGTGCCGCGCGCCCCCGTGCCCCGCACCTCCGTCCGTCCCTGATCGCCCTCGTCGCCCTGGGTGGCGCCCTCGGGACGGCCGCACGGGTCGGGATCACGCTCGTGGTGCCGTCGTGGGGGGCGTTCGACACGGCGATCTTCGCGATCAACGTGGTCGGGGCGTTCGTGCTCGGCGTCCTGCTCGAGCGGTTGCTGCGCTCCGGGCCCGACGAGGGCGGGCGTCGCCGGCTCCGACTGCTCCTGGGGACGGGCGTCCTCGGCGGGTTCACGACCTTCAGCTCGCTCGCGACCGAGACCGCGGCGCTCGCCGGGGCGGGTGGGGGCGACCTCCCCGTCGCCGTGCTCTACGGGCTGCTGAGCCTGGTGCTCGGGGTGCTCGCCGCCGCGGCCGGCATCCGGGTCGGCGCTCGTCTCGCGGGGCGCGCCTCGTGAGCCCGTTGCTCGTCGTCGCCGTCGCGGTGGCCGGCGGGGTCGGTGCCGCCACCCGGTTCGTCGTCGACGGGCTCGTCAAGGACCGCCTCGGCTCCGCCTACCCGTGGGGCACGACCGTCATCAACGTGTCGGGCTCGTTCGCGCTGGGGGTGCTGACCGGCCTCGCCCTGCAGGCGGTCGTCGCGCCCGAGTGGAAGGCCGTGCTCGGCACCGGGCTGCTCGGCGGGTACACGACGTTCAGCACCGCGAGCGTCGAGACGGTGCGACTGCTGGCGGCCGGGCGACGCGGGGCCGCGGTCGCGAACGGCCTCGGCATGCTCGTCGCGTGCGTGGGCGTCGCCTCCCTCGGGCTGTGGCTCGGCTCGCTCGCCTGACGGGCTCGTCGCCCGGGCCTCAGGCGCGCCGAGTGGGGAAATCTGGTCCTTCCGCGGCTGGTGAGGGACCCGTTCTGCCCACTCGACCCGCGCCTCCGGGGGAAGGGGGCCCGGTCAGGCGTGCGTCTCGCGCTCGTGCCCGGCGTGGTCGGCCGGCTCGAGCTGGAACGTCGCGTGCTCGACCGAGAAGTGGGCGGCGAGGCACCGGTCGAGGGCGTCCAGGGTCTCGTCGACCTTCATGTCGCAGAACACCTCGCGCTCGACGACGACGTGCGCCGAGAAGACGGTGGCCCCGCTGGTGATCTGCCAGGCGTGGACGTCGTGGGCCGAGACGACGCCCGGGGTGTCGCCGATGTGCGTGCGGACCGACTCGAGGTCGATGTCGCCCGGAGCCGAGCCGAACAGCACCCGGATCGCCTCGCGCAGCAGCGACCAGGCCCTCGGCACGATCATCGCCGCGATGATCAGCGACCCGACCGAATCGGCCTGCGTGAAGCCCGTGGTCAGCACGACGACGGCGGCCACGACGACGGCCGCCGAGCCGAGCAGGTCGCCGAGCACCTCGAGGTAGGCGCCGCGCATGTTGATCGAGTGCGTCGCCCCGCCCCGCAGCACGAGCAGTGCCGCGACGTTCGTCGCCCCGCCGACCAGGCCGACGACCAGCATCGGCAGCCCGAGCACCTCGTGCCCGTCGACCGCCACGAGACGGGAGACGGCGGCGACGGCGACCGAGAGCGACACGGCGAGCAGCACGAGGCCGTTGACGAAGGCGGCGAAGACCTCGGCCCGGCGGTAGCCGTAGGTCTGTCGGCCGCTCGCGGGTCGGGCGGCGACGATCGTGGCCACGAGGGCGATGACCAACCCGGCCAGGTCGGAGAGCATGTGCCCCGAGTCGGCCAACAGCGCCAGAGAGCCCGAGAGCCAGGCGCCGACCAGCTGGGCGACGAGACCGAGGGCGACGATCGCGATCGCGAGGCGGAGCCGTCGTCCGTCGGCGGCGACGTGTCCGTGTCCGTGGTCGTGGCCCATGGGCGCCTCTCGTCGGGATGGAGGGGTGGGGTGGGGATCGGGGCCCTGATCCGGCCCGGCGGGTCGGTCCGCCGGCGTTCCGGGCCGGCGTCGAATCTACCGGCGCCCGTCGGCGACGGCCACCGATCCGAGCAGTCGATAACGAGTCTCGATCCCTGCAACGACGCCGATCGGGGCCCACCGGGCGGACGAGGAGGCGCGGGTCGGCCCCGCCTGGGAGCCGCCCCCACCGCGCATGGTTCAGTGAGGCATGACCGACTCGACCGAGACCTCCTCCGCCTCCCTCGGGGAACCCGCCCGCGCCTCCTCGTCCCTCGTCGCCGTGACGGGTGCGACGGGCGCCGTGGGCGGCATCGTGGCCGCGCACCTGTCCGAGCGGGGCGTCCCGCTGCGGCTCGTCGTGCGCGACGCCACCCGGGCACCCCGACTCGACGGGGCCGAGGCCGAGGTCGCCGTCGCCACGTACGGCGACCGGGCGGCCTCCGTCGAGGCCCTGCGCGGGGTCGAGACGCTGTTCATGGTGTCGGCGGCCGAGGCCCCCGACCGCGTCGACCAGCACCGCGCCTTCGTCGACGCCGCCGTCGAGGCGGGCGTGCGGCACGTGGTCTACACGTCGTTCGCCGGTGCGTCGGCCGAGTCGGTGTTCACGCTCGGGCGGGACCACTTCGCGACCGAGCAGCACATCCGCGAGTCGGGGCTGGCCTTCACGTTCCTGCGGGACAACTTCTACCTGGACTTCATCCCGCTGTTCGCGGACGAGCAGGGCGTCATCCGCGGCCCGGCCGGTGACGGGCGCGTGGCGGCGGTGGCCCGGGCCGACGTCGCGGCGGTGGCGGCCGTCGTGCTGCTCGACCACGAGTCGCACGCCGGGGCGACCTACGACCTCACCGGGTCGGAGGCGTTCACCCTGACCGAGGCGGCTGCCCGCCTCACCGCGCTCGGCGGACGGTCGTTCACCTTCGTGGACGAGACGGTCGACGAAGCCTACGAGTCACGCCGCGTCTTCGAGCCGGAGCCCTTCCAGGCGGACGCCTGGGTCAGCACCTACACGTCCATGGCCTCGGGCGAGGTGGCGCAGGTGACGTCGTCCGTGCGCGACCTGACCGGACGCGACCCGTTGACGCTCGAGGTGCTCTTCGCCGGAGGCGTCCAGCACTGACCCGGCCCGGGAGGCCGCCCGGTCGTCGGCCCGGCTGGCGGCTCGGCCGGCTCAGGGCACGCGTCGCGACGACAGCACGCCGCTGACGCCGAGCACGACGACCGCCACGGCGACGCCGATCATCGGGATCTGCCAATTGCCGCTGACGTCGTGCAGTCCGCCGATCGCGAGCGGCCCGAGCGCGGCGATCGCGTAACCGCCGCCCTGCACCAGGGCCGACAGCCGTCGTGCCTCGACGTCGGTCGACGCCATGCGCACGATGACGATGAAGATGATCGTGATGCCGCCGCCCTGCGCGGCCCCACCGAAGATCGACCAGAGCAGCCAGTGCTCGGGAGCGAAGAGCAGGCCGAGCGGCATGGCCGACCAGAAGACGGCGATCAGCCCGATGACGACCGCCGGCCGCACGCGCAGGGCGAGGAACGGCACCCCGAGCGCACCCACGACCGCGAGGATCTGGAAGACCGACGAACTCGCCCCGGCCGCCTCGCGGGTGAGGCCGACCTCGTCGCGCAGCAGCGTGGGCATCCAGGCCGTGAGCCCGTAGTAGCCGAACGCCTGCCCCGAGAAGGCCAGCGTCAGGCCCCAGGTCGTCCACCGACGCAGCAGCGGGGTCGCGCTGCGTCGGCGCTCGCGCGCGTCGACCTCGGCCTCGCCGGGCTCGACGACGTCGATGCCGCCCGTGAAGACGTCGGCCGCCGAGGAGGCGCGGTGCCGGTCGTCGACGTCGGCCTGCGACCCCGGCACCACGGCCACGCTGCCGCCCCGCACCGCGACGCGGGGGCCGACGGCGATCGACCAGACGACGGCGGCCAGGACGGCGAGCAGCCCCCAGGTCACGAGGGCGAGGGGCCAGCCGACGACCGAGGCGATCGGGGCCGTCGCGAGCGAGGTGATCATCGACCCGACGTTGAGGGCCGAGGTGTAGATGCCGGTCACGAAGCCGGCCCGCTCGGGGCTGAAGTCACGACGGATGACGACGGGCAGCACGACGTTGCCGATCGTGATGGCGACGCCGATCACGATCGTGCCCACGTAGAGCCAGACCGTGCCGCCGGCCGTGCGCAGCAGCGTGCCGAGGAGCACGCCGGCGAGCCCCAGCGTGACGGCGCGCTCGGCGCCGATCCGGCCGATCAGGGCCGAGGCGAACGGGCTCGCCACGGCGAAGCAGAGCACGGGGATGCTGGTGAGCAGCCCGGCGACGACCGCCGTGAGGCCGAGGTCGGCGCTCATCTGGTCGAGCACGGGGGCCGGGGCCACGATCGGCCCGCGCATGTTGAGGGCGATCAGCACGATCGCGAGGGTGAGCAACCAGGCGGCGGGCGACCGCACCGCGGCCGCGGCCCGGGTCACGCGGCGCCGCGCAGCAGGGAGACGCCCAACAGGTCGGCCACCTCGTCGACGTCCGCCGCCACGGCGACCGCGCCGACGTACTCCTCGGGCTCGCCGTAGCCCCAGCCGACGAGGATGGTGGGCACGCCGTGCACGGCCGCGCCCTCGACGTCGTGGTGGCGGTCGCCGAGCAGGACGGGCCGCGAGAGGTCGGCCCCGCGGGCGCGCAGGCGCTTCAGGGCCTCCTCGACGACGTCGGCCTTGGTGTTGCGCACCTCGTCGTCGGACGCGCCGGTGATGACGTCGAGGTAGCGGTCGAGGCCGTGGGCCCGGAGGATGGCCGTGGCCGGGGTCTCGGGCTTCGAGGTCGCGGTCGAGGTGGGGATGCCGGCCGCGTGCACGGCCGCCATGAGGTCGGGCACCCCCGGGAACACCTCGCCCTCGAGGGCGCCGTGGGCCAGGTAGTGCGCGCGGTAGAGCCGCATGGCGTCGACGAGGCGCTCGCCGTCGAGGCCGAGGCGCACCTCGAAGCTCTGCGGCAGGGGCGGTCCGACCCAGGCCATGAGGTCGGCGGGCGAGGGCACCGGCAGGCCGAGTTCGCCGATCGTGTGGGCGAGGCTGGCGGTGATCGCGGGCGCCGAGTCGGCGATGGTGCCGTCGAGGTCGTAGAGGACGGCCGTGTAGGGGAGAGTCATCACCCCCAGCTTACGGATCGGGGGTCAGCAGGGGACCGCTCGGAGCGGCCAGGTCGCGACGGCCGACACGGCGTCCCGGATCGCCGTCGCGTTCGCACCCGCACTCGTCGTGCTCGTCTTCGCGGTCGCGGTCGCGGTCGGGCTCCGACGCGTCGCGTCGAACGGGCGGTGGCGGACGTCGCGGCTGCTCGCGAGGGACCGGAAGACGGGGGTCGCCTCGCGTTCGGCGGCCAGGGTGTCGAAGATCGGTGAGGTCACGGGTTGCTCCTGCGGTCGATGGGGGTCGTAGCAGAAATATAACCCTGAAATGTGAGTATCACAAGGGTTCGTCTCACTGCGCCCGCGTGGGCCCGCACCTGCGCGGCCCCGCACCCGCGTGGGCCCGCACCCGCGTGGCCCCGCACCCTCGTGGGCCGGCGTCAGAAGAGGCGGGAGTGCGAGTCGTCCAGCCCGCGCATGGCGTCGTAGTCGAGCAGGAGGGTGCGGATGCCCCGGTCGTGGGCCAGCGTGCGGGCCTGCGGTTTGATCTCTTGCGCGGCGAACACCCCGGTCACGGGGGCGAGGTGCGGGTCGCGGTTCATCAGCTCGAGGTACCTCGTGAGCTGCTCGACCCCGTCGATGTCGCCTCGCCGCTTCAGCTCGACGGCCACCGCGGCGCCCTTCGCGTCGCGGGCCAGGATGTCGACCGGCCCGATGGCGGTCATGTACTCGCGGCGGACGAGGGTGTGGCCCTCGCCGAGCAGCTCGATCTGTTCGGCCAGCAACTTCTGCAGGTCGGCCTCGACGCCGTCCTTGGTCAGCCCCGGGTCGACGCCCATCTCGTGGGACGAGTCGTGCAGCACCTCGTGGATCGACACCACCAGGAGGTCGGCCGTCTTGGCCTGGGTCACCTTCCACAGCTCGACGACGCCGGCCTCGCGTTGGTCGTCGTCGGGTTCGACCGTGCGGATCGTGCAGGGCGGGCTCATCCAGTTCAAGGGCTTGTAGCTGCCCCCGTCGGAGTGGACGAGCAGGCTGCCGTCGCTCTTGACCATCAGGAGGCGCGTGGCCAGGGGCAGGTGGGCGGACAGTCGACCGGCGTAGTCGACCGAGCAACGGGCAATGACGAGGCGCACCCGACGATCCTACGGGGCGGCGCGAACGCGGCAGGGGCCCCTCGTTGACAAGTATGCATATGTGAAATACATTCATGACAGATGGTCGGCAGGACGGCCACCGAGACGCCTCCAGGAGGAACGATGCCCCACCCGATGCCCGCCACGACCCGGCCGCTGCGGACGACGACCCACGACACGGCCGAGCTGCTGCTCGTCGACCTGGCGACGGCGCGCTACGCGCCCGGCGACTCCCTCGACGTCGACACCATCGTGCGCGAGCACCGGGTCACCCCCGGCGAGGTGCACCTCGCCCTCTTCGAGCTGAGGCGCATGAAGGTCGTGGTGCGCGCCCCGTTCAGCGGTGCCCACGTCGTCGTCTGGCACCGGCGGTTCAACGAGGTGCTGCTGCGCGACCTGGTCCGCATGGTCTCCGTGGCGTCGACGACGGCGACGTCGCTCGAGGACGTCCCCGAGCCCGCCGTGCGCCGACCGGCCTGCACGGCCCACGGGCTGGCCCTGCCCGCGGACGTCGCCCACTTCCTCGACCTCGTCCGGGCGATCGTGCAGGTGCTCTCGCCGGCGGCCCGTCAGCACGTGCGCGACGACCTGCTGCTGCCGCTCGAGATCCTCTGCAGCGCGAGGGCCGTCGCGGTGCACGACATGCGGCCCGCCCTCGGCGAGACCGTCCGCGGCGCGATCGTCGACCTGATGGAGGCCGCCGCGCACTACGGCGACTGGACACAGCTGCCCGGTCTCGCGTCCGACTACGTCACGGCCCTGGGCGTCGACGAACCGCCCGTGCGACCCGTCGACTGACGCCGCACCGACCGTCACCGCTCACCCGGAGGCCGTCCGGCCCCGTCGGCTAGGCTGCGGCAGCATGAGCCGGGCAGAGGGCGACGTCGCCGCGAGGCCGACCCTCGCGTCGGTGGCGCGGGTCGCCGGGGTGAGCGCGAGCACCGCCTCCTTGGCCTTCAGCGGGACCGGCCCCGTCTCGGACGAGACCCGCGCGCGGGTGCTCGCCGCCGCCGACGAACTCGGCTACGCCGGGCCCGACCCCCGCGCGAGGTCGCTGCGGCGTGGGCGTTCCGGCATCGTCGGCGCCGTCCTCGAGTCCACCCTCAGCACGGCCTTCCGCGACCCGATCAACGTGGCCATGCTCGACGGCATCGCCGACGTCACGGGGCCGGCCGACAACTCGCTGCTGCTGCTGACCGAGACCGCGGGCGAGCGGTCCCGCCTGCTGGACGCCCCGGTGGACGCCGTCGTGCTGTTCGGCTGCAGCACCCGCCTCGACCAGTCCGTGTCGATCATGCGTCGGCGCGGCATCCCGGTGGTCTCGATCGAGGCCCCGCCGACCGAGGGCGTGCTCGACATCGCCGAGGACAACGTGGGCTCGTCCCGCCTGTTGGCGCAGCACCTGCACGACTTCGGCCACCGACGGGTCGCCGTCGTCGCGCTCGAGCTCGGCCCGGGCCGGTCGAGCGGCGACGGGGACGACGAGCTCACCGACGCGCGCGTGGCCCGGGGCACCTCCTGGCCGACCCTCGAGCGGCTGCGCGGCACCCGCGAGGTCTTCCCGGGCGTGGGCGGCCTGGCCACCCGCGGCAGCTGGACGAGCGAGGGGCACCGCGCCGGCCTGCGCCTGCTCGACGTGCCCGAGGCCGAGCGGCCGACGGCGATCGTCGCCCAGAGCGACCTGCTCGCGTCGGGCGTCATCGCGGCGGCGGACGACCTGGGGCTGTCCGTGCCGGGCGACCTGAGCGTCGTCGGCTACGACGGCGTGCGCCTCGACGACCCGCGCGCCGCCGACCTCACGACGGTCGTCCAGCCCGCCGTCGAGAAGGGCCGCGCGGCCGGTCGCGCAGTGCTCGCGCTCCTCGCCGGCGACCCCGTCGAGGGCACGACGTTCACGAGCGTCTTCCGCCCCGGCTCGACCACGGGTCCGCCCGCGCGCTGACGCCCGACCCCGACGCCTCCTCGCCGACGCCGACCCACGACCCCGGGTTCAGCCGGCGCCGACGACCATCCAGCGGTCCGACCGCGCCCGGAGGCCCAGCGTCACGGCGCGGATGCCGATGTAGCCCAGGCCGAAGGCCAGCCACAGGGCGACCGTGCCCCGCGCGTCCGGCCCGACCCGCGCCTCCAGCGGGATCAGGATCGCGAGGTAGACGACCGTGTTGACCACGCCGGCGAGGGCGAGGTAGCGGGCGTCGCCGGCGCCGAGGAGCACGCCGTCGAGCACGAAGACGAAGCCGGCCAGCGGGATGCCCACGGCCATCGCCAGCACGACCCGGGGCAGCAGGTCGCGCACCCCGTCGTCGCCGCTGAAGACGGGTGCGAGCAGCGGCGAGACCGCGGCCAGCAGCACGCCGAGCAGCAGACCGCCGCCGACCCCGAACAGCATCAGCCGACGGGTGACGGCGCGCACCGCCTCGCGATCGCCCTGACCGAGCGCGTGGCCGACGAGGGCCTGGCCGGCGATGGCCAGCGCGTCGAGGGCGAACGCCAGCGTGCTGAACAGGGTGAGCGCGACCTGGATCGTCGCGAGCCCGGTCACCCCCGAGGAGGCGGCGGCCCAGACGGTCGCGATCATCGCGATCCGCAGGGACGCGTTGCGCACGAGCAGCCACGCGCCGGAGCGTGCCGTGCGACCGACGCCGGCCAGACCCGGACGCAGCGGAGCCCCGACGGCCCGCGCGGCACGGACGGCGATCACCACGTACACGGCGGCCATGCCCCACTGCGCGACGACGGTCCCCGCGGCCGAGCCGGCGATTCCCCAGCCGAAGCCGTAGAGGAAGAGCGCGTTCAGGCCCGCGTTCGCCGCGAAGCCGACCGTGGCGACGACCAGTGGCGTCCTGGTGTCCTGCAGGCCGCGCAGCAGTCCGGTCGCCGCGATCACGAGCAGCATGCCGGGCAGGCCGAGCATCGACACGGTCAGGTAGGTCGCCGCCGCGTCGACGACGGCCGGCTCGGTGCCGAACAGGCCGACGAGGGGGCGGGCGACGAGTGCCCCGACCCCGGCGAGCACCACCCCGACCAGCAGCGCGAACCAGAGCCCGTCGACGCCGGCGCGGATCGCTCCGGGCCGGTCACCCGCGCCGAGCCGTCGGGCCACGGTCGGCGTCGTGGCGTAGGCCAGGAAGATCAGCAGGCCGAGGGCGGTCTGCAGCACGACGCTCGCGATGCCGAGCCCGGCGAGGGGCACCGTGCCCAGGTGCCCGACCATCGCGGTGTCGGTAAGGAGGAAGAGCGGTTCCGCGATCAGCGCGCCGAGCGCCGGCGCCGCGAGGGCGACGATGCGTCGGTCCCAGGGCGAACGGAGGCGCGAGGTCGTCACCGGGGACGGCTCGCCGCGGCGGCGTCCCACCGTCAGTCGGTGCCCCGGGCCCGACCCACGGCCGACATGAGGTGGTAGACGACGATGGCCGCGACCGTGCCGAGGATGATGCCGCCGAAGCTCGCGCCCCCGAGGGCCAGGGTGAAGTCGGCGATGCCCATGATGAGCGCGACGCCGGCGGTCAGCTGGTTCTTCGGGCGGCTGAAGTCGACCCTGTTCTCGACCCAGATGCGGATGCCGATCACGCCGATGAGCCCGTAGAGCGCCGTCGTGACGCCGCCGAGCACCCCCGGCGGGATGGTGAAGATGACGGCGCCGATCTTGGGCGACAGCCCGAGCAGGATCGCCACGACGCCGGCGATCCAGTACGCGGCCGTCGAGAAGATGCGGGTGGCGCTCATCACGCCGATGTTCTCGCCGTAGGTGGTCGTCGCCGAGCCGCCGCCGAGGCCGGCGAGCACCGTGCTGAGGCCGTCGGCGAAGAGTGCCCGGCCGGTCAGCGGGTCGAGGTTGCGCTTCGTGAGCTGGCCGACACCCTTGACGTGGCCGACGTTCTCGGCGATCAGGGCGAGCACGACGGGCAGGAAGCCGAGGTAGATCGGCAGCTGCCCGAGGTCGAAGGCGGGGGCCGTGAAGGTCGGCAGGCCCACCCACGGCGCGGCCGCGACGGCGCTGTAGTCGACGGCGCCCGCGATCACGGCGGCGACGTAGCCGACGACGACGCCGACGAAGATCGACAGGCGGCCGAGCAGGCCCTTGAAGAGCACGGCGCTCAGCACGACCGCGGCGAGCGTGATCAGGGCGATGCCCGGCGAGAGCGCGAAGTTGTCGCGGGCGGCCGGGGCCAGGTTGAAGCCGATGAGGGCGACGATCGAGCCGCTGACCACCGGGGGCAGCAGGGCGTCGATCCAGCGGGTGCCCGCGAGGTTCACGACCAGGCCGATCACCGCGAGCAGGGCGCCGACGACGATGATGCCGCTGAGCGCGAGGGGGATGCCGCCCACGTCGGTGGCGGCCGCGATCGGGGCGAGGAAGGCGAACGACGAGCCCAGGTAGCTGGGCAGGCGGTTCTTCGTGATGACGAGGAAGAGCAGGGTGCCGATGCCGGAGAAGAACAGCGTCGTACTCGGCGGGAACCCGGTGATGATCGGCACGAGGAAGGTCGCGCCGAACATCGCGACGACGTGCTGGCCGCCGAGGCCGATGGTGCGCGGCCAGCTGAGCCGCTCCTCCGGGGCCACGATCTCGGTCGGGTCGACCGTCTTGCCGTCGCCGTGCAGTGCCCAGGGGAGTGCCATGTCGAGAACTGTACTGGGGGTGCCGTTTCCTCCGTGTTTCCTGGGACGGCCTCGTCAGCCCGGGCCGCAGCGGGTCCGGCCCGGCCCGTCGTCGGGGGCCTCACCTAGGCTGACGGGCATGACCAGCGACGCACTGAGCAGCGGAATCCAGACCGACGAACTCGACCCGGCGGTCCGCCCGCAGGACGACCTCTTCCGGCACGTCAACGGCGCGTGGATCGACCGCACCGAGATCCCCGACGACAAGGCGCGCTACGGCTCCTTCTACCTGCTCGCCGAAGAGGCCGAGAAGGCCGTCCGCGAGATCGTGGTCGAGTCCCAGTCCGCCGAGCCCGGCACCGAGGCCCGCAAGGTCGGCGACCTCTTCACCAGCTTCACCGACGAGGAGCGCATCGAGGCGCTCGGCGCCGCACCCCTCGAACCGCTCCTGGCCGAGGTCGAGACGGTCACCGACGTGACCTCGTTCACGCGCCTCCTGGGCTCGCTCGAGAAGCAGGGCATGCCGAGCTTCGTCCAGCTCTTCGTCGACAACGACCCGGGCGACCCCGAGCGGTACGTCGTCTTCGTCGAGCAGGGCGGCCTCGGCCTGCCCGACGAGTCCTACTACCGCGACGAGAAGTTCGAGTCGGTGCGGACCGCCTACCGGGCGTTCGTCGAGCAGATGCTCGGGCTCGCCGGCCTCGACGACGCCTCGGCCCGCGCCGACCGCGTGGTCGGGCTCGAGACCGCCCTCGCCACGCACCACTGGAGCAACGTCGCCACCCGCGACAGCGACAAGACCTACAACCTGCTGCCCTGGGCCGAGTTCGACGCGCTCGCCGAGGGTGTCGACCTCACGGCCTGGCGGGACGCCGTGGGCGGCCCGGCCGGCGTCTTCGACGAGCTCGTCGTGCGCGAGCCGTCGTTCGTGACCGGACTGGCCTCGCTGCTGACCGACGACCGCCTCGACGCCTGGAGCGACTGGCTGCGCTGGCAGATCGTCCGCTCCATGGCCGCCTACCTGTCGACGCCCTTCGTCGAGGCGAACTTCGGCTTCTACGGTCGTACCCTCACCGGCACCCCCGTGCAGCGCGCCCGCTGGAAGCGCGGTGTCTCGCTGGTCGAGGGCGCCCTCGGCGAGGCCGTCGGGCGCATCTACGTCGAGCGGCACTTCGCGCCCGAGGCCAAGACCGCGATGGACGTCCTCGTCGGGCACCTGGTCGAGGCCTACCGACAGAGCATCACGGGCCTTGAGTGGATGACCGACGAAACCCGAGCCCGGGCCCTCGACAAGCTCGAGAAGTTCACGCCCAAGATCGGTTTCCCCGAGAAATGGCGCGACTACTCGGCCCTGTCGATCGACCCCGCCGACCTGGTCGGCAACGTGCGGGCCACCGCCGCCTTCGGCTTCGACCGCGAGCTGGGCAAGATCGGCCAGCCGCTCGACCGCGACGAGTGGTTCATGACGCCGCAGACCATCAACGCGTACTACAACCCGGGCATGAACGAGATCGTGTTCCCCGCGGCGATCCTGCAGTTCCCGTTCTTCGACGAGACGCGCGACGCCGCGGCCAACTACGGAGCCATCGGCGCCGTCATCGGCCACGAGATCGGCCACGGCTTCGACGACCAGGGCTCGAAGTACGACGGCGACGGCAAGCTGACCGACTGGTGGACCCCCGCCGACCGCGAGGCGTTCGAGGAGCTGACCTCGTCGCTCATCGCGCAGTACGACGCCCTCGCCCCGAAGCAGGTGCCCGACCACCACGTCAACGGCGCCCTCACCATCGGCGAGAACATCGGCGACCTCGGCGGGCTCTCGATCGCCTGGAAGGCCTACCTCATCTCGCTCGACGGCAGCGAGCCGCCCGTGATCGACGGCCTGACCGGCGCCGAGCGGTTCTTCCTGAGCTGGGCCCAGGCCTGGCAGATCAAGCTGCGCGACGAAGAGGCGATCCGTCTCGTCTCGATCGACCCGCACTCGCCGAACGAGTTCCGGTGCAACCAGATCGTGCGCAACATCGACGAGTTCTACGAGACGTTCGGCGTCACCGAGAGCGACGCGCTGTGGCTGCCGGCCGAGGAGCGCGTCACCATTTGGTAGGTCAGGTGCCCGGCCGTCGGGCTCGACGGGAGAACGGCGACGGCGCCGACCACGAGGCGCGCCACGGTGGCGGGCGCGCGCTCGAGTCGTTCTCGGCGTCCTTCGCCGCCCTGGGCGACCTGGCGCTCGCGGGTGGGCAGGTCTCGGCCTCGGTCAGGGACCTCGACTCGCGGGCCGACCTGCTGAGCGTCGACGAGCACGTGGCGCTGCCGGTGGGGCAGCTCGGTGCCGTCCTGCTCCTGGTCGAGGTGTCGGCCCGCATCGAGGACGGCACGCTCCGCCCCCTCGACGAACTCGACCGGCCGGGCGACCCCGGCGACCAGGGGCCCGGTGGCCTCTGGCCCTACCTCCGCCGGACGAGCCTCCCGGTGACCGACGCGGCGACGCTCGTCGGGGCCTTCCGCGACGGGGCGGCGATCGACGCGCTCATCTCTCGGGTGGGCCTGGCCGCCGTGCGGGCACGAGGCGAATCGCTCGGTCTCACGAAGACCGCCCTCCTCGACGTCACCCGGTCGTCGCGCGGCCCCGACGACGCGCCCGCGCTCGCCGTGGGCACGGCTCACGAACTCGGCGGCCTCATGGTGTCCCTCGCCCGCGGCGAGGTCGTCGACCGGGCCGTGTCGAACCGGGTGCTCGGCTGGCTGTCGCTGGGCGCCGACACGTCGCTGGTCGCGGCACCGTTCGGTCTCGATCCGCTCGGGCACCGGCGGCTCGACCACGACCTGCAGATCGTCCACACGACCGGTGGCGACCCGGGGGTGCGCTCCGAGCTCGGGGTGCTCCGCGGGCCGCGCCGAAGCGTCGCGTACTGCGTGATCGTCACGTTCGACGACCTGACGCTCGCCCACCGCCTCCGGGCGCTCGAGGCCCTGCGGGCCGTGGGCACCGACGCCCTCGAGTACGTGCACTGAGCCGGGTGCCGCACCGAGCCGCGGCCCGGCCGTGCCCCCGCGCCGACTCAGTCGACCAGGTCGAGCCCCCGGAGGCGCTCGAGCGTCGCGACACCGGCCGGCGGGCACCGGCCCGCGTCGGCCGAGGTGACCCAGTGGACCGCGCCGACCTCGGCGGCGGGCGCGGGCTCGGGGCTCGTCGCCGAGAGCTCGGCCGCGAAGACCGTCATGGCGACCTGCCGACCCTCGGGCTCGCCGTGCGCCTGCGTCACGACGGTGAAGAGCTCGGCCACGGTCGTCGGGTCGAGTTCGACGCCGACCTCTTCGCGCGACTCCCGGACCAGCGCCTCGGCCGCGGTCTCGCCGGCCTCGAGCTTGCCGCCGGGCAGGTACAGCACGTCACGGCCGCGGGCGGTGACCATCAGCATCCGACGGTCACGGACGAGGGCGAGCGCGCTGACGACGATGGTGTCCATCAGGCCATCCTCGGGCACGACGACGTCGGCCCGGTGCACCGGCGTCCGGGGGCGATCAGCCCGCCGAGGCCTGACGCTCGTCGTCGACCGCGCGCAACGGCGACGACGAGGAGGCGCGGCGCCCGTCGGTCACGCCGAAGAGCGCCTCGAGACCGTCGCGGAACTCGTCGCCCCGGCCCTCTCGGGCCAGCTCGCGCGCCCGGACGGAGGGGGTGTGCAGCAGCACGCCGGCGAGGTGTCGCAGGGCCGATTCGGTGCGATCGGACGAGTCCCCGCGCGACCGCGCGCGCTCGATCTCGGCGTCGAGCAGGTCGAAGACGTGCTTGCGCAGCGCGACGACGGACGGCGTGAGCGACTGTTCGGCGGCGACGGCCTGGAACTCCGCGGCCGCGGACGAGACGAGGGCTCGAGCGTCGTCGGCCGCGCTGAGCTGGGGCAGCGGCGCGTGCAGGCTGATGGTCTCGAGGTCGAGCAGCTCGACGCCCTCGACGCCGGCGACGAGCGGGTCGACGTTGCGGGGCAGCCCGAGGTCGATCACGAGGCGGCGGCCGCCGGGGAGGACGACGTCGCGGGTGACGACCGGCTCGGTGGTCGAGGTGCAGGTGATCAGCACGTCGCTCCAGGCGACGGCGGTGGCGAGGTCGTCGTACGGCGTCGCGGCGTGCTTGAGGCCGAACCACTCGGCGCGGCCCGAACCCGAGTAGACGGCGAGCTGGTCGGCGCCACGGTCGCGAAGTGCCGCGACGGTGGTGGCCGCGTACTGGCCGGTGCCCACGATGAGGACGCGCGCCTCGGACCAGTCGGTCACCCGTGAGGACGCCAGCTCGAGCGCGAGGCGCACGAGTGACCGGCCCGCGCCTCCGACGTTGGTCTGGTTCTTGATGCCCCGGGAGGTCTGCGACGCCTTCTGGAAGAGGCGCTCGAGGTCGCGCGAGGTGGTGCCGTCGTGGCGGGCGCGCTCGAGCGAACGGCGCACCTGGCCCGAGATCTCGTCCTCCCCGACGACGACGGACTCGAGGCCCGAGCTGACGGCGAACAGGTGCTCGACGACCTCGTCGCCCGTGATGACCCGGACGCTGTCGCGCAGGTCGTCGGGCTCGACGCCGCTGGCGGTGCTCATGGTCTCGATCGTGGCCTCGACGGCCAGGGCGCTGCCGGCGGTGAGGGGCTCGTCGACGTCGAGGTAGGCCTCGAACCGGTTGCAGGTCGCGAGCACGACCGCGCCGCTGACGAAGTCGCTGCCGTCGACCAGGGTGCCCGCCGCCGAGGGTGCGCCGATGCTCAGCCTCTCGAGGAGGTCGAAGCTGGCGTTCTGGTGGGACGCCGTGAGGCAGATGAGCACTGAGTGATCCTAACTCTGATCGGCGTTTTCGGCTGGGCGTTGACTCGACGTCGAGTGGCCGGGAATGCCACACGACGGTTGCAGCTTGCAACAACGGAGCCCGGGGCCGCATTCCGGCCGCCGGCCCGCACCGCATCGAACCAAGGAGACACCATGACCTCGACCACCAGCATCCAGTGGCAGCTCGTCGCCCGCCCGCACGGCGAGCCCACCCCCGACGACGTCGCCCGCGTCGAGGTGACCCTGCCCGAGCTCGGCGACGGCGAGGTCCGCGTGCAGAACGAGTTCCTGTCGGTCGACCCCTACATGCGCGGTCGCATGAACGACGTGAAGTCGTACGTCCCGCCTTTCGCCCTCGGCGAGACCATGACCGGCGGGGCCGTCGGCCGCGTCGTCGAGTCGCGTTCGGACGACCTGCCGGTCGGCACCGTCGTGCTGCACGAGCAGGGCTGGCGCGACGTGGCCCAGGGAGGCGCGGCCACGTTCCGTGCCGTGCAGCCCGTCGACGGCGTGCCCCTGTCGGCGTACCTGGGCGTGCTCGGCCTCACCGGCCTGACGGCGTACGTCGGCCTCACCGAGATCGCCGGCATCCGCGAGGGCGACGTCGTCTTCGTGTCGGGTGCCGCCGGGGCCGTCGGCACCATGGTCGGCCAGATCGCCCGCCTCAAGGGAGCCTCGCGCGTGATCGGCAGCGCCGGTTCGGCCGAGAAGGTCGAGCTGCTGACCTCGAAGTACGGCTTCGACGCCGCGTTCAACTACAAGGACGGCGACGTCTCCGAGCTGCTCGCCGAGGCCGCGCCCGACGGCATCGACCTCTACTTCGACAACGTCGGCGGCGACCACCTGTCGGCCGCCCTCGCCTCGTTCCGCACCGGCGGTCGTGCCGCACTCTGCGGCTCGATCGCGAACTACAACTCCACCGGCGCCCCGGTCGGCATCACGGGCATGACCAACATGGTCACCCGCGGTCTGACGATGAAGGGCTTCACGTTGGGCGACTACCGCCACCTCGCACCCGCGTTCCAGGCCGAGATGGGCCCCTGGCTCTCCGCCGGCGACGTCGTGTACGACGAGACCGTCGTCGAGGGCGTCGACAACGCGTTCGACGCCTTCACCGGGCTCATGCGCGGCGACAACGTCGGGAAGATGGTCGTCGCGGTCTCCTGACCCGCGCCTCCTCGTCCGCTCGCGCGTTCGAGGCGATCCGACCGGGACGGTCCCGCCGTGGCGGGGCCGGCCGCGGGTCGCCTCGACGCGACGTCCAGCGGGCGATGGGACAATCGACCACGTGACCCAGACCTCCGCCCTGCCCGAGCAGCACCCGCTGGCCGCCGGCCTCACGACGCGTTCACCGCTGGTCCGTGCCCTGCGCGGCGACCGGCCCGAGACGCTGCCGGTGTGGTTCATGCGCCAGGCGGGGCGCTCGCTTCCCGAGTACCGCGAGCTGCGCGTCGGCACCGCCATGCTCGACGCCTGCCTCACGCCCGACCTGGCGAGCGAGATCACGCTGCAGCCGGTCCGCCGTCACGGCGTCGACGCGGGCATCTTCTTCAGCGACATCGTCGTGCCGATCAAGCTGGCCGGCGTCTCGGTCGACATCGTCCCGGGTCGTGGTCCGGTGCTCGAGACGCCGATCCGCACGGCGGCCGACGTCGCGGCCCTGCGGCCGATCGACCCGGAGGCGCTGGCCCCGATCGCCGCGGGCGTCGCCCAGACCGTCGCGCAGCTGGGCAGCACGCCACTGATCGGGTTCGCCGGCGCCCCTTTCACCCTCGCCGCCTACCTCGTCGAGGGCGGGCCGTCGAAGGACCACATCCGCGCCCGTGCCCTCATGCACGGCGATCCCGAGACCTGGGACGCCCTGCTCACCTGGGCCGCGGACGTGACCGGCGCCTTCCTGCGGGCGCAGGTGCTCGCCGGGGCGAGCGCCGCCCAGTTGTTCGACTCGTGGGTCGGGTCGCTCTCGCTGGCCGACTACACCGCGCACGTCGCCCGCCATTCGGCCCGTGCCCTCTCGCACGTCGCCGACCTCGACGTGCCCCGCATCCACTTCGGAGTGGGCAGCGGCGAGGTGCTGGCCGCCATGCGCGACGTCGGCACCGACGCCGTCGGGGTCGACTGGCGCATCCCGCTCGACGAGGCCTCGCGTCGCCTCGGTGGCTCCACCCCGGTGCAGGGCAACATCGACCCCGCCATGCTCCAGGCGCCGTGGGCCGTGCTCGAGGCGCACGTCCGCGACGTGGTCGAGCGTGGTCGGGCGGCCCCGGCGCACGTGCTCAACCTCGGCCACGGCGTCAGCCCCGACACCGACCCCGACGTGCTCACCCGCATCGTCGAGCTCGCGCACACGCTGTGACCCCGCCCGTCGTCACCCCGAGCGGCGTCGTCGACGTCGCCGTGGTGGGCGGCGGCATGGGCGGCATCGTGCTCGCCCGTGACCTGGCCGCCGCCGGGTTGGGCGTCGTGCTGTTCGAGGCATCCGACCGACTGGGCGGCGAGGTCTCGCGACACGTGGTCGCCGGCATCGCACTCGACGCCGGGGCCGAGAGCTTCGCGACCCGGGGCGGCACGGTCGCCGGTTTCGCCACCGAACTCGGCCTCGGCGACGACATCGTCCTGCCCGATCCCCGCGGGGCCTGGCTGCACGAGGCCGACGGCGAGTCCTTTCCCATCCCGCGCACGGGGCTGCTCGGCATCCCCGGCGACCCGTCCGCCGCCGACGTGCGAGCCGTCGTCGGCGAGGCCGGCGTGACCCGCGCGCTCGCGGACGCCGGCCTGCCCGCCGAGATCGGGGCCGAAGAAATCACCCTGGGGGGTCTCGTCCGGGCGCGCATGGGTGACGAGGTCGTCGACCGGCTCGTCAGTCCCATCGTCTCGGGCGTCCACTCGCTCCACCCCGACCTGCTCGCCGTCGACCGCGTGGCCCCCGGGCTGCGCTCGGCCCTCCAGCGCGAGGGCAGCCTCGCCGCCGCCGTGCTCGGACTGCGCGCCCTGGCCCCGGCCGGCTCGGCGGTGGCGGGCATCCGCGGCGGCCTCGCCAGGCTGGTCGACCCGATCGTCGCCGACCTCGAGCGGCACGGCGTCGACGTCCGCCTCGGCACCCGCGTGCGTTCGATCGACGAGACCGGCGTCGAGACCACGGGCGGTGAGCACGTCCGGGCGAGACAGGTCGTGCTGGCCGTCGGGGACCACGACGCGGTGGTCCTGACGACCCGCGCCTCCTCGGTGCCGCCCGGAGCGATCACCCTCGCGACCCTCGTCGTCGACCGGCCGGAGCTCGACGCGGCACCCCGGGGCACGGGCGTCCTCGTCGCCCCCGGCTCGACCGGACTCCGGGCCAAGGCCCTCACCCACGCGACCGTCAAGTGGAGCTGGCTGGCCGAGCTCGCCGGGGGACGCCACGTGCTCCGGCTCAGCTTCGACTCGCCCGTCGTCGACCGCGACACACCCGACGCCGAGGTGCGCGACGCGGCGCTCGCCGACGCCTCGACCCTGCTCGGCGTCGACCTCGCCGCGCGCCACCTGGTCGGCTTCGGCCGGGCCACCTGGGACGCCCCGCGCCGGGCCGAGGCGGCGGTCGTCACCGAGCCCGTGGTCGAGGTCGTCCAGGCAGGAGGCGCGGTGGCGGGACGGGGGCTGGCCGCGATCATCGCCCACTCGCGTCGTCAGGCCGCCACCCTCGTGGCGGCGCTGTCGGCGCCCCCGTCCCGCGACTGAGGCCCCGGGGTCGGACCGCTTCGGTCCGGCGCGGGCGTCCGGCACCCGCCTCGGGCTACATTGGAGGGACGTGTGCGGCACATGCCGTCGCGCGTACGACCACGAATGGAGTCCCCCGTGCGAGGCAAACTGATCTTCGTCGCCGGAGCCGCTGTCGGATTCGTGCTGGGCGCCCGCGCCGGCCACGACCGGTACGAGCAGATCACCGAGAGGGCGTCCAAGGTCTGGAACAGCCGGGCCGTGCAGCGCCAGGTCGCCAAGGGCCAGGACTTCGCCGGTGCCAAGACGGCCGACGGCGTGGACGCCGTCGTCACCGGCATCACCCGGGGCATCTCCAAGGCCTTCGGCGGCGGCCGAAAGAAATGACCGACTCGACGCGCAGCGACAAGGTGCGGCACAAGACCAGGCCGCGGTCGCTCTTCGCCCTGGTGCAGGACGTCCCGACGCTGGTCACCGACCTGGTCAAGGGCGAGTTGGCCCTGCTCAAGTACGAGGTCATCGGCACGCTCAAGGCCTTCGGCATCGGTGCCGGCTTCCTGGTCGGGGCCCTGGTCTTCGTCTTCGCGATGCTCGGCGTCCTCCTGACCGGCATCGTCCTGCTGCTCGCCATCTGGCTTCCCGGCTGGGCGTCGGCCCTCATCGTCGCCGGCGTGCTGTTGCTCGTCGCCGCCCTGCTCGCGTTCCTCGGGTACAAGGCGATCAAGAAGGGGCTCCCGGCGGTCCCCGAGAAGACCATCGCGAGCCTCAAGGCCGACCTCAAGGCCGTCAAGGGCGTGGGGTCGATCCCCGGCGCCCGCCTCGACGAGCGCTGACGCGCCTCCTCGACACCCCCACCCTTCCCGTTCCCGACAGGAGCACCGTGAGCGACAGCAGCGACATCCAGGCCCACATCGACCGCACGCGCGCCGAGCTCGCCGCGACCCTCAACGAACTCGAGGACAAGCTGAACGTGCCCAAGCAGTTGGGCATCGCCGGGCACCGCGCCAAGGCCTCGTTCGACCGCGACAAGACCCCGTGGCTCGCCGCCGCCGGGGCGGGTGCGCTGGCCGTCGCGGGCGTCGTCGTCGCGGTCGTCAAGCGCCGCTGACCGCTCGCCCGGCTCGCCGGTCGGCTCGACCGCCGGCGGGCATCGGGTGCCGTTCGCTCGACCGGGAGCAACCTGGTTGGGCTCCCAGCGTGCCGAGAGGGAGAATGGCTGCATGAGTTCCAGCGCCGACGCGGCAGCGCCCGTACTGCCGACGTCCGATTCATCCGCAGCACCCGTCCAGACCGAGTCCGACGACGCCGCGGCGAGCACGCCGCCACCCGTCGAACGCCTCGGCTACACGCTCTGGGCCGTGCTGCGACGCGACCCGCAGAACCCCTACGCCCCCGAGCTCGACGACGTCCCGCAGCTCGACGCGGTCGTCGACGCCCTGGCGGGTCTCGGCGTGACCGTCCGTGGCTTCTACGACGTCAGCGCCCTGCGGGCCGACGCCGACATCATGATCTGGCTGCACGGCGAGGTGCCCGAGGCCGTCCAGTCGGCCTACCGGCAGCTGTTGCGCACCGACGTGCTGGGCGGCCTGCTGCCCACCTGGAACGCCATGGGCATGCACCGCGAGGCCGAGTTCTCGCGCAACCACAGCCCGGCCTTCATGCGGGGCAAGGCACCCGAGACCTGGTTGACGGTGTACCCGTTCGTGCGCAGCTACGAGTGGTACCTGCTGCCCGAGGCCGAGCGCCGTCAGATGCTCGCCGAGCACGGCAAGCAGGGCTCCGAGCACCGCGCGGTGCTGACGAACACCGTCGCCAGCTTCTCGCTCGGCGACTACGAGTGGATCCTCGCCCTCGAGGCTCCCGAGCTCGTCCAACTGGTCGACCTCATGCGCGACCTGCGCTACACCGAGGCCCGCCGCCACGTCCGCGAAGAGATCCCGTTCTTCACGGGCCGACGCATCCCCACCACCGACATCATCGAGGTCTTGTCGTGACCGACACCAGCAACATCACCAACGGGCAGCTCGTCCGCAACGCCACCCCCGCCGCGGCCTCCGGCCCCGAGCACGTCTCCGAGCCGACCGACTACGACGCCATCCTGCTGGCCGGCTTCGGCGGGCCCGAGGGGCAGGACGACGTCATCCCGTTCCTGCGCAACGTCACGCGCGGTCGGGGCATCCCCGAAGAGCGGCTCGAAGAGGTCGCGACGCACTACCGCCACTTCGGCGGCGTCAGCCCGATCAACGAGCACAACCGCGAGCTCAAGGCCGCCCTCGAGGCCGAGCTCGAGCGTCGCGGCATCGACCTGCCGGTCATCTGGGGCAACCGCAACTGGCAGCCCTACATGGCCGACGCCGTGCGCGAGGCCGACGAGCGCGGGTTCCGCAAGCTCATCGCGGTCGCGACCAGCGCCTACTCGTCCTACAGCTCGTGCCGCCAGTACCGCGAGGACTTCGCCATGGCGCTCGACGCCACCGGCCTCGAGGGCACCATGCAGATCGACAAGGTCCGCCAGTTCTTCGACCACCCCGGTTTCGTCCAGCCGTTCATCGACGGCGTGCGCGACGCGCTCGTCGCGGCTCGCGCCGAGAACGAGGGGCTCGACCTCGCGACCGAGGTCCAGGTGCTCTTCGCCACGCACTCGATCCCGTCGACCGACGCGGCCAAGAGCGGCCCCGAGGCGCGCGGCTTCGACGCCGACGGTGCCTACGCCGCCCAGCACAAGGCCGTCGCCGAGGTCGTCATGGCCGCGGCCGAGGCCGCCCTCGACCTCGACCTGCCCGAAGGGGGTGGCACCACCGTCCCCTGGCAGCTCGTCTACCAGTCGCGCAGCGGCCCGCCCTCGATGCCGTGGCTCGAGCCCGACATCAACGACGCCATCGACGACCTGGCCGGCGGTCCGACCCGCGCCGTCGTCATCGTGCCGCTCGGGTTCGTGAGCGACCACATGGAGGTCATGTGGGACCTCGACAACGAGGCGATGGAGACCAGCGAGAAGAACGGTTTCTGGGCGACGCGCACCCCGACGCCGGGCATCGACCCGAACTACGTCACCGGGCTCGTCGACCTCGTGCTCGAGCCGTCGTGACGGCGTCCCCGCCGAGGACCGCCCCCATGTGACCGACCTCGGGCCCTGGTACGACGTCTGCCGTCCCGGCTGCTGCGAGAACGTGCGACTGGGCTTCAAGCCCGCCCTGTCCGGCCTGGTCCCCTGACCCCGTGGCGACCATCCGCATCGGAACTCGGGGCAGCGCGCTGGCCGTCGCCCAGTCGACCACCGTCGCCGACCGCATGGCGGCCGCGACCGGCCACGACGTCGAACTCGTCCGCATCAAGACCGAGGGGGACCGCTCGCAGGGCACCGGCGAGTCGCTGGCGTCGCTCGGGGGCACCGGCGTGTTCGCCAGCGCCCTGCGCGAGGCGCTCCTCGCGGACGAGTGCGACGCGCTCGTGCACTCGCTCAAAGACCTGCCCACCGCCACGCACCCCGGTCTCGTCATCGGGGCGACGCCCGGTCGGGCGGATGCCCGCGACGCCCTCTGCGCCCGCGACGGGCTGACCCTCGAAGGACTGCCCCAGGGTGCCCGCGTCGGCACGGGATCGCCGCGTCGTGCCGCCCAGCTGCTCTCGCGACGTCCCGACCTCGAGGTCGTCGACATCCGCGGCAACGTCGACACGCGGCTCGGTCGCGTCGGCGTCGACCTCGACGCCGTCCTGCTCAGCGCGGCGGGTCTCGGCCGCCTGGGACGCCTCGACGCGGCGACCGAACTGCTGGGGCTCGGCTTCTGGCCCAGTGCGCCCGGCCAGGGCTCGCTCGCCGTCGAGGTCCGCGAAGGCGACCCCGACGAGGCGCTCGCCCGCGGTCTGGCCGCCATCGAGGACGAAGAGACGCGCCTCGTGGTGACGGCCGAGCGAGCCGTGCTGGCCGGGCTCGAGGCCGGTTGCGCGGCACCCGTCGGTGCCAGTGCCGTCGTCGACGCCGGGTTGCTGCTGCTCAGCGCGACCGTCTACAGCCCCGACGGCAGCCGACGCCTCAGCTCGTCGCACGCCGTCTCCCTCGACGACGGTCCGCTCGTCGCGCGCCTCGCCGACGTCCACGAGGTCGCCGGCCGTGTCGTCGACGAGCTGCTCGACTCCGGTGCGGCCGAGTTCGCCCCGTTGGGCGGCGGACCGGCCGGCGGTGACCCCCTGGGCAGCGCCACGTGACCGCCGACAAGCCGCTCAAGGGCGTGCGCGTCCTGGTGCCGCGCGGTGGCAAGTGGGGCGACGGGGTCGCGGCCTCGCTCCGGTCGCGCGGTGCCGCCCCGGTGATCGCCCCCCTCATCAACTTCGCCCCGGCCGAGACGCCCGAGCTGCTCGCCGCGGCCCTGGCCCGCCTCGAGTCCGGCGTCTACGAGTGGCTCGTCGTCACGAGTGCCACCACGGTCGACGTCCTGGTCGGCAACGGCATCCGGCCCCCTGCCTCGACCCGGGTCGCCGCGGTCGGCGAGACCACCGCCGCCGCCCTGAGCCTGGCGGGCATCCGCGTCGACTTCGTCCCCGAGGGCGACAACTCGGCCCGCGGACTCGTGAAGGAGTGGCCGGCCGACGAGGTCACCGGTCGCGTGCTCGTCCCGCAGTCCGACCTCGCCGAGCCGACACTCGTCGCCGGACTGTCGGCCCGCGGGTTCGACGCCGAGTTCGTCTCGGCGTACCGCACGGTGGGCGTTCCCGTCTCGGCCGAGGTGCGCGACGGCGTCGCCGACGGCTCGATCGGCGTCCTCCTCGTGACCTCGGGCAGCGTCGCCCGCCAGATCGCCGCCCAGCTGGCGCCCCTGCCCCCGCAGACCCTCGTCGCGTGCATCGGCCCGCGCACCGCCTTCGACGCCCGTGCCGCGGGGCTGCCCGTGCACCTGATCGCCGAGACCCGATCGGCGGCCGCCCTCGTCGAGGCCGTGGTGGACCACGCCCTCGACGGCCCGTCCGCCGGAACGCCCCCCACCGAGAAGGACTGATGTCCGAATTCCCCCGAGTGCGGCCCCGCCGCCTCCGCGCCACCCCCGCCCTGCGTCGTCTGACCGCCGAGACGCGCCTGCACCCCGCCGACCTCGTCCTGCCGATGTTCGTCCGCGAGGGCATCGACGAGCCCACCCCGATCTCGTCCATGCCGGGCGTCGTCCACCACAGCCTGTCGAGCCTGCCCCGGGCCGTCGAGCAGGCCGCCGAGGCCGGTGTGGGCGGCGTCATGCTCTTCGGGGTGCCCCTCGAGAAGGACGCCGTCGGGTCGGGCGCGACCGACCCCGAGGGCATCCTCAACGTGGCCACCCGCGTGGCCGTCGACGCCGCCCAGGGCGCGCTGGTCGTGCAGACCGACCTCTGCCTCGACGAGTTCACCGACCACGGCCACTGCGGCGTCCTCGCCGCCGACGGCTCGGTCGACAACGACGCCACCCTGGTCCGCTACGACGAGATGGCGGTCGTCCAGGCCGAGGCCGGGTCCCAGCTGATCGGCATGAGCGGCATGATGGACGGTCAGATCGGCTCGGCCCGCGACGCCCTCGACGCGGCCGGCTTCGGCGGCACGGCACTGCTCGCCTACGCCGCCAAGTACGCGTCGGCCTTCTACGGCCCCTTCCGCGAGGCCGTCCAGTCGACGCTGGTCGGAGACCGCCGCACGTACCAGATGGACGCCGCCAACGGGCGCGAGGGCCTGCGCGAGGTCGACCTCGACATCGCCGAGGGTGCCGACGTCGTCATGGTCAAGCCGGCGATGAGCTACCTCGACGTCCTCGCCGAGACGGCCGCGACGAGCACCGTCCCGGTGTGGGCGTACCAGATCAGCGGTGAGTACGCGATGATCCACGCGGCCGCCGCGAACGGCTGGATCGACCTCGACGCGGCCTCGTACGAGAGCGTCCTGTCGATCAAGCGGGCGGGTGCGGACGCGATCCTGACGTACTGGGCCACCGAACTGGCCACGCGCCTCCAGAAGGAGCGGTTCTGATGACCGAGCAGAGCAACGACACCTACTTCACCCGGGCCAAGCGGTCCATCCCGGGCGGCGTCAACTCGCCCGTCCGTGCGTACGGCTCCGTCGGCGGGACGCCACGGTTCCTCGTGGGTGCCAAGGGCGCCTACGTCACCGACGCCGAGGGACGCGACTACGTCGACCTCGTCGCCTCATGGGGTCCGGCGATCCTCGGGCACACCCACCCCGAGGTGCTCGAGGCCGTCCAGCAGGCGGCCGCGCGCGGCCTGTCGTTCGGAGCCTCGACGCCCGCCGAGACCGAACTCGCCGAGCTGGTCCGCGAACGCGTCGCCGTCGGCGACCAGCGGCCGATCGGCAAGCTGCGCATGGTGTCCACCGGCACCGAGGCGACCATGACGGCCATCCGCCTCGCCCGCGGCTACACCGGTCGCGACCTGCTTGTGAAGTTCGCCGGGCACTACCACGGGCACTCCGACTCGCTGTTGGCCGAGGCCGGCTCGGGCGTCGCGACCCTGTCGATGCCCGGCTCGGCCGGCATCACGGCCGAGACCGCCGCCCAGACGCTCGTCCTTCCCTACAACGACCTCGACGCCGTGCGTGCGGCCTTCGACGAGCACGGCCCGCGCATCGCCGCCGTCATCGTCGAGGCCGCCGCCGCCAACATGGGCGTGCTCGCGCCGCAGCGGGGCTTCAACCGCAGCCTGTCCGAGATCACGCGGCGCCACGGCTCGCTGCTGATCGTCGACGAGGTGCTCACCGGCTTCCGCGTGGGACGCGCGGGCTGGTGGGGTCTCGAGGCCGCTCGGGTCGTCCCGGACGGCGCCGGGTGGGAGCCCGACCTCATCACGTTCGGCAAGGTCATCGGCGGGGGCATGCCGCTCGCCGCCCTGGGCGGTCGCGCCGAGGTCATGGACTTCCTCGCCCCGCTGGGGCCGGTCTACCAGGCGGGCACGCTCAGCGGCAACCCGGTGGCCGTCGCCGCCGGCATCGCCACGCTCAGGCTCGCCACGCCCGAGGTCTACGCCCGGCTCGACACCGTCGCCGACCAGTTGTCGGCCGGCGTCTCCGCCGCCCTGTCCGCCGAGGGCGTCGAGCACAGCGTCCAGCGCGCCGGGTCGCTCTTCTCGTTCGCCTTCACGCCGACGGCACCGAACGACTACGACGACGTCCGCGCCCAGCAGTCCTGGCGCTACCCGCCGTTCTTCCACGCCATGCTCGACGCCGGGGTCAACCTGCCCCCGTCGGTGTTCGAGGCGTGGTTCGTCACGGCGGCCCACGACGACGACGTGCTGTCGCGCATCCTCGACGCCGTGCCCGCCGCGGCCAAGGCCGCCGCGGCCGCGCAGGCGCCGCACTAGTCCGCTCGAGCGCGCGCCGCGCCTCCGTTCCGGCTCGCCGGGGGCTCGGCCGACTCTGCGCGCCGGGCTCGCCTGCCCGTCACTCGGGGCCATGCCTGCTCCGCCGCATCCCGCCACGAGGTAAACAACCCGCCACATCATTTCTTGGCGGGTTGTTTACATCGTGGCGGGGTGGCGGGGTGGCGGGCACTCCGGCAGCGGCTGCGCGTGGCGCCGTGATGCACCGGCCGGAGGTCAGCGGCGGCGGGCGCGGGCCGACCAGCGGCCGCCGGCCCGATCGACCACGAGCGGGTGGTCGAACGCGCCCGACACGAGCTCGGACGTCAGCACGTCGTCGGCCCGTCCGGTGGCGAAGACCCGGCCGTCGCGCAGGAGCAGGGCGTGCGACGTGCTGCTCGGCAGGTCCTCGAGGTGGTGGGTCACCGTCACGGAGGACATCGCGCGGTGGGTCGTGCGCAGCTCGTCGACGGTGTCGAGCAGGTGTTCCCGCGCCGCGACGTCGAGTCCCGTCGCCGGTTCGTCGAGCAGCAGCAGGGCCGGCTGCGACACCAGGGCGCGGGCGATCAGCGCCCGACCGCGTTCGCCCTGGGACAGCACGCTCCACCGTGCCGAGAGGCGGGACGAGAGACCGACGCTCGCGACGAGGTCGACGACCCGCGCCTCCTGCTCGTCGGTGGGCACCCAGCGGGGCACCGGGTCGCTGCTGCCCGTGAAGCCGGTCAGCACGACCTCGCGGACCGTGTTGTCGCCGACCATGCGGTGGCGGGGATCGACGTGGCCGATGTGGCGACGCAGCTCGCTCAGTTCGACCCGCCCGAGGCGGCGGCCGAGGACGTCGACCGTGCCGGCGGTCGGGTGGCCGAGCGCACCGCACATCGTCAGCAGCGTCGTCTTGCCGGCTCCGTTGGGGCCGATCAGCGCCCAGTGCTGACCGGAGTCGACGCGCAACGACACGTCGTGCAGCAGATCACGACCGCCCCGGGCCACCCGCGCAGCGACGACGTCGAGCACGGGCGGCACCGGGGCGGCCACGGAGGGGGCGACGGTCACGCGCGGTAGATGCCCGCCTCGCGCACCTGGTCGAACAGGCCCTGCAGGCGTGCGGGCTGCTCGCGCACGACGGCGGCGGCCGCCGCGGCGTCGTCCGCCTTCACGGCGTCGCGGAACGCCACGGTGAAGGCGTGCGCCTGCGGGAAGTCGAAGATGCCGTTGGCCGACGGACGACGCAGGAGCAGCAGGAGGCGCGGGCCGGTGTTCGACCACAGTCGCGTCAGCGACTCGCTGTCGGCCGCGGCCAGCAGGATCTCGTTGGCCCGCACGAGGCCCGCGATGTCTTCTTCCTTCTTCGCCTTGAAGGCCTTGGCCCGGGTGTCGAGGAGGCCGACGACCTCGGCACGCTGAGCCTTGTCGAGCTTGGGCACGGCCCGCTCGACGAAGAGGGACCAGACGGCGTAACCGACGTCGACGGTGTCGACGAACTCGCCGTAGGACGGGTCGACGATGCGCGTGTAGCGGTTGGCCTCGATGTCGACCAGTGCCTGGTCGGCGAGCTTGGCGATCGCCTCGCGGACGGGAGTGCGAGAGACGCCCAGCCAGGCCACGAGCTGGTCGTCGTTCAGGCGCTCACCGAACTCGAGGGTGCCGTCGATGATCGCGGCGAACATCTTGTCGTAGACGACGTCGCGCAACAGGCGGCGCGGGGCGGGCGTCTGGTCGTCGTTCTGGGGGATCGGCATCGGGGGCCTCCGTCGTGTCTGCGGTCAGGTGCCGACGGTCGACGGCGCTCGGCACCGCGGTCGGTCGGTTCGTCGACCCGGCCCTGAACCGGTCGCCGACATGTCGAGCATAAACCCGAGCGCTGAGTACGTATGGGTGATCCGGAGTTCTAGATGCGTGATCCGCCGACGCGCACGACCGTCCGCCCCCGGGTCCGGCCCGCCAGGATCGCCTCGCCGGCGCCCACCACGTCGGCCAGGGCGACCTCGCCGGTCATCGAGTCGAGGAGGTCGAGGTCGAGGTCTCGTGCCAGTCGGTCCCAGGCGCGCTGGCGCAGGTCGAGCGGTGCCTCCACCGAGTTCACGCCGGCCAGGGTCACGCCCCGCAGGATGAACGGCAGCACCGTCGTCGGCAGGTCGGCGCCCTGGGCGAGCCCGCAGGCCGTGACGGTGCCACCCCAGCGGGTCTGGGCCAGGACGGTGGCGAGGGTGTGGCTCCCGACCGAGTCGACGCCGCCGGCCCAGCGGGCCCGCTGCATCGGCTTCCCCGCCCCGGACAGTTCGTCGCGGTCGACCAGGGCCGAGGCCCCGAGCGAGCGGAGGTAGTCGCCCTGCTCGGCGAGGCGACCCGAGGAGGCGCTGACCGAGTACCCGAGGCGGCTCAACACCGCGATCGCCACCGATCCGACGCCTCCGGCCGCACCGGTCACCACGACGTCGCCGTCGTCGGTGCCGACGTCGCGTTCGAGCCGGAGGACGCTCAGCATCGCCGTGAAACCCGCCGTGCCGATGGCGGCGGCGCGCCGCCCGTCGATGCCCGGGGGGACCAGGACGGCGCTGCCCGGGTCGACCACGACGCGTTCGGCGAAGCCGCCCGCCTTCGTCTCGCCGTGGCCCGCACCGTTGACCAGCACCTCGTCGCCCGGTGCGAAACGTGACGACCCCGAGGACGCCACGACGCCGACCAGGTCGATGCCGGGCACGAGAGGATCGACCCGGGCGACCCCGGGGTCACCGCGCAGGGCGAGACCGTCCTTGTAGTTGACGCCGGACCAGGTGACGTCGACGACGACGTCACCCGGCCCGGCGACCGGCTCGTCGAGCTCCCGGTGCTCGGCGGCCCTGCCCTTCTCGACCACGATCGCACGCATGCGACCGAGGTTACGCGGGTGCGGTCAGACGCGATCGACGGGGCCGGACGCTCCCGCCTTGCCCCCGAGGAACCCGCCCAGCGCACTGACGAGGTCGAGCCCCGTCGTGGCCTTCACGACGTCCTGCAGCTGCGTCATGTTGTTGGCGACCGACTTGGTCAGCTCGTTGGCACCGTCGGTCGACACCACCGTCAGGGCGTCGATGTTGCCCATCGGCGCCGCCATCTCGCGGGCGATCTCGGGCAGGCGCGAGATGACCTGCGAGGCGAGTGCCGCCTGGCCGAACTTGCCCTGCGCCTCGGCCAGCGCGTCCACGGCCTCGGCCTCGGCGAGACCCTTGGCCTTGATCGCCGCGGCCTCGGCGCGACCGGCGGCCTCGACGGCCGCGGCCTCGTTCTCGGCCGCGTTGCGGGCGGCGTCGGCGAGCTGGGTGCGGCGGAACGCCTCGGCCTCGACGGCGGCGTTGGCGGCGTCGCGCTCGGCCTCGGCGTTCTGCACGGACGCGTAGGCCGCGGCCTCGGCGGGCTGGCGCACCTCGATGTTGAGTCGCTCCTGGTTGACCTTGGCCTGCTCGGCCACGGCGATGCTCTCTTGTTCGGCGACCAGCTTGTCTTGCATGGCCCGGGCGAGCTCACCGGCGGCGGCGGCCTCGGCCTGGGCGCGGTCGGTCTCGGCCTTGATCTGGGCCTGGCGGACGTCGAGCTGCAGCTGACGCTCGGCCGTCTGCTGCGTGTTGCCGATGCGGGCCAGGGCGGCGATGCGCTCGGCCTCGGCCTCGGCCACGTCGGCGTTCTGCTTGGCGACGGCCGCCTCGGCACGACCGCGGTCGGCGAGGTAGGTGCTGCCCGGCGTCTCGATCTCGCGGATGTTCATGGTCTCGATCTGGAGGCCGAGCTCGGCGAGCTCGCCCTTGGTCTCGTTCACGGCGTCGGCCGCGAGGCGCGAGAAGTTCTTGACCAGGTCGTCGACCGGCTGACCGCCGATGAGACCGCGGATCGACCCCTCGAGCGACTGCTGCACGATGACCGGGAGCTGCTGCTGCTGCAGCAGGTAGCGCTGGGCGGCACGGCGCACCCCGTCTTCGGTGCCGGTCACCTTGAAGTTGACCGTGGCCTTCACGGCGGTGCGGATGTAGTTGGCGTCGATCGCCTGCACCTCGACCGGGGTCTGGTACTGCTCGAGCGACAGCTTGAAGCCCTCTTGGAAGATCGGCCAGACGAAGGTGCGGCCACCGATGATGACCTTCTGCGGGCTGGAGATGCCGCCGCCCTCGGACCGTTCGGCGCCACGGCCGACCACGATCAGGGCCTCGTTCGGCGGGACGCGACGGACGCGGCTGGCGACGAACGACAGCAGGGCGAGCACGATGACGACGGCGACGACGATGGCGACGACGCTGACGTTCGAGGAGATGAAGTCCACGGGGCTTCCTTTCAGTTGGTCTGGGGATCACGTGACGCGGAGGTCTCGCCGGCGTCGAGCGCCTCGACCTGTACGCGTGGGCCGTTCTCGGCCACGACGCGGACGCGGACGCCGCGCTCGATGCGCGCGTCGCTGGTCGCGAGCCGCCGCTCGAGCTCGCGGACGTCGTCGAGCCGGACCTCGCCGCCGGCCGGGCCGGTGGCCTCGGTCGTGACGCCGACGAACCCGACGGGCGACCAGTGCCCCCGCTCTCGCGGCGCGTCACGCGGCGGACGACGAGCTGGATCAGCACGAGGGCGACGAGGGCCATGCCGACGGCGACGGCGTAGGTCCACCCCGGGGCGAGGTCGGTCTGCGACGTGACGACCCCGGCGAGCCCGAAGATGGCCAGGGCCGCGCCCAGGGCGACGCCCGAGACGAGCCCGTCGCCGACGTCGACGACGTCGAGCAGGTCGCCCACGACGATGCTGACGAGCAGGAGCAGGAGTCCGATCGCCCCCACCACGATGAACGTGATCATGCGTCGAGCCTGTCAGACTCCGGCCTGGTGCACATCGCCTGTGCGACGGACCCCGGGCCACCGCTCACCGGCCACCGCCCACCGGGGGCCGCCCCTCAGCCGAAGAGGATCGCGGCCTCGTCGTAGCGGTGCTGCGGGACGACCTTGAGGCTGTCGAGGGCCTCCTCGAACGAGACGTGGACGATCTCGGTGCCCCGCAGGGCGACCATGCGCCCCCAGCGACCCTCGACCACCGCGTCGCTCGCCGCCATGCCGAGCCGCGTGGCGAGCACGCGGTCGTAGGACGTGGGCGTACCGCCGCGTTGGATGTGCCCCAACGTCGTGGCGCGGGTCTCGATGCCCGTGCGCTCCTCGATGACGGGGGCGAGTCGCTCGCCGATCCCGCCGAGGCGCGGGCGGCCGAAGGCGTCCAGGCCGCGCTCGGAGTGCACGTCGCTCTCGTGGTCGGGCACGAAGCCCTCGGCGACGACCACCAGCGGTGCCCGACCCCGGTCGTAGGCCGACTGCACCCACTCGACGATCTGGTCCATGCTGGTCGCCTGCTCGGGGATGAGGATCGCGTGGGCACCGGCGGCCATGCCCGAGTGCAGGGCGATCCAGCCCACGTGCCGGCCCATGACCTCGGCGACCATGCAGCGGCTGTGCGAGTCGCCGGTGGTGCGCAGGCGGTCCATGGCGTCGGTGGCGATCTGGACCGCGGTGTCGAAGCCGAAGGTGTAGTCGGTCGCCCCGAGGTCGTTGTCGACGGTCTTGGGCACGCCGACGATCTTGAGCCCCGCGTCCGTCAGGCGCTTGGCCGCGGCCAGGGTGCCCTCGCCGCCGATCGCGATCATGGCGTCGATGCCGAAGCGCTCCATGTTCTCGGCGATGCGGTCGACACCGCCGTCGCCCTCGAACGGGTTCGTGCGGCTCGTCCCGAGGATCGTGCCGCCCTGTTTCGCGATGCCCTGGATCTCTTTGCGGGTGAGGGGCATCACGTCGCCGTCGACGACGCCTCGCCAGCCGTCGCGGAAGCCGACGAACTCTTGTCCGTGGATCTGCGTGCCCTTGAGCACGGCACCGCGGATGACCGCGTTGAGACCGGGGCAGTCGCCACCGCTGGTGAGGATTCCGATTCGCATCGAGGGGCTCCATCGCATCGAAGGGCCCGATCGACGGGCCGAGGTCGAGACCCATCATGGACCACGAGGAGGCGCGGCACCTGTCCACGGGCCCGGTCACCGCCCTGCCGGTCGCGCAGGCGGCCGTACTACCCTCGCCTGCATGAGCAACGAGCAGCCGGGGCGTCCGCCGTCGCCGTGGGCCCGGTTCGCCCGGCCCGCGCCGACCGAGCCCGACCGGGGCGAGTTCCCGTTCGGTCCGCCTCGCCCGGTGCACCCCGAGGCGGGCGTGGCCGATCGCGGTTGGCCGCTCGACCCCTCCGGCGCACCGTCGATGCCCGCCACGCGACAGCAGCAGCCGTTCTTCCCCCAGCCCGCGGCGTCGCAGCCCCCCTCGTCGCAGCCCGTCGGCCAGCAGGCCGCCGGCCAGCAGCCCGTCGCCCAGCAGGCCGCCGCGCCGACGTGGGACTCCGACGGTCGTCAGGTCTGGGCGCCGCCGCCCGGTCCCGTGCCCGAGACCGGCTCCGCGCCCGACGCCCGACCCGAGAACGCAGGCCTCGGCTCGTACTTCTTCCCCGCCGACGACGACTGGTCGTCCGCGCCGCCCCGCACCGACGACGAGGGCCGCGGTCTCGCGATCGCGTCGATCGTCTTCGGCGTCTTCTTCGCGCCCCTCGGCCTGGTGTTCGGCATCGTGGCGGCGCGACGCGCCCGAGCCGCCGGCCGCCCGGCCACCCTCGCGTTGACCGGCATGGTCGTCGCCTCGATCGTCATCGTCCTGAGCCTCGTGTACGCCATCGCGGCACTCGACTACTACTCGCAACTCGCGACGACCTGTGCCCAGCTCGGGCCCGGCGACTACGTGAACGGCGACGGTCGGACCGTCACCTGCGGGTGACCGGGGCGGGCACGGACCATCACAGGACGCGAGCCGCCGGGGGCGCGGGCCGTCGAGGACGACCCGCGCCGCGCCTCCTCGGCTAGAGCGAGACGGTGCCGGTGTCGGCGACGTTCTTCGGGTGTCCGCCGGTCACGGCGGCCTTGGCGTACTTGAACAGGGTGACGGCCTTGGGCTCGTTGCTGACCCAGTACTCGGCCGTGTCGACGTCGACCTCGAGCAGTGCGACGGTCGGGTCCTCGCGGCCCTTGTCGAACCAGGCCTCGGCCCCGGTCGTCCACAGTTCGTCGATCAGCCCGGAGTCCTTGACGATCGAGGCCTTGCCCGCGAGCGACAGGTAGCCCTTGCCGGTCTCGACGGCGACGTTCACCTGCGGGTGCGCCTTGACGTCGTCGACCTTGGGGGAGGGGTCGCGCGTGAAGAAGTACACCTTGCCGTCGAAGTCGCGATCGACGATCGCGAGGGGCCGACTCACGAGGTGGCCGTGGCTGCTCTGCGTGGTGAGGATGCCGATGCGGCCCGCGTCGAGGACCTCGCCGATCTTCTTGATGTCGTTGGTCTCAGTCATGCCGGGGACCCTACGCCGGAGCCTCGACCGAGGTCACAGCACCGGAGGTCCGCCGCCGGTCAGGGACGAGGAGGCGCGGTGCCGGTCGCAGGTCACGTCGCCTCGTGCACCGCACCCGTCGCAGGCGACCAGTTGCCGTCGGCACTGCACCTCGACGCAGTTCTGCATGCGGCTGGTCGCGGTGCCGCAGACCTCGCAGCGACCGATCACGGCCGCGTGGTCGCTGAACTCGACCGAGCCGCGACCGTCGAAGACGTAGAGCGAACCGTCCCACAGGCCGTCGTCGCCGAAGCGCTCGCCGTACCGCACGACACCCCCGTCGAGTTGGTAGACCCGCGAGAACCCACGCGACGTCATGAGGGACGACAGCACCTCGCAGCGCACGCCACCCGTGCAGTAGGTGACGACGGGCTCGTCCTTGAGGTGGTCGTAGCGCCCACTGTCGAGTTCGGCCACGAAGTCGCGGGTCGTGGCCACGTCGGGCACCACGGCGCCTCGGAACCGACCGATGCGTGACTCGTACTCGTTGCGACCGTCGAAGAAGGTGACCTGCTCACGGTCGACGAGTTCGTGGAGTTCGTCGGGGGACAGCCGCTCACCGGTGCCCACCACGCCGGACCCGTCGACCTGCAGTTCGTCGGGAGCGCCGAACGTCACGATCTCGTCGCGCACCTTGACCGACAGGCGGGGGAAGTCGTCGCCGGTGCCCTCGCTCCACTTGACGTCGAGCTCGGCCAGGGCCGGGTGCTGCCGGGTCTTCTTGAGCCAGCGCTTGACGTCGGGCAGGTCGCCTCCGAGCGTGCCGTTGAGGCCCTGGTGGGACACGAGGACGCGTCCGCGCAGGTGCAGGGACTCGGCGAGGTCGCGCTGCCACAGACGCATCGCCTCGGGATCGCCGAGCGGTGTGAAGGCATAGAACAACACGATCTTCGGGGTCGCCACCAGGAGATCCTAGGGGCAGGCCGGTCGGGGAGCGCCGTACGCCTGAGGCATGCATGCCTTATGCTGGTACCCGGAATTCCAGACACCGACGAAAGGCGCCGATGCCCGTCCCGACCCCCGCCCGTCCGGTCATCCCTCGGCGCCTCCAGAAGGACGCCGTCTTCGAGTACCTCGTCGCGGCGATCCTCGACGGCACGCTGCGACCGGGCGAGCGCCTGCGAGACGCCGACTGCGAGACGTGGCTCGGTGTCTCGCGGACGCCGATCCGGATCGCCATCGCGAAGCTCGAGCAGGTGCGACTGGCCGAGACCTCGGCGCGGAGGGCGACGAGCGTCGTGGTCCCTCGCCGCGAGGTCGCCGTCGACCTCCTGGCGGTCGGGTGCGCCCTGCTCGCGGCCGTCGTGGCGTCGGCGGGTCACGACGAACGAACCGGGCTCGATCGACGCCTCTCGGGCCTCGTCGACGACTGCCGCGCCCGTTCCTCCTCGGCCGACGGTTCCGTCGAGGAGGTCGACGCGGTCGGCGACTCCTGGGCGGCGGTGTGGTCGGCCGTCGACGACCACGTGTTCGGCCGCCTCGCCGTCCGACACGCGCGACGTCTGACGCTGCCCCTGCGCCATCACCTCCGAGAGCTGACCGCCGACGATCTCGACGTCGTCGCCGACGTGTTCGTCGAGGTTCGTCGGTCACTGGGCGGCGGGCTGGTCGACGCCGCGGCCGAGGCGTGCGAACGGGTCACCTCGAGGCTCGACCTTCCCGACGTCGCCCGGGACGGGGCGTCCGATCCGCTCGGGGCGTCCGCCGTCGTCGAGGACCGTCGCGTCCTCCCCCGGGGTGACGACGTCGCGAGGGCCGGCGCCCGCGCGACCCTCGTCCGACCACGCCTCAGCGACGACGTCTACCGGATGATCCTCGTCGCGATCCTGGACGGCACCCTGACGCCCGGCGAGAGGCTCGCCGACGACGAACTCACCACCTGGCTGGGCGTCTCGCGGACTCCCGTCCGTTCCGCTCTCGAGCGGCTCGACGAGAGGGGCCTCGTCGACATGGCTCCGAACCGCTACACGCGGGTCGCTCGCCCCGAGGTCGCCGACGTCGTCGCCGCCCGCGACCTGTACGCACGACTCGTGTCGTGGTCGGCCGGTCGACACCCGACGGGCGGCAGCGCCGACCGGGCCGAGATCGCGGCGGTGACGAGCCGATTGCTCCCCCTCGCGACGAGGTCCGAAGGGGCCCCGGCGACCCTGACGACCCTGACCTGCCTGGGCACCGCGGTCAGACGACTCGCCTCGGTCGAACGATCACCGGCGCTGTCCCGCGAACTCGACATCCTCGAGCCCCGTCTGGCCCATGGGTTGATCTCGTGTGGATTCGGACTGCCACCGAGCTCGTGGCGGACGTTCTCGGATGCCGTGCGGGTGTCGCCCGGTGCGACGGGTGGCGGCTGGGGCCCGGCAGTGGCCGCTCTGATCCGTTCGCTCAGCCCGCAGGGGGGCTGAGCGCCTCGAGGTCGTCGTCGGCGAACGCCCGACGGAGGTCGTCGAGCATCGAGTCGTCGACGACGACGATCGATTGCCCGTCGGGTGACGTGCCGGTGCCCGAGACGGGCATCGTGAAGGACGTCACGTCGGACGGTCGGAGCTGTCTCAACGAGAGGCCGAGGCCGATCATGTCGCTCGTGGTCCACGAGCTGTCCACCCCGATGTGACCGGCAGTGGTCTCGACGAACGCCGAGACGCGCGCCGGATCGGTCAGGGTGCGCGTGCTGACCAGGCGGTCGGTGATGCCGGCCACCAGGGCTCGTTGATTGCGCATGCGCTGGAAGTCGCCGTCGGCGAAGGCGTAGCGCTCGCGCACGTACTCGAGAGCGCTCGGACCGTCGAGGGTGACGGCTCCCTCGGCGAAGACGCGATCTCCTCGACGGAACTCGACGTCGTTCTGCACGGTCACGGCACC
The DNA here is from genome assembly GCF_026625765.1 of Frigoribacterium sp. SL97. Taxonomy (NCBI): domain Bacteria; kingdom Bacillati; phylum Actinomycetota; class Actinomycetes; order Micrococcales; family Microbacteriaceae; genus Frigoribacterium; species Frigoribacterium sp. SL97. The sequence goes on from NZ_CP113062.1 coordinate 464,562, forward strand.
CAACGTCGCGACGATCGATTCGACGCCACCGAAGTCGACGACGGCGGCGTGGTCGATGCGTGCGCCCGTCATCGCCTCGATCGTCCGGGTCTGGAGCGGGACACCGCCCCAGGCCAGGGCGGCGTTGACCTTGGCCTGGCCGTGGCCCGGCACCTCGACCCAGGTGTCGCGAGGGATCGACACGAGCTCGACGGAGTGACGGTCCGCGGCGATGTGGGCGACCATGATCGTGTCCGCCCGTCGCGGCCCGGAGCCCCCGAGATCGCGGTCGTCGACGGGCTCGCGGCTGTCCGACCCGAGGAGCATCAGGTTGACGGAGCCGTCGGTGGCGGGGGCGGGACGGCCCGCGTAGTCGGTCAGGGTGCCGACGTCGTCGAGGGCGTCCTCGGCCGACCGGATCGTGGTGAGACCGAAGATCGCCAGTGCCCCGACCCCCGTGATCACGACGCCGACCAGCACGAGCAGGCTCGTCATGGCGAGACGGTGGCGTCGGAAGAACGAGCGGCGTCGTCTGCGGGCACGGTGGTCGGTCATGGTGGCTCCGCTTCGGGGGTCTGGTCGGCGGTCGGGTCCGGGGAACGCGTGCCGCGTCTCGCTCAGTACGCGCCGGAGGGCCGGACGACGGCGCCGATCGTCTGCACGAGCAGCCGCGCATCGGTCGTCGGCGTCCAGCCGTGGACGTAGCCGAGGTCGAGGTCGAGCCCGGCGTCCAGTCGAGGTCGGAGCGGCCCCCCACCTGCCACGGGCCGGTCAGTCCCGGCAGCACCGTCAGGCGCTGGCGGGCGCGGCTGCAGTACTGGGCGACCTCTCGCGGCAGGGCCGGGCGCGGCCCGACCAGGCTCATCTCGCCCCGCAGCACGTTCACCAGCTGCGGCAGCTCGTCGAGCGAGTGCCTGCGGAGCACGCGGCCGACCCGGGTCACACGCGGATCGACGCGGAGCTTGAAGAGCGGCCCGTCGGCGTCGTTCGCCTCGGGCATGATCGCGACGGCCCGATCGGAGTCGGCCATCGACCGGAACTTCAGCATCTCGAAGGTCCGGCCGTCGAGCCCACAGCGTTCTTGGCGGTAGAGGACCGGGCCGCGGCTGTCGAGTCGCACCGCCAGGGCGACGAGGGCGAGCGCGGGAGCGAGGGTGGTCAGAGCGGCGACGGCCCCGACCACGTCGATCGCCCGCTTGGCCCGACGGGCGACGGCCCGCCGGACCGGGGGAGCGGCCGGGGCGACGTCGGGACCGTGGGCATCGCCCTGGTGGTGGCGGTTCGGTCGGCCGGGCGCGGAGGAGGTGAGGCGTGCACCTGGGGGTGCGGACAGGGGTCTCGTGGTGATCGTCATCGGGTCTGCTCGGTGTCTCTCGTCTCGTGCACGGGCGGCGGATGGCCGACGCATAAAATATCACACAGACATGAGCAATGACGCAAGAGGGTTGTCGGCGGGAGCGTCTACCATCGCGACATGGATCAGCTCGAGCGCACGGGGGCCGCTCCCGACGCGGACGACCGACGGCTCGGGACGGTCTACTGGTCGGCACGCCCGGTGGACGTCCGGGCCACCCTGCGGCCCCTGGGTCGCGGCTCGGGCGATCCCTCGTTCCGGGTCGACGGCGACCGGACGTGGCTCGCCCTGCGCACCCCGGCGGGCGAGGCGACGCTCTGCGTGTCGGCGAGCCGCGCCTCCTCGTCCGTCCGCGCCGACGCGTGGGGGCCGGGAGCCGCCTGGGCGATCGAGCACGTGCCCGAGCTGCTGGGCCGCGGCGACGACTGGTCGGGGCTCGACGTCACGACGAACGCGTTCCTGGCCGACGCCCGCCGGCGGCAACCGGGGCTCCGGCTGACCCGCACCAACCTCGTGCTGCAGGCCGTCGTCCCGGCGATCCTCGAGCAGAAGGTCACGAGCGTCGAGGCCTGGCGTGCGTGGCGGCAGCTCGTGCGTCGACACGGCACGCCGGCACCGGGTCCGGCACCCGAGGGGCTCGTCGTCCCGCCGGACGCCCAGGGCTGGCGCCGCATCCCCAGCTGGGAGTGGCACCGGGCCGGCGTCGGGCCGCAGCGGTCGGCGACCGTCATGAGGGTCTGTGCGGTGGCGCCCGCACTCGAGCGCACGCTCGCCGTCGGTCGGGGTGGCGACGAGGTCGCAACGCGCCTCCGGTCGATCCCCGGCGTGGGCGTCTGGACCGCCGCCGAGACGACGCAGCGTGCGCACGGCGACCCCGACAGCCCCAGCGTGGGCGACTACCACCTGCCCGCCGTGGTCGGATGGGCGCTCATCGGCCGTCCCGTGGACGACGACGGCATGCTCGAGCTGCTCGAGCCGTGGCGCGGCCACCGTGAACGCGTCATGCGGTTGATCACGGGCAGCGGCTTCTCGAAGCCGAGGTTCGGCCCGCGCATGACCATCCAGGACCACCGCTTCCACTGACGCGGCAGGCGGCCGAGAGGGCCGAGACGGCCGCGGTGGCCGCGCGTCCGCGTCGGGACGCAGAGGAGGCGCGGGTCAGGCCTGGGCGTCGGGCGACGCGTCCGTGCCGATCGCCTCGAGCACGCGACCCGAGAACGCCCGGACGACCTCGGCGTCCGTCTCGAGCACGTCAGTGAAGTACCTCTTGATGGCGGCCGTGTGCCCCCGGGTCGCCGCGAGCATGGCCCGGCGGCCGTCGGGCGTCAGCTCGACCCAGGTGCCCCGCGCATCGGAGGCGCACTCGGTGCGGCGCACCAGCCCTCGGCGCTCCATGCGGGTGACCTGGTGGCTGACCCGGCTCTTCTCCCAGCCGATCTGCTCGGCGATGTCCCGCACGCGCGAGCGTCGGTCGCTGCTCCGGCCCAGGCCGACGAGGATCTCGTACTCGGGGGCGGACACACCCGAATCGCTCTGCAGACGGAGCTCGAGGGCCCGGTCGAGGCGCCGTCTCATGGCGTAGAAGGAGTCCCAGACGACCCACTCCTCGTCGGTGAGTTCGTCGGCCATTCGCCCAGTGTAGGGACGGTGGCGCGGCATATCCTCGACCCATGTCCGATGTGCACGCCGACGAAGTCACGCAGCAGACCGTCGAGACAGCCCGCCGCTGGTGGGACGCCGCGCGTGCCGTCCCGGTGCAGGGTCCGGCCGCCCGTCTGACCGAGGTGCTGCGCGACCCCCGCGGCCTCGACTTCGCCCGCGACTTCGCCGACCGCGTCGTCCGCCCCGGGGACGACCGGGCGGGCGCATCGGCCCTCGAGTCGCTCAGCCGACGCACGCCGGCCCTGCTGCCCTGGCACCTCCGGGCGGCCATCTCGTTCGGTGGGGGCTTCGGCCCGATCGCACCCAAGCCGATCATGCCGGTCGCGCGGCGGACGCTGCGCCACATGGTCGGGCACCTGCTCGTCGACGCGCCACCCGAGAAGCTCGCGCAGGCCCTCACGGGTCTGCGCGGCGACGGCGTCCGGCTCGACGTCACCGCCTGGGGTCCCACGGTGTCGGGGCCGACCCAGGCCGAGCGCCGGGTCGCCGCGGTCCGGGCCCTGATCGAGCGGCCCGACGTCGAGCGCGTCACGACGACCGTCCGCGAGCTCGTCGGCCCGACCTCGCCCTGGGCCTTCGACGAGACGAGCGACCTCGCCGAGTCGAGGCTCCGGCCCCTGGTCGAGCTGGCGGCGTCGACGGGCACGCTCCTCACCCTCGGCGTCGACCGGCACGCCGACGTCGACCTCACGATCGACGTCTTCACGCGACTGCTCGACCGACCCGGGCTCGAGGCGGTGACGGCGGGCATCGTCGTCCAGTCGTACGTCCCCGAGGCGCTCGACTCGCTGCGGTTGCTCACCGACTGGGCCCGTGACCGCGTCGACCGGGGCGGCGCGCCGATCTCGGTCCGGCTGGTGAAGGGCGGGTCGCGACTCGACGAGATCGTCGACGCCCGCCTGCACGACTGGCCCGTCGTCACCTTCGAGGCCAAGCACGAGACCGACGCGAGCCACCTCCGGCTGGTCGAGTTCGCGCTGAGGCCCGAGAACGCCGCGGTCGCCCGGGTCGGCCTCGCCGGGCACGACGTCTTCGACCTGGCCCATGCCGTCACGGTCGCCCGTCGCCACGGCACCGACCACCTGCTCGACGTCGAGATGTGGCTGGGGGCCGCACCCGGGCTCGCCGAGGTCGTCCGCTCCGAGCACGGGTCGCTCGTCCTCCTGGTGCCGGTGACCGTCTCCGGCGAGTTCGACTCCGCCGTGCGACACCTGGTGGGCCGGCTCGACGCGCTCGCCGACCCCGAGGGATTCCTCTCGAGCGCCCTCGACGTCGACCACGAGGCGGCGTTCACGCGAGAGGCTCGCCGGCACGACCGCGCCGTGGCGGCCGTCGGCGATCTGCCCTCCGTGCCCCGGCGCCGTCGAGACCGGTCGGGCCCGCTCGACGAGGGCCCCGACCACGTCGTCGACTTCGTGGCCGAGGCCGACACCGATCCCTCGCTCGACGGCAACCGGAGGTGGGCCCGAGGCGTGCTCGGGCGCGCCCGTCGGTCGGTCGCCGGCATCGAGACCGCCGACGCGGCCCCCTCCCTCGGGCCCACCTCTTCGGAAGGCGGTGCCCTCGACGACGACTCCCTCGTGGCGATGGTGACCCGCGCCTCCTCGGCCGGCGAGGCCTGGGGCGGCCAAGACCCCGAGACCCGCGCCGAGCTGCTCGACCTGGCGGGCCGCGAGCTCGCCCTGCGGCGTTCGCGCCTGGTCGAGGTGTCCGTCAGCGAGTCCGGTTCGACCCTGTCCGAGGCCGACCACGAGGTCGGTGCGGCCGTCGACTCGGCCCACCGTCTGGCCGTCCTGACCCGAGGGCTCGCGGCGGTCGCCTCGGCCGAGCACCGGCCCCCGCGGCTGACGGTCGTCGTGCCCGACCTCGTCACGCCCGTCGCCGGAACGGTCGAAGGGGTGCTCGCGGCGTTCGGCGCCGGCAGCGCGGTCGTCGTCTTGTTGCCCCGGAGCCGGCGGCGGGCGGTCGCCGTCGTCGCGGAGGCGCTCTGGGCGGTCGGCGTCCCGGACTCGCTCCTGGCCCTCGTCGTCGCGGACGACCCCGACCACGAACGCGCCCTGCTGACGCACCCGCTGGTCGACCGGGTGGTCGCGCACGGGGCGGTCGAGACGGCCGTCGGCCTCCGCGACGTGCGCCCCGACCTCGACCTCGCCGTGCGGACCCGGGGGTCACCTCGCTCGTCGTCACCCCGTCGGCCGACCTCGAGCTCGCCGCCGCCGACGTCGTCGCCAGCGTCGTCGACCACGCCGGCCGTGGTCACGGAGCACTCGACCTGGTGCTGGCCGTCGGGTCCGTCGGTCACGGTGAGGCCTTCCGTCGCCTGCTGCGCGAGGCCTTCGAGGCGGTCGTCGTGGGTCCGGCCGACGACGTCGCCACCGTGATGGGCCCGCTCGCCTCCACCCCGACCGGGTCCGAGCTCGACGTCCTGACCGTGCTCGGCCCCGGCGAGTCGTGGCTGCTCGAGCCGCGTCCCCTCGACGAGACCGGGGCCCTCTGCTCGCCGGGCGTGCGCGACGGCGTGGACGCCCGCGGCGCCTTCGCCTCCCGCTCGCACGAGGTCCCCGTCGTCGGCCTCGTCCCGGTCGAGACCCTGGCCGAGGCGATCGCGGTGCAGAACGCCGAGAACGGCGGTGACGTGGCGGGTCTGCACTCCCTCGACGTCGACGAGATCGACGAGTGGCTGCACACCGTGCGGGCCGGAGACCTCGTCGTCGGTGGTCCGACGACGGGCGCCCGGGTCCGGCGCAGGCCCCCGGCGGGTGGGGTCGACGGGCGATCGGTCGGGGTCTCAAGCCCGGCGGCCCGAACGCCCTGATCGGCCAGGGGGCCTGGCGCCACCGTCCCCACGAGCCGCGCCCCTCCCTGCGCCTGCACGACGTCTCCGAGGGGGTCACCCGTCTCGTCGACGCGGCCCGACCCACCCTGTCGTTCGAGCAGTTCGACTCGCTGCGGACGGCCGTCGAGAGCGACCAGCGCGCCTGGCAGTCCGAGTTCGGCCTGGCCCGTGACGTCACCGGCCTCGTCGTCCAGCGCAACGTGCTCCGCTACCGTCCGCACCCCGTCACGCTGCGACTTTCCGCGGGGGCCGATCCGACGGCTCTCGTCCGGCTCGTCGCCGCCGGGGCACGGGCGGGGTCGACCCTGACCATCAGTTCGGCCGTGCCGCTGCCGGCGGGTCTCGTGCACCTGTGGCGCGCCTCCTCGTCGCCGGTGCGGGTGCGAGACGTCGTCGTCGAGAGCGACGAGGCGTTCGTCGCGCGGGCGGCCGCGGGGGCGCTGCAGGGCCCCACGGCCGAGGTGGCCGGCCCGGACGTGCTCGACCTGCTGGCCGAGGCCGCCGGGGGCGAGCGGGCCTCCACCGAGGAGGCGCGGGTCGACGACTCGAGACCGGCTCCGTCACCCGAGGCGGTCGCGGCCTACCGCGGCCTGCGCATCCGGACGATCGGCGGAGATCCTGCCGCGCTGGCCCGGGCCCTGCGGGGAAGCCCCGACGTCACGATCTCGTCGGGCGAGGTGACCGAGGAGGGGCGGATCGAACTGCTGACGTTCCTGCGAGAGCAGTCGGTCTCGCTGACGGCACACCGGTACGGACGCCTCGACCCCACGCTGGCCGACCTGCGACTCTGACCGGCCTGCGGGTCGGACCGATCTGCGGGTCGGGCCGACCTGCGGCATCGAGCTGCGAGTCGGGACGGCCCGCGACACAAACCGACCTGCGAGCCGCCCGACCTGAGCCTCCGACCGCAGGGCCGTGCCTCAGGCCGAGCGGCGGCTGATGAGCTTCGAGAGCACGATCGCGCTGCGGGTGTGGTCGACGTTCGGGGCGTTGCGCACGCGTTCGAGGGCCTCCTCGAGCGACGGGATGTCGCGGCTGCGCATGTGGACGATGGCGTCGGCGCTGCCGGTCACCGTGCCGGCGTCGACGACCTCGGGCACCGTTCCGAGGATGCGCTGCAGTTCTTGGGGCGAGACGGTGCCACGGCAGAACAGCTCGACGTAGGCCTCGGTGCCGAGCCCGTCGACGGCGGGGTCGACCTGGACGGTGAACCCCTTGATGACCCCGTCGGCGACGAGGCGGTCGACGCGGCGCTTCACCGCCGAGGCGCTGAGGCCGACCGAGGCGCCGATGTCGCCGTACCCTGCGCGGGCGTTCTGGCGCAGGAGGTCGATGATGCCGTAGTCGAGATTGTCCACAACGACATCATACGCCGGAATGCTGCACCAGAGCTGACAAATACGCAAGAAAAGTGCGTGAGAGCTCGGCCTCGTGCGCGCCCACGATGTGACACTGATCCGGTGAGCCTGACGATCGAACCCACCGACCTGCCCGATGCGACCGCCGTGGGGGCCTCGTCCCGCGTGGCCAGCCACCGCACCATCTTGATGTGTCGGCCCGAGCACTTCACCGTCAGCTACAAGATCAACCCGTGGATGGACCCCACCACGCCGACCGACACCTCGCTGGCGCTGGCCCAGTGGCAGACCCTCTACGACACCTACGTCGGCCTGGGGTTCGACGTCGAGCTTATCGACCCCGAACCGGGTCTGCCGGACATGGTCTACGCGGCCAACGGCGGCTTCGTCCTCGACGGCGTCGCCTACGGCGCGCGCTTCACCTACCCCGAGCGCCAGGCCGAGGGCCCGGCCTACATGCGGTGGTTCGCCTCGGCGGGCTTCGAGGTCGCCGAGCCCTCCGAGACCAACGAGGGCGAAGGGGACTTCCTGCTGGTCGGCGACGTCATCCTGGCCGGCACGGGCTTCCGCAGCGACTCGAGCTCGCACGACGAGATCGGTCGCGTCTTCGGGCGCGAGGTCGTCAGCCTCACCCTGGTGAACCCGAGCTTCTACCACCTCGACACCGCCATCGCCGTGCTCGACCCCGAGCCGGTGGACGGCCGCCACACCATCGCGTACCTCGAGAGCGCGTTCGACGACGCGTCGCTCGCGATCCTGCGGCAGCGCTTCCCCGACGCGATCCTCGTCAGCGAGGAGGACGCCGCCATCCTCGGCCTGAACTCGTACTCGGACGGCCACAACGTCGTGATCGCCGCCCGGGCGACCGGCTTCGAGCGTCAGCTGCGCGAGCGCGGCTACAACCCGATCGGCGTCGACCTCTCCGAGCTGCTGCTCGGCGGCGGCGGCGTCAAGTGCTGCACCCTCGAGCTGCGTCGCTGAGGGTCGAGCCTGACCACCAGGCCTGACCGTCGAGCCTGACCACCAGGCCTGGCCGTCAGGCCGGCGGTCGCGCGAAGAGGTAGACGACGCTCCGACCGGTGCGGTGCTCCTGTCGGATCTCGTACCCCTGGTCGCGGAGCTGCCGCAGGTCGGCCTCGCTGAGGACGTCGACGGAGAGCCGCGCGATCCAGAGGCGGTCGACCGACGACAGCCGGTCGGCCAGTTCGACGGCGTCGTCCTCGTCGTCGAGACGCAGGGTGACGTCCGAGTACGAGCCCGAGGGCAGGCCCGAGCGGACGTAGGCCACGTCGTCGAGCTCGGCGAATCGATCCGGGTAGGCGTACATCGCCTGGCGGGGTCGCGTCGACACGGTGCCGGTCGCGTCGAGCAGGAACGCGTCGCCCGGGCGCGCCTGGCTCTCGATGTAGCTCGAGAGCTGCGAGAGGTCGCTGCCGCCGCCCTTGCCGGTCGGCAGTCGCTGCAGCACGTACGTCGGCACCGAGGCCGCCACCAGCAGGGCGACGAGGGCGATGCTGATCCAGCGCCGTCGGAAGCCGGTGACGGCCACGGCCAGCAGCAGGCACATGCCGGGTGCCGAGAAGGTCACCAGCCTCGACGTGTACACGGGCGACAGCACGAGCCCCAATGCGAGCAGCAGTCCAGCGGGCAGCGCGACCCAGAGCGCGCCGAGCAAGACCACGCTGCCGGGCGTCCGCGAGCGGTCGCGGAGACGGGTGCCGAGCAGGATGAGCAGGACCGCCGAGACCACGGCGAAGGCCAGGCCCGTGACGAACCACGGTTCGACCAGGACCGTCCACCAGGTGACGTCGGCCCCCGTCGACGGATCGGCCACCCCCAGGAGGCGCGAGCGCTCGGCGAGGACCGTCCCGATGACCGGCGAGGTCACGAACAACGCCGCCCCGGTCGAGACGGACCAGCCGAGGAGGCGGTGGCGGGCTCCGCGACGCCGGCGCTGTGCCGGCGCCAGCAGCAGGAACACGCCGTGCACCACGATGATCAGGCCGAGGGGGACGAAGGTCGCGATCGACCCGGCGAGGACCGCGCCGTACCCGATCCACCAGCGTCGGCGGTGACGCCGGGAGGCCACGAGCAGCAGCACGGTCACCCAGACGGCCAGGGCGACCGACAGGGCGTAGGGCCGGGCCTCGGCGGCCTCGAGCGTGAAGCGGGGCAGCACCGCGAAGACCGCGGCGGCCAGCAGCGCGGTGCGACGGGTCGTCAGCATCCGCGTCAGGACGAGCACCCCGGCCGCCCCGGCCCCGACGAAGACGGCCGACGGGAACCTCGTGGCCACCTCGGCCTCGCCGAAGGCGCCGACCCAGAAGTGCATGAAGAGGTAGTAGACCGTGTGCACCGCGTCGCGCTGGTGCACGAACGCCAGCAACTCGCCGAGGGGGAGGCGCGCCACCTGCAGCGTCGTCGCCTCGTCGCTCCAGTACGAGGGCACCCAGCTGAACGCGGCCCCGAGCAGCAGTGCCGCGAGTCCGGCGACGAGCGGGTCGAGCCAGCGGCTGCGGAGGGAGACGACCGCGGGGTCGTGGCCGATGCTCACGAGACGGTCCCACCAACGGCCATGCCGCGGTGCCCACCACCGGCCATGCCGTTAAACGAGTCAGGCCCCGCCTGAGCGGGGCCTTCTGTGGCTGGACACGGCATCGATCCGTGGACCTTTCGATTTTCAGTCGAACGCTCTACCAACTGAGCTACCCAGCCGTGAGGGCCCGAAGCCCCCAGGCGATGAACTCGCCTTGGCGACCCTGACCGGACTTGAACCGGCGACCTCCGCCGTGACAGGGCGGCGCGCTAACCAACTGCGCTACAGGGCCAAACTTGCTGCTGTGACACAGCGTACTCGATGTTCTGTTGTGATTGGTGCAGGTGCTGCCTCGGTGCTGTCTTGCAGTGGTGCTGGTGACCCCAACGGGATTCGAACCCGTGCTGCCGCCGTGAAAGGGCGGTGTCCTAGGCCACTAAACGATGGGGCCGTGTCCGAGGACGTCATAGCAACCGATCACAGAGCATACGGATGATCGCGGGGAAAAGCAAAACGAGGGTGACGGCGGGTGCTGCGCGCGCCTCCTCGTCCCCTGTCGTGGTCGGGCGACACGCTCGCCACTCCGTCTCGGCTGCCCCGCGTTCACCGACTCGACGGCTAGTTTCAAGTCGTTCTTGAGAGTTCGGGGTCGACCGCCGGTCGACCGCCCGGCGGCGTCGCGTCCGCGGCGCTGTACGGGACCGGGCGTCGGCGATACCGTGTCCTGCACGGCGACCCCGGCGCGACCGGCCGGGCTCGATGCCGTCACGACGAATCGGAACCACTCGATGACCTCCACCCGCCGCACCGGGCGCCCGCGCCTCGTGAGCCTCACCTCGGGCCCGCTCGCTCCGTCGTCGCGCCTGGCCCGCATCGTCGTGACCGTGGCGGCCGCGTCCCTGCTGCTCACCGCCGGCGTCGTCGGACTGCCCGCGTCGTCGGCCACGGCCGCGTCCTACCCGTCGTGGGAGGACGTCCAGAAGGCTCGCGGCGACGAGACCGCGAAGCAGGCCGAGATCACCAACCTCGAGGGCATCCTCACCCAGATGCAGGCCGACCTCGACGCCGCCAACACCGAGGCCGAGAAGCGCGGTGACGAGCTGCAGAAGGCCCAGTCCGCCTACGACGACGCCCAGTACAAGACCGCCCAGCTGCAGTCGCAGGCCGACTCCGCCGACCAGGTGGCCGCGGCCAGCGAGGAGCGGGCGGGTCAACTCGCCGCGCAGCTCGGTCGCTCCGGTGGCACCAACGGCGTCAGCGGCACCCTGATCGCCGACCCGGGTGAGGCCGGGCAGCTGCTCTACAAGCTCGGTGCGATGAGCAAGCTCACCGAGCAGGCCGACGGCATCTACGCGCAGGCCACGCAGGACCGCAACACCGCACAGGGGCTCAGCGACCAGGCCGCCGTGGCCGAGGCCGCCCTCGCCGTGCTGGCCGACGAGGCACAGCAGGCCCTCGCCGACGCGAACGACGCCGCCCAGGCCGCGAGCGACGCCCTCGCCGCACAGCAGGAGAACCAGGCGCGGCTCCAGGCCCAGCTCGAGACCCTGAAGACCAACGTCGACCACACCGAGGCCGAGTACCAGAAGGGCGTCGAGGAGTCACGTGCCGCCGCGGCCGCCGCGGCGGCGGCGACCAACGGCACGGCCCTCGGGGTCGTCTCGCCCCAGGGCTGGACGCGCCCCGCCGGCGGCAACATCTCGAGCGGCTTCGGCATGCGCGTCAACCCCGTGACGCACGCGTACATCCTTCACGCCGGCACCGACCTCGCCGCAGGCTGCAACACGCCCATCTACGCCGCCACCGCGGGCGTCGTCAGCTACGCCGGCTGGTACGGCGGCTACGGCAACTTCGTGCTGATCGACCACGGCAACGGCGTCACGACCGGGTACGGCCACCAGCCGAACGGCGGCATCATGGTCAGCGTCGGGCAGGCGGTCGGCACCGGCCAGCAGATCGGGCACGTCGGCTCGACCGGCAACTCGACCGGCTGCCACCTGCACTTCGAGACCCGCGTCGGCGGCGTCGCGCAGAACCCCCAGCCGTTCATGGCGGACCGCGGCATCCGCCTCTAGGCGCCGTCCCCGCACCCCGGTACGACGAAGGGCCCGACACCACGTGGTGTCGGGCCCTTCGTCGTACCGGGGTGCGGAGAGGTCAGTGCCCCTCGTCGGCCAGCTTCGTGATGCCGGCCTCGACGATGGCCTCGGCCTCGGCGGCGTCGCCCCAGCCCTCGGTCTTGACCCACTTGCCGGGCTCGAGGTCTTTGTAGTGCTCGAAGAAGTGCTCGATCTCCTTGCGGAGGTACTCGGGCACGTCGGTGACGTCCTGGATGTGCTCCCAGCGCGGGTCCTTCGCGGGGACGGCGATGACCTTGGCGTCGCTGCCGCCGTCGTCGGTCATGTTGAAGACGCCGACAGGGCGCACCTTGACCCCGACGCCCGGGAAGAGCGGGTAGTCGAGCAGCACGAGCACGTCGACGGGGTCGCCGTCGAGGCCGAGCGTGTTCTCGAAGAAGCCGTAGTCGGTCGGGTAGACGAACCCGGTGAACAGGACGCGGTCGAGGTAGACGCGACCGGTCTCGTGGTCGACCTCGTACTTGTTGCGGCTGCCTTTGGGGATCTCGATCACGGCGTCGTACGCGGCCATGGGTGTGCTCCTTGCGATGCGTCGTTGGGGGGTCCGACCCGACGGGTCGGCGGTGTCGCTAACGTTACAAGATGCCCGACAGACCCCGCCTGACCCCCGCGACGGCCGACGTCCGACGAGCCGTGCGCGCCTCCTTGTCCGGTCACGACGAGGGCGACCTCGTGCTCGTGGCCCTCAGCGGCGGGCCCGACTCCCTCGCGCTCGCCGCGGGGCTCGCGTTCGAGGCGCCGCGTGCGGGATTGCGCGCCGGGGCGGTCGTCGTCGACCACGACCTGCAGGGCGACTCGCGCACCGTCGCGGCGCGCGCGGCCGAGCAGGCTCGCGGCCTCGGACTCGACCCCGTCGTCGTCGTCCGGGTCTCGGTGGGCACCGAGGGCGGTCCCGAGGCGGCGGCCCGCACGGCCCGCTACGACGCGCTGTCGTCCGTCGCCGCCGAGCAGGGTGCCCGCACCGTGCTGCTCGGCCACACCCGCGACGACCAGGCCGAGACGGTGCTGCTCGGCCTCACCCGGGGCAGCGGTGCGACGAGCCTGAGCGGCATGGAGGCGCGCTCGGGCCTGTACGCCCGCCCCCTGTTGGTCGTCGGTCGCTCGACCACGGCGGCGGCCTGCACCGACGCCGGCCTCGAGGCCTGGGCCGATCCGCACAACGACGACCCGACCTTCACGCGGGTGCGACTGCGGCGGACCGTCCTGCCGATGCTCGAGCGCGAGCTGGGCCCGGGCATCACCGAGGCGCTCGCGCGGACGGCGGACGCGCTGCGCGAGGACTCGTCCGCCCTCGACCACTTCGCCGACGAACTGGCCGAGGAGCTGGCCGACCACGCCGAGGCGGGCATCTCGCTCAACGTCCGGGGGCTCGCCGCGAACCCGGCGGCCCTGCGTCAGCGACTGATCCGGCTCGCGGTGCAGAGCGAGTTCGGCGTCTCGCTGAGCCGCGTCCAGACCCTCGAGGTCGCCCGGCTGGTGACCGACTGGCACGGGCAGGGGGCGGTGTCGCTGCCGGGCATTACAGTGGAACGCACCGGAGGCGCGCTGCACTTCTCGGCGACCGGCGCCTCCTGAGATCCCCCTCGGCACCCCACGACCCCAGGAGCACGACACCACCATTGGAACTCAGCGACATCGAGGCCGACCTGACCAGCGTGCTCTACACCGAAGAGCAGATCCACGCCAAGATCGCCGAGGTCGCCCGGCAGGTCGAGGCCGACTACGCCGGCCGCGAGCCGCTGCTGGTGGGCGTCCTCAAGGGCGCGGTCATGGTCATGGCCGACTTCTCGCGCGAGCTCAAGCTGGCCTCGGCGATGGACTGGATGGCCGTCTCGTCGTACGGCTCCGGCACCAAGTCGTCGGGCGTCGTGCGCATCCTCAAAGACCTCGACAGCGACCTGCACGGCCGCGACGTCATCATCGTCGAGGACATCATCGACTCGGGCCTCACGCTGTCGTGGCTGCTCGAGAACCTGCAGAAGCGCGGCGCGGCGTCGGTCGAGATCTTCGCGCTCTTCCGCAAGCCGGCCGCCGCCAAGGTCGCCGTCGACGTCAAGTACGTCGGCTTCGAGATCCCGAACGACTTCGTCATCGGCTACGGCCTCGACTACGACGAGAAGTACCGCAACCTCCGCGGTGTCGGGGTGCTCGCCCCGCACGTCTACAGCTAGCGGTCCGCTCCCGGGCGGGGCCGATCAAGCCCTCGGCGAACACCCATCCAGGGCATAGCAGCCCCGATGTACCCTTTTGCTCACGTTCTTCCTGCAGAAAGGTGTCGGGCGTCGCCCGTACTGACATGGACTTCAAGAAACTCTTCCGCGGTCCGATCATCTACATCGTGATCGCGGTCATCGGCATCGGCATCGGGTGGAGCCTCATCAGCGGGGCGGGCACGACGCAGATCTCGACCCAGAAGGGCCTCGAGGCGATCCAGGCCGACAAGGTCAAGTCGGCGACGATCTTCAGCAACGAGCAGCGCGTCGACCTCGTCCTGAAGGACGGCGACAAGGCCGAGCAGTTCTACTACGCGACGCCGCGTGGCTCCGAGGTCGTCGACGCCGTCACCGACGCGAACCTCGAGAACTTCGACGACACCGTCACGCAGACCAGCTGGTTCATGTCGCTGCTCAGCATCCTGCTGCCGTTCTTGATCATCGGCGTCATCTTCTGGTTCTTGCTCTCGTCCATGCAGGGCGGCGGCAGCAAGGTCATGCAGTTCGGCAAGTCCAAGGCCAAGCTCGCCTCGAAAGAGACCCCGCAGGTCATGTTCACCGACGTCGCCGGGGCCGACGAGGCCATCGAAGAGCTCGAAGAGATCAAGGAGTTCCTGAAGGAGCCCGCCAAGTTCCAGGCCGTCGGCGCCCGCATCCCGAAGGGCGTGCTGCTCTACGGCCCTCCCGGCACCGGCAAGACCCTGCTCGCCCGCGCCGTCGCCGGCGAGGCCGGCGTCCCCTTCTTCTCGATCTCGGGGTCCGACTTCGTCGAGATGTTCGTCGGCGTCGGCGCCAGCCGCGTCCGCGACCTCTTCGAGCAGGCCAAGCAGAACAGCCCGGCGATCATCTTCGTCGACGAGATCGACGCCGTCGGTCGTCACCGCGGCGCCGGCATCGGCGGCGGCAACGACGAGCGCGAGCAGACCCTCAACCAGCTGCTGGTCGAGATGGACGGCTTCGACGTCAAGACCAACGTCATCCTGATCGCGGCGACCAACCGCCCCGACGTGCTCGACCCGGCCCTGCTGCGCCCCGGCCGCTTCGACCGCCAGATCGGCGTCGACGCTCCGGGTCTCGACGGCCGCAGGCAGATCCTCGAGGTGCACGGCAAGGGCAAGCCCCTCGCCGCCTCGGTCAACCTCGAGGTGCTGGCCCGCAAGACCCCCGGGTTCACGGGTGCCGACCTGGCCAACGTCCTCAACGAGGCCGCCCTGCTCACCGCCCGTTCCAACGCGCAGCTGATCGACAACCGTGCCCTCGACGAGGCGGTCGACCGCGTCATGGCCGGCCCGCAGCGCCGCAGCCGCATCATGAACGACCACGAGAAGCTCATCACCGCGTACCACGAGGGTGGCCACGCCCTCGCCGCCGCGGCCATGCGCCACACCGACCCCGTGACCAAGATCACGATCCTGCCCCGCGGTCGGGCCCTGGGCTACACGATGGTCCTGCCCCTCGAGGACAAGTACTCGGTCACCCGCAACGAGCTGCTCGACCAGCTCACGTACGCCATGGGCGGCCGTGTCGCCGAAGAGCTGGTCTTCCACGACCCGACCACCGGTGCCTCGAACGACATCGAGAAGGCCACGGCGACCGCCCGCAAGATGGTCACCGAGTACGGCATGAGCAACAAGGTGGGCTCGGTCAAGCTCGGCCAGGCCTCCGGCGAGATGATGATGGGCCGCGACGGAAGCTCGCGCGACTACTCGGAGAACATCGCCGAGACGGTCGACGCCGAGGTCCGCGTGCTGCTTGAGCAGGCGCACGACGAGGCGTGGGAGGTCATCAACGACAACCGCGACGTGCTCGACTTCCTCGCCCGCGAGTTGCTCGAGAAAGAGACCCTCGACCACGACGAGCTCGCGGAGATCTTCAAGGACGTCCGCAAGCTGCCCGAGCGCCCGCAGTGGCTCTCGAGCGACAAGCGTCCGGTGTCCGACCGCCCGGCGATCCCGATGCCGACGAAGTCGCCCGTCGACGCCGAAGCCGTCGACGGGGGCGTCGACTCCGAGCCGACGACCAAGCCGGCCCGCACGCGCCCACCCCGCACGACGCCCGGCATCGCCACGGCCTGACGCACGATCGGCCCGACCGGCTGCGCCCAGGCGCAGCCGGTCGATAGCCTGAGGGCTCGTCCCGAGCACCGAACGGAGGTACCGCTTCGTGACCGACCCGTCTCGCGGCACCCCCGCCACGTCCGGTGACGACGGACGTCCGCCCGCTGCGGCTCACGAGGGCGGCGCCGTGCCGTCGAAGCGACCTCGCGGTCGGGAGCGCTACCCGGCCGACGTCGTCGTGGACGCGCCCCCGGCCTCCGCCCGGGCAGCCGCCGACGAGCTCGCCGTGGGCCCGATCACGCAAGGACGTCTCGTCCTGGCGCAGAACGAGACCGCGGCCGTCCGTCCCCCGGCCCAGCTGCCGCCCGTCACGCACACGCCGGCGACCACGTCCGCGACGAGCCTCCCCGCCGAGGCGCCGGTCCCCGCGGTCCGCTCCGGACGTCGGCTGGTGGCCGGCGGTCGGTTCGAGGGGCCGCTGCACGAGCGGTCGTTCGACGACGCCGACGCCGTGCTCGAGGCCCGGCCACGACCCGATCGGCAGCGCGCCGGCTCGCACGCGGCACCGGCGGTGCGTGACCGGGTCGCGACCGGCCCGGGGTCGCACGCCGCGCCTCCTGCACCGGTTCTCCGCCGGTCGCGCGACCGATCCGGTGCTCGCCGGCCCGGCCCGCAGGTGATGGGCGTGCTCAACGTGACGCCCGACTCGTTCAGCGACGGCGGTCGTCACCTCGACCTGGACGCCGCCCTGGCCCATGCCCGCGCCCTCGTCGCGCAGGGGGCCGACATCGTCGACGTCGGCGGCGAATCGACCCGGCCCGGTGCCTCTCGGGTCGAGCCCGCGGACGAGCTGCGCCGGGTGCTGCCGGTCGTGCGAGAACTCGCGGCCGAGGGGGTGCGCGTCAGCATCGACACGATGAACGCGTCGACCGCCGCCGCCGCGCTCGAGGCCGGTGCCGAGATCGTCAACGACGTGTCGGGGGGCCTCGCCGACGTCGACATGGCCCGGGTCGCCGCCGAGAGCGGCCGCACCTTCGTGGTCATGCACTGGCGAGGTCGACTCGACGGCTCGGGCCAGGCGCCCGCCGCCGCGTCACGCGACTACGACGGTGACGTCGTCGGCACCGTCGCCGACGAGCTCGCCGCGCGGGTCGACGACCTCGTGGCCCGCGGCGTCGACCCGTCCGCGATCGTGCTCGACCCCGGGCTGGGGTTCTCCAAGGACGCCACCCAGAACTGGCAGCTGCTCGCCCACCTCGACGTGGTCGGCCGGCTCGGCCTGCCCGTGCTCGTCGCCGCGTCGCGCAAGCGGTTCCTGGCCGACCTCCTGCCCGAGGGGGCGCCGCCCACCGACCGCGACCCCGCGACCGCCGTGATCAGCGTGCTGGCGGCCCAGGCCGACGTCTGGGGCGTGCGCGTCCACGACGTCGCCGGCACCCGCGTCGCCCTCGACGTGCTGCAGGCCTGGACCGAGGCCGCGGTGGCTCCCCGCCGACCGGCGAGGCACGCGTGACCGGCGTCGAGAGCGGGCCCGACGGCCTGCCCGCGCGCGAGCCCGAGTCGGTCCCCGAGCACGAGACGGTCGGCGGGCCCGTGCCGGTCCTCCGCGCGACCGGCCTCGACGTGCTGCGCCTCAGCGGGGTCCGGGCGACCGGCCACCACGGCGTCTTCGACCACGAGCGCCGCGACGGGCAGGAGTTCGTCGTCGACGTCGTCGTGCACCTCGACACCTCCCCGGCGGCGTCCGGGGACGACCTCGGCGAGACCGTGCACTACGGCGTCCTGGCCGAAGAACTCGTGGCCGCCGTCGAGCGCGACCCGGTCGACCTGATCGAGACCCTCGCCGAGCGCCTCGCCGGCGTCGTGCTCGCGCACCGTGCGGCGGTATCCACCGAGGTGACCGTGCACAAGCCGGGCGCCCCGATCACCGTGCCCTTCGGCGACGTGTCGATCACCATCAGCCGGGAGCGCGCGTGAGCGGCCCGAGCACGTTCGGCCCGAGGACGGGTGGCTCGAGCGCGGGTGCGCCGGGCACGGGCGCGCCGAGCACGGCCGCGACGAGCAGGGCCGCGACGAGCAGGGCCGCGACGAGCAGGGCCGCGACGAGTGCGGCCGCGACGAGCACGGCCGCGCCGCGCGTCCGGCGTGCGGTGATCGCCCTCGGCTCGAACCTCGGCGACCGCGACACCCTGCTGCGCGAGGCCGTCCGGGCCGTCGACGCGACCCCCGGCATCACGGTCGTCGCGGCCTCCGCGCCCGTGTCGTCGACCGCCGTCACGCTCGACGGCCTCGATCCGGGCAAGCCGACCTACCTCAACGCCGTGCTGCTCGCCGACGTCACGCTCGACGACGACGCCCTGCTCGACGCGCTGCAGGCGATCGAGGCCACGCACGGGCGCACCCGCGAGGTGCGCTGGGGCGACCGGACCCTCGACCTCGACGTCGTCGCCCTCGACGACGAGCGCATCGACACCGAGCGCCTGCAGGTGCCGCACCCCCGCGCCGCCGAGCGCGCGTTCGTGCTCGAGCCCTGGCTCGAGCTGGACCCGGAGGCGCGGCTCGCCGGAGCCGGGCGGGTCGCCGACCTGGCGTCCCGGCTCACCGAGCGCACCCGTCCCGTGCCGGGAGCGACCTCGCTGCTCGACCCCGCGCCCGAGCCTCCGTTGCTCGACCCCGCGTCCGACCACGGGTCCGCGCACGACCCGACCACCGACCCCAGCCCAGGAGCCCCGTGAAGCACACCCGCCCCTCCACCCTGGTCGGCCTGATCATCGTGGCCGTGGCCGCCGGCTTCGTCCTCGACTCGGTGTTGGTCGCCATGCGTCAGCCCTCGATCGTGCTGCCCTTCGCGCTGGGCCTCGTGCTGCTCGGCATCGGCGGCGTCGTCGTCTCGATGGCCGTGCCCGTGCACCGGGTCGCGACCGGGTCGAGCAAGGAACGCGTCGACCCCTACTACGCGACCCGCGTGCTGCTGCTGGCCAAGGCGAGCAGCCTGGCCGGTGCCCTGTTCGGCGGCTTCGCCGGGGGAGTCCTGCTGTTCGTCCTGTCCCGTGGCGTGGGGGTCGCTGTAGGCTCGCTCGTGCCCGCGATCGTCGCCGTCGTCGGCGGTGCGGGGCTGATGGTGGCCGGCATCGTCGCCGAGCGCATGTGCACCGTCCCGCCCGCCGACGACGAGCACGGCCAGGGCTCGGGCACACAGGCGGTCTGACCGCCTACGGTCCCACCACCACCACCGCCGACCGACCGCTGCCGACCGGAAGAGACGCCGACATGGACCGACTCGACATCCCCGACGCCGAGTGGAACCGCGTCTCGCCCAAGTACGTCTGGCCCGAGCTGATCGGCTACCTCGTCACCGGCCTGATCGTGGCCGGTGCCACCGTCCCGCTCTGGCTGATCGGCCAGTGGTGGACCTACGCGATCACCGCCGTCGTGGTGGTCGTCACCGTCGTGGTCGCCGCCCTGACCCCCCGTCGCGTCCGGGCGATCGGCTACCAGCTGCGCGAGGACGACCTGCTGCTGCGCAAGGGCATCCTGTACCTGCGCGTCGTGGCCGTGCCCTACGGGCGCATGCAGCTCATCGACATCAACCGGGGCCCGGTCGTCCGGGCGCTCGGCCTCAGCGACCTGAAGTTCGTCACCGCGGCCGCGGCGTCGGCCGTGACGATCCCGGGCGTCCCCGCCGACGAGGCCGAGCGGCTGCGCGACCGCCTCGTCGAGCTGGCCGAATCGCGTCGGGCCGGCCTGTGAGCGACCCCCGCACCGGGGCGGACGGCGGCGGGGGCCGACCCGCGCCTCCGGACGTCGCCGCGCTCACCGACGGCGAGTGGCACCGCCTGCACCCGGCCACCCCGCTGCTCAAGGGCGGCATCGCCCTGGCCGCGGTGCTCGTCATCCTGTTCAACAACGCGCGCGAGTACGTGGTCGAACTGTTCGTGCCCGGCGGTCGGCGGGGTGACGAGGGCGACCCGTTCGGGTACGTCGTCGACAAGGGCTGGCTGGGCCTGCTGCTGCTCGCCGTGGTCGTGGTGATCGCCCTGTTCGTGGGCGGGTTCTGGTTGTCGTGGCGCATGCACACCTTCCGGGTGGGCGAGGACGTCGTCGAGGTCCGCAGCGGCATCGTGTTCCGCACGAACCGGCGGGCGCGGCTCGACCGCATCCAGGGCATCAACATCCAGCGTCCCCTGCTGGCCCGCGTCTTCGGCGCCGCCAAGCTCGAGGTCACCCAGGCCGGGCAGGACGCCAACGTCACCCTCGCCTACCTGCGGTCGGCGTCGGCGGACGACCTGCGCCGCGAGATCCTGCGGCGCGCGGGCGGGGCGCAGCAGACGCACGCCCCGGCCCCGAGCGCGCCCGGTGCACCGGTCGATGCGCGAGGCGCGAGCACGGGCGATGCGACCGACCCGGCCGCCGTCGCCGGGACCTCGACCCCCGGTCGGACCGGCGCCCCCGCCCCGCACCGGCAGGGCTTCGGCGGTCTGGTCGAGCAGCGCGCCCACGAGTTCCTCGCACCCGAGCTCGACCCCGACGAGGCACCGCCCCGGTCGGTCGTGGCCCTCTCGCCCGGTCGCCTCATCGGTTCGACCGTCCTGAGCGGTTACACGCTGTTCCTCCTGGCGGCCGTCGTGGCGATCGTGATCAGCGTGGTCACGACGGGCGAATGGTTCCTGCTCTTCGTGCTGCTGCCGGCCGTGCTCGGCTCGGGCGGGTTCTACGTCAACCGCATCACGAAGTCGCTGCGCTACACGATCGCCGGCACGCGCGACGGGGTCCGCATCGGCTACGGCCTCTTCTCGACCTCGAACGAGACGCTGCCGCCCGGCCGCATCCACTCGATCAAGGTCAGCCAACCGCTGCTCTGGCGCCCGTTCGGCTGGTGGGACGTCAAGATCAACCGCGCCTCGCGTTCGAGCACGAAGGGTGCCGCCGGGCAGGAGAACACGACGATCCTGCCGGTCGGCGACGAGGACGACGTCCGCCGCGTCCTCGAACTCGTCCTGCCCGAGCTGGTCGGCGTGGCCGCGGTCGGCGTCGCCGCCGAGGAGGCGCGGGCCGGGTCGCCCGCACCGGCCGACGCCCCCGAGGCGGTCGCCTCCGCGGCGGTCCCGGTGGCCGACGGCTCCGCGACCGGCGAGGCCGCGCCTCCTGCCGTCCGCGACGCCGTCGAGGCGACGACCGAGCACACCCTGTCGCTCGTCGAGGGCGGGCTGAGGTCGAGCGGTACGGACGGCGGTTTCACCGTGTCTCCGCGCCGGGCCGCCGTGCTGCGGTGGTTCTCGTGGCGGCGCAACGGGTTCCGCTCGGCGCCGGGTGCGCTGTTGCTGCGCAAGGGCGCGATCTGGCGCCAGCTCGTCATCGTGCCGCTGCCCCGGGTGCAGAGCGTCGGCCTGGTGCAGGGTCCGTTGCGCCGCCGGCTCCGCCTCGCGACCGTGCACCTGCACACGGTCCAGGGGCCGATCGTCGCCGAGATCGGCGCGCTCGACCAGGACGACGCCCTCGGCTTCTTCACGACCGCCGGTCGCGAGGCCGTCGCCGCCGCCCACGCCGACCGCACCCACCGCTGGAGCGAGGAGACCCCGTGACCGACCCGTCGACCGGCGGCCCCTCCCTCGGCGGCTCGTCCCTCGGTGGCCCACGCGACGCACCGCGCGACCCCCGGCCGACCGCGCGCGGCTCCGACCGGCGCAGCGGCCGTCTCGGCGTCGGCATCGTCGGCGCCGGCCGGGTCGGACCCGTGCTCGGTGCCGCGCTCGCCGCCGCCGGTCACGCGATCGTCGGCATCTCGGCCGTGTCCGAGCGCAGCCGCGACCGGGCCGAGGCGATCCTGCCGGGCGTGCCCGTGCTGACCGTGCCCGAGATCGTCGAGCGCAGCGAGCTCGTCCTGCTCGCCGTCCCCGACGACCAGCTGGCCGACCTCGTACAGGGCCTGGCCGCGACCGGCACCTGGCAGCCCGGCCAGCTCGTCGTGCACACCTCGCCCCGGCACGGGCTCGAGGTGCTGCGGCCCGCCCTCTCGTCGGGGGCGATCCCGCTGGCGATCCACCCGGCCCTCGCCTTCACGGGCACGACCATCGACCTCGTCCGGCTGCGCGACGCCTGGTGCGCCGTCACCGCGCCGACCCCCGTCCAGCCGATCGGCCAGGCGCTCGTCGTCGAGATGGGAGCCGAGCCCGTCATCGTGGCCGAGGCCGACCGGGCGCGCTACGCCGAGGCCATCGCGACGGCCACGGAGTTCTCGGCCGCGATCGTCGCGCAGTCGGTCGGACTGCTGACCGAGCTGGGCCTGCCCGAGCCGGGCCGGCTGCTCGCGCCGCTGATGCGGTCGGCCATGGACGCCGCCCTCGGCGAGGCCGGGGGCGCGGCCGGCCCCGGTACCATCGACATGGCCTCGTTCGACGACGGCCCCACCGCGTTCGGTGACCCGCGCGCCTGACCAGGCCCGCGCCTCCCGCCCCCTCCACCACCCCAGGAGCACCTGACACATGACCGCCGCGCCCGACCCGACCACCACCCCCGACGACGAGGCGGCCACCGCCGCGCGCGAGGCGTCGGAGCAGAAGCAGGTGCGGCTCGACAAGCGCGCCCGCCTGCTCGAGGCCGGCGTCGAGGCGTACCCGGTCGGCGTGCCGATCACCGACACGATCGGTGCGGTCCGCGCCCGGTACGCCGAGCTCGAGACCGACAGCCGCTCGGGTGACGTCGTCGGGCTGGCCGGTCGCGTCGTGCACGCCCGCAACACGGGCAAGCTCTGCTTCGCCGCGCTCCAGGCGGGCGACGGCAGCCGCATCCAGGCCATGGTCTCGCTCGCCGAGGTCGGCGAGCAGCGCCTCGCCGACTGGAAAGAGCTCGTCGACCTGGGCGACCACGTCTTCGTGAAGGGCGAGGTCATCTCGTCCCGTCGCGGCGAGCTGTCGATCATGGTCGGCGAGTGGTCGATCGCGGCCAAGGCGATCCTGCCGCTGCCGAACCTGCACTCCGAGCTCAGCGAGGAGACGCGCGTGCGTCAGCGCTACCTCGACCTGATCGTGCGCGACCAGGCCCGCGCCACCGTCCGCGCCCGGGCCGCCGCGGTCTCGTCGCTGCGCCGCACCTTCGACTCGTACGAGTACCTCGAGGTCGAGACGCCCATGCTGCAGACCATGCACGGCGGCGCCGCGGCCCGACCGTTCCAGACGCACAGCAACGCCTTCGACACCGAGCTGTACCTGCGCATCGCGCCCGAGCTGTTCCTCAAGAGGGCCGTCGTCGGCGGCATCGACCGCGTCTTCGAGATCAACCGCAACTTCCGCAACGAGGGCGCCGACTCGACGCACTCGCCCGAGTTCGCGATGGTCGAGGCGTACCAGGCCTACGGCGACTACGACCAGATGGCCCGCCTCACGCAAGAGCTCGTGCAGAACGCCGCCATGGCCGTCTCCGGCTCGCACCTCGTCACCCTCGCCGACGGCACCGAGTACGACCTCGGCGGCGAGTGGGCCCGCGTGCCGATGTACGAGTCGCTCAGCGAGGCCGCCGGAGTCGAGATCACGCCGTCGACCACCGTCGCCGACCTGCAGGCGCTCGCCGCCACCGTCGACCTGGTCGTGCCGCACGAGACCCACGGCAAGCTCGTCGAAGAGCTCTGGGAGCACTTCGTCAAGCCGTCGCTCGACCGCCCGACCTTCGTGGTCGACTTCCCGGTCGACACGAGCCCGCTCGTCCGCCAGCACCGCTCGAAGCCCGGCGTCGTCGAGAAGTGGGACCTCTACGTCCGCGGCTTCGAGCTCGCCACCGCGTACTCCGAGCTGGTCGACCCCGTGATCCAGCGCGAGCGCTTCGTCGAGCAGGCCGCCCTCTCGGCCCGCGGCGACGCCGAGGCCATGCGCCTCGACGACGACTTCCTCACCGCGCTCGAGCACGGCATGCCGCCGAGCGGCGGCATGGGCATGGGCATCGACCGCCTCCTGATGGCGATCACGGGCCTCGGCATCCGCGAGACGATCCTCTTCCCGCTGGTCAAGTAGGGCCCGCGCCCGCGCCCGCGCACGCGTTCGCGCGGGGGCGCGGACGCTCGCGCGTCGGGTGCAGGAGGCGCGGTGCCGGTCGGGCACCGCGCCTCCGTCGTCTCGGCGTCGAGAGGTGCACGTGGTTTTCCCCGGGAGGGCGACGTACCCTGGTCGGGTGCCTGAGTCCCTTGCCGGAGCCATCGTCTTCTCCGTGACGCCCACCATCCTCGTGGGCCTCATCTTCTGGTTCATCGTCCGGGCACTGCTGCGCTCCGACCGCACCGAGCGGGCCGCCTACGCCAAGGTCGAGGCCGAAGAGCGCGCCCGGGCCGAGGCGCAAGAGCGCGCCGAGTCGCGTGAGCTGTCCGGCCGCGCCGGCGCGACCGGTACCTCGGGCCTGTCCGACCGGTCGGACCTGTCCGACCGATCGGGCCGCCGCACGGTCTAGTCCGGCCTCTCCCGCCACCGGGTGGGTCGCCGAGGGGTGCGCCGGTGACGGGCGCGCCGGTGACGCGGGCGTCCTCAGGTCACGGCACCGCGCCTCCTGGGCTCGCGGTGCCGTTCGTCGTACCGCGACAGATCGGCCGCCGAGTTTCCGGTGAGCGACCTGGGAATGTGTACCCCCGGCGTGATAGCGACCGCCTATACCCGTTCCGGGCTGCTGTCAAACGTCGTTCGCCTTCGTACCCCGTCGGCGTCGAAACTCTGGACGTGCGCTCGGAGTAGTCCCGTCAGGGCCTGCACCAGCTTTTTTCCGCACGCCCCCGCACGCCAGACTCGAAGTACGCCGACGAGCTTCACGAACTAATCGACGCGACACCAGGTCAGTACTCGAGCAGGGAGAGAACGATGACGACCACTTCCGTCACCACGCGCAACACCACCACAGCCACCGACGACACCGAGGTCGAGGTCCTGTCGCAGGTCCGAGGGGCCTCCACCGACCAGGTCGGCGACTACCTCCGCCACATCGGCCGCATGCCGCTGCTCGACGCAGCGGAAGAGACCGAGATCGCCCGCCGCATCGAGGTCGGCCTGTTCGCCGGCGAGAAGCTCAAAGAGCTGCAGGCGGCCGACGCGGTCAAGAAGAACCGCACCAAGGCCCACGCCGAGATGCTCCGCGACCTCCGCTGGCTGCAGCACGACGGCGAGCGTGCGAAGGACCGCATGATCACCGCGAACCTCCGCCTCGTCGTCAGCATCGCCAAGCGCTACACGCAGCGCGGCCTGCCCTTCATGGACGTCATCCAGGAGGGCAACCTCGGCCTCGTCCGTGCCGTCGAGAAGTTCGACTACACGCAGGGCTACAAGTTCTCGACCTACGCCACGTGGTGGATCCGTCAGGCCATCGCCCGCGGCCTCGCCGACAAGGCGCGCGCCATCCGCATCCCGGTGCACACGGTCGAGCGCATCAACCGCATCTCGCGGGCCGAGCGTGACCTGACCGTCGACCTGGGCCGTGCGCCCACCGTCGACGAGGTGGCCGAAGAGGTCGCCATGGACGTCGCCGACCTCATCGAGCTGAAGTCCCGTTCGCACGAGCCGGTGTCGATCCACACCGTCGTCGGCGATGCCGAAGACAGCGAACTGGGCGACTTCATCGAGGACGAAGAGACCCCGTCGCCCACGCAGGCCACCGAGAGCTCGCTGCTCAACCGCGACATGCACGCCCTCGTGGCGACGCTGCCCGAAGACGAGGCGCGCGTCATCCGCATGCGCTTCGGCCTCGACGACGACCAGCCGATGACCCTCGACGAGATCTCGAAGCGCGTCCACTCGTCGCGCCAGGCCGTCTCGCGCGTCGAGAGCCGTGCCCGTCTCCGCATGTTCGCGAAGGCCGTCAGCCAGGACCTCCAGCTCTACCTGCAGTAGGTCGTTTGCGGTCACGCCGCACGCTGCACCACGCGAGGGCCGTCGCCCGGGTCACCCCGGGCGGCGGCCCTTCGTCGTGTCCGGGGGTCGCGTCGTGTCTCGTGCCGTGCCGTGGCGCCCCGCACCGAGCCTCCTCGGAGCCGCGAGTGGGCAGAACATGCTCTTCGGGGTTCGCCGAGCAGCATCTTCTGCCCACTCGTCGCCGATAGGTCTCGTCAGCCGGAGGCCTCTTCCGCCGAGTGGGCAGAAGGTGCTCTTCGGGGGTCGTTGAGGAGCATCTTCTGCCCACTCGGGCGGGGGGTCGTCTGGTCCCCAGAACCGATGTACTCACGACTGTCCCCAGGCGACGACATCAGGAGGCGCGGGCCGCGTCCCGGCGGTCAGTCTCGACGGGTGCCGCGCATCGTCGTCCCCCTTCCGCTTGCCGATCGCCCCTTCGCCGTCGACGAGGCCCGCCGTGCCGGTCTCGGCATCGGGCGACTCCGAGGGCCGGATCTCGCGGCTCCGCACCGCGGTGTGCGGTACGTCGTCGACGGGCACCCCGATCCCGACGACGTCCCGCGCGACCTCGCGGTCAGGGCCCGCGACGTGCTGCCCGTCATGCTCGACGACTGGCGGTTCTCCCGCGTGACGGCTCTGGGCCTGTGGGGTCTCCCCGTGCCGTGGTGGGTCCGCGACGGCAGAGAACCACTCCACGTCACCGCGATCGAGGGGCGCGGCCCGCGACGGCCTGGTGTCGCCACGCATCGGGCAGGGGCGGCCGCCTCTCGGGCCGACCCGACGGACCGTCGTGCAGGACTCGGTCCGTCCGACCGGCCCCCGATGTCGCGGGTCGACGGTCTGCCGGTCGACGAGCCGGTGACGGCGTGGGTGGAGTGCGGGTCGCTGCTGTCGCTCACCGACCTCGTCCGGGCCGGAGATACGTTGGCCGGCTGCTGGTCCCCCCACGTGGCGGCTCGGGGACGACCGGTCGCGCAACTCGAGCGTGCGCTCCACGACGCCCGGGGTCGGCGTGGCGTCGCCCGTGTCCGAGAGGCCTTCGAAATGGTCCGCCCCGGGGTCGAGTCGCCGAAGGAGACCGAGCTCCGCCTGCTCCTGAACCGGGCGGGGCTCCCGGAGCCCGAGATCAACGTGCGCACGTTCGACGACCGTGGGCGCTACCTCGGCAAGCCCGACCTCCGGTACGCGTGGTGCGGGGTGGCCGTCGAGTACGAGGGTGACGAGCACCGCCGCGACCCCAGGCGATTCCGACAGGACATCCTGCGCCGCGAGAGGTTCGCCGACGCCGGTTGGCGCACCGTCCGGTGCACGGACGACGATCTCCGCGGCCGCCGGGCCGACGAACTCGTCGCCCGCGTGCGTCGCCTGCTGTCGTGACTCGGCCGAGTGGGCAGAAGATGCGCTTCGTTTCCGTCCGAAGAGCATCTTCTGCCCACTCGACCGGCAGGGGATCGAGAGAAACGACCGTCGACAGGGGAGGCGCGGGGCGGTACCGTGAGCGGACCAGGGCCACGAGGTGGCCGGGCCACGAGACACTCCACGAGAGGGGTGATGAGCATGACTGCCGTCAACGCATGCCACGCGTACCCCACTCACCCCGAGACCCTCCGCCCGTAGCGACAGCCGCGCGAGGCTCGTCGCGCCCGCCGGGCCGGTCTCACGCCTCCCCTGGAGCACCGCTTGACCTTCTCCGACGATTTCGTCGTCCCCACCTTCTCCACCGTCGACCCCGACTCCGACGCCGACCAGCGCTGGTCCACCTGGCCGGCCGCCACCCCCACCGAACGCGGACCCCGGCCCTGGCCCGCCTGGGTCGTGACCTCCGCGGCCGCGATCGACACCGAGCTCGGCGTCGTCAAGACCGGCAAGGAGGCCGACGTCCACCTGATCGACCGAGCCGTGCCGACGGACGTCGTGCTGGGCGCCGGTGACGGAGCCCGCGCCTCCTTGCTGGCCGCGAAGCGGTACCGCGGGCCCGAGCAGAGCGACTTCCACCGTTCGTCGGAGTACCGGGAGGGCCGACGGGTCCGCAACACCCGCGACGGCCGCGCGATGGCTCGCGGCTCGGCGCACGGCCGCCGCGTGCAGGCCGGGCTCTGGGCCGCGGCCGAGTTCGACGCGCTCTGCCGCATGCACTCCCTCGGCGTCGCCGTGCCGTACCCGGTGCAGATCAGCGGCACCGAGATCCTGATGGAGTTCATCGGGCACGGGGTCGAAGCCGCCCCACGCCTCGCCCAGGTCAAGGACGACGGCGCCACCCTCTGGCCGTTGTTCGAGCAGGTGCACGAGATCGTGATCGGCTTCGCCCGGGCCGGCTTCGCGCACGGGGACCTCTCGCCGTACAACCTGCTCGTGCACGACGGGCGCGTGGTCGCCATCGACGTGCCCCAGCTGGTCGACGTCGCGAGCAACCCGACCGGCGTCGAGCTGCTCGAACGCGACTGCCGCAACGTCTGCGCCTGGTTCGCCCGGCGCGGGTTCGTCCGCGACCCCGAGCAGGTCTTCGCCGAGGCGCTGGGCGAGGTGTACTAGGCCGGGGCCGGGCCGGGGCCGGGGCCGGGCCGGGCTGGGCGGCCGAGCCGGGGCCGGGCCGCACGACGGCGGCAGGCGAGCGTGTTCGTGGGACTCGGGCGTCCGCGACCTCCCGCCGTGGCCGAACCCGCCCGGGTCCGCGGCAGTTGCCCCGGCCGCACGACGGCGGCAGAGCGCAGGAGGCGCGGCGCGCGATCACCGCGCACCGCGCCTCCTGAAGGCGACCGCGCCCGAGGCTGATGCCCTGGGCAGCGGCCGCGTCAGTGCAGGGGGCTGATGCCGGTGACGGCGGTGTCGTCGTCGTGGGCGACGCCGGCGAGGCCGCCGGCGCGTTCGGCTCGCTCGCGGAAGCGGGCCCGGACGTCGGTGGGGACGAGCTCGAGCAGCTGGTCCTCACGCAACGGCAGGTCGAGCAGGCTGAGCTTCAGGCGGCCCTTGCGACCGTGTCGGTCGACGTCCAGCCGGATGACCTGGCCGGCGTCGCGCCGCAGCACGAGCCTGATGACGCAGCCCTCGCTGACGTCGGCGACCACGCGACCGTCGACCTCGAGCGCGGCCGAGTGCGTGCCGTCGCCGATCTCGAAGCGCAATTTCTCTCGCGGGCCGAGGACGACCGAGCGGTCGATGCCCGACATCGGTGCCACCGGGGTGACCACGACGGCCGCGATCGCGGGGGACAGGATCGGCCCGCCCGCGGCGTAGTTGTAGGCGGTCGACCCGGCGGGGGTCGCCGCGACGATCGCGTCGGCCTTGTAGTAGCCGTAGGGCGTCTCGTCGAGGACGAGGTCGGCCGAGACGACGCCCTCACCCGGACGGCGGGCCACCGAGACGTCGTTGAAGGCCAGGTAGGTGTTCTCGAAGCCGGATGCCGAGTGCGTGACCTCGAGGGCGTGGTGCGCCTCGAGCGAGAACTGCTTCTGGCCGACGCGGTCGAGCGCCTCGGGCAGTTCGTGCGGCTCGACCTCGACCAGGAAGCCCACGTTGCCGTAGTTGACGCCCAGTACGGGCACGGGACGCTCGGCGACGAGCCGCATGGCGCCGAGCATCGTGCCGTCGCCGCCGAGGGCCACCACGACGGTGACGCGCTCGCGGAAGGTGCGCTCGTCGACCAGCTCGACGCCGTCGCCGACCCGTGCCGCGTCGGAGGTCATGGCGACGAGGTGCGCCTGTGAGCGGGTCGTCCAGCCGCGGATGATCTCGACGCTGTCGAGCACCGACTTCGTGGGGTGCGGAACGAGGCCGACCGTGAACTTGCCCATGGACGCGAGGCTAGCCGCCACCCCTGTCAGCGCGCCCCGTCAGCCCGCCTGCGCACTGCTCTATGCCCCCAGCGAACAGGGGCAGATTAAGCCGCGGGGCCTGGTTACTCTCTCTGTAAACCGGTGCCGAACCCTGCGGGCGCCAGATGCACATTCGGTGGCGACAACCACCCCGCCACCTAGGGAGCAAAGAAGATGTTCGAGAGATTCACCGACCGTGCCCGTCGCGTCGTCGTCCTCGCCCAAGAAGAGGCGAAGATGCTGAACCACAACTACATCGGCACCGAGCACATCCTGCTCGGTCTGATCCACGAGGGCGAAGGCGTCGCCGCCAAGGCCCTCGAGTCGCTGGGCATCTCGCTCGACGCCGTGCGCGAGCAGGTGCAAGACATCATCGGCCAGGGCCAGCAGCAGCCGACCGGCCACATCCCCTTCACGCCTCGTGCGAAGAAGGTCCTCGAGCTGAGCCTGCGCGAGGCGCTGCAGCTCGGCCACAACTACATCGGCACCGAGCACATCCTGCTCGGCCTCATCCGCGAGGGTGAAGGAGTCGCCGCCCAGGTGCTCGTGAAGCTCGGCGCCGACCTCAACCGGGTCCGCCAGCAGGTCATCCAGCTCCTCTCCGGCTACCAGGGGAAAGAGGCGGTGGCCGTGGGCGGCGAACAGACCCAGGGCGCGCAGGGCGGCAGCCAGGTGCTCGACCAGTTCGGTCGCAACCTTACGCAGGCCGCGCGCGACAACAAGCTCGACCCGGTCATCGGGCGCGAGAAAGAGATGGAGCGGGTCATGCAGATCCTCTCCCGTCGCTCCAAGAACAACCCCGTCCTGATCGGTGAGCCCGGCGTCGGCAAGACCGCCGTCGTCGAGGGCCTGGCCCAGGCGATCGTCAAGGGCGAGGTCCCCGAGACGCTGAAGGACAAGCAGCTCTACTCGCTCGACCTCGGCTCGCTCATCGCCGGCAGCCGTTACCGCGGTGACTTCGAGGAGCGCCTGAAGAAGGTCACCAAAGAGATCCGCACGCGCGGCGACATCATCGTCTTCATCGACGAGATCCACACCCTCGTGGGTGCGGGTGCCGCCGAGGGTGCCATCGACGCCGCGTCGATCCTCAAGCCGCTGCTCGCCCGTGGCGAGCTGCAGACGATCGGTGCGACCACGCTCGACGAGTACCGCAAGCACTTCGAGAAGGACGCCGCCCTCGAGCGCCGCTTCCAGCCCGTGCAGGTCAACGAGCCCTCGCTGCCCCACGCGATCAACATCCTCAAGGGGCTGCGCGACAAGTACGAGGCCTTCCACAAGGTGTCCATCACCGACGGCGCCATCGTCGCGGCGGCGAACCTCGCCGACCGTTACGTCAGCGACCGGTTCCTGCCCGACAAGGCCATCGACCTGATCGACGAGGCCGGCGCCCGCCTGCGTCTGTCGATCCTGTCCGCACCGCCCGAGCTGCGCGAGTTCGACGAGCGCATCGCCGGCGTCCGCGGCCAGAAAGAGGGCGCGATCGAGGACCAGGACTTCGAGAAGGCCGCCTCGTTGCGCGACGAAGAGAAGAAGCTGCTCGGTGAGCGCCTCCGCCTCGAGAAGACGTGGCGTTCGGGCGAGGCCGGAGCCGGCGGAACCGTCGACGAGGGCATCATCGCCGAGGTCCTGGCCCAGGCCACGGGCATCCCGGTCTTCAAGCTCACCGAAGAAGAGACCTCGCGTCTCGTCTTCATGGAGAAGGCCCTGCACCAGCGCGTCATCGGACAAGAGCAGGCCATCGCGGCCCTCTCGAAGACCATCCGCCGCACGCGTGCCGGCCTGAAGGACCCGAAGCGTCCCTCCGGGTCGTTCATCTTCGCCGGGCCCACCGGTGTCGGCAAGACCGAGCTGGCCAAGGCGCTCGCCGAGTTCCTGTTCGACGACGAGGGCGCGCTGATCTCGCTCGACATGTCCGAGTACGGCGAGAAGCACACCGTCTCGCGACTGTTCGGTGCCCCTCCCGGGTTCGTCGGCTTCGAAGAAGGCGGGCAGCTGACCGAGAAGGTCCGTCGCAAGCCGTTCTCCGTGGTGCTGTTCGACGAGATCGAGAAGGCCCACCCCGACATCTTCAACTCGCTGTTGCAGGTGCTCGAAGAGGGTCGTCTCACCGACGGTCAGGGTCGTGTCGTCGACTTCAAGAACACGGTCATCATCATGACGACCAACCTCGGCACGAAGGACATCACCGGCGGCCCCGTCGGCTTCCAGATCGAGGGCGACACGGCGACCTCCTACGAGCGCATGCGTTCGAAGGTCACCGAAGAGCTCAAGAAGCACTTCAAGCCGGAGTTCCTGAACCGCGTCGACGAGACGATCGTGTTCCCGCAGCTCAACCAAGAAGAGCTGCTGCAGATCGTCGACCTGTTCATCAAGCGCCTGTCCGACCGTCTGCTCGACCGCGACATGACGGCCGTCCTCTCGCAGTCCGCGAAAGAGCGGCTCATCGAGATCGGGTTCGACCCGTCGCTCGGTGCCCGGCCGCTGCGTCGTGCGATCCAGCACGAGGTCGAGGACCGTCTGTCCGAGCGCATCCTGCAGGGTGAGCTCAACGCGGGCGACCACGTCCAGGTCGACTTCGTCGACGGAGAGTTCACCTTCGCCACCTCGCGTCAGCCGGGTCGCGAAGAGGTCCTCGTGGGCGACGCCCCCGAGCTCGAGAGCTAGGCGCGACACCAGCACGACGGCAACACCTGCGCGACAGCACTACCGAAGGAGGCGCGGGTCGCCTTCGACGCCCAGGGCGGTCTCCCACTGTGGAGGCCGCCCTTCGGCGTACCCGGGGCCGGGTCGCGAACGCGTCGCTAGGCTGGGCGGCGGCCCGCGCCTCCTCGGGTCGTGGTCTTCGAGGGAGTCCCATGTCAGATGCGGCAGACGCGCCCACCGGTGCCGACGGACTCGTCGGTGCCGACGCGCTCGGGGGTGCCGACGCGCTCGTCGGTGCCGACCGGCACGGCATCACGGTGCGGAACGCGGTCGTGAGTGACGTGCCGCACATCCAGCGGCTGTGCGAGCCGTTCGTGCAGAAGCGCATCCTGCTGGGCAAGGACCTTGTGACGCTGTACGGCGACGTCCAGGAGTTCCAGATCGCGGTCGGGCCCGACGGGGTGCCGATCGGCTGCGGCGCGCTGCACGTCATGTGGGACGACCTGGCCGAAGTGCGCACGCTCGCCCTCGACGCCGCATGGATTCGCAAGGGGGTCGGCCACCGCCTCCTCGAGTCGCTCGAAGGGGCGGCCCGCCGGCTCGAGATCGGCCGACTGTTCTGCCTGACGTTCGAGGTCGACTTCTTCGAGAAGCACGGCTACTTCAACGTCGGCGACGAGGGGCTCGTGCCGCCGGACGTCTACGGCGAGCTCGTGCGCTCGACCGACGAGGGCGTGGCGGAGTTCCTCGACCTGGCGCGGGTGAAGCCGAACACGCTCGGCAACTCACGGATGCTCAAGGCGCTGCCCGCGCTGTAGTCGTCGTAGCCCGAGCCCACGATCACCGTGGCCGGTCGAGTGGTCCCGAATCGTCCCTCGACGCGCTGGGAAGGACGATTCGGGACCACTCGACCCGCGCCTCCTGGGCTCGCGGGCTTCTCGCTAGCCGAGGGCCTTGAGGAGGTCTTCCGGGTTGGCGGCCATGGTGTGCGGGCCGGCGATGTCGAAGAAGACCTGCTCGATGACGTCGAGGTGGGCCTCGAGGAAGGCGCGCAACGAGAGCGCGTCGTAGAGCATGACCTGGCGGTTCGGGTCGTCGGGGACCATCGCGGCGTAGGTGTCGTCCGACGAGAAGAGCAGCAGGATGCGCTTGTCGGTGTTCTCGCGGCCGAAGACGCGGACCTGGTCGCCTTCGTCGGGGAGGGCTCCGTCGTCGGGGCCGCCGGTGGAGGGTGCGGCGTCGGCGGTGGCGCTCGTGGCGCTCGCGTCGCTCGGCAGGACGAGCTTCGGGACGACGACCACGTCGTGCCGCAGGGCGAAGGCGACGGCGGCGGCGTCCTGGGCGGCGAGGGCCAGCTCGAGCGACTCGGAGCGGAAGGTGCCGTTGCGGTCGTCCGGGTCGACGGGCTCGCGGGGGTCGACGGGCTCGGAGGAGGGGGTGGCTGCGTTCACGGGTGGGTCACTGTCAGTTCAGGATCATCTGGGCGGTGTCGGCGGAGGTGATGTCGCCGACCGAGACGGCGAGGCGGTAGGTCGCGCCGCCGGCGGTGACGGGTTCGCGCGAGGTCGACTCGCAGGTGTCGGCGGAGGAGCGCGTGCGGTCCCAGGCGATGGGGGGAGTGCTGAGGGTCTGGCCGGCGGTGAGCGTGACGACCTGGTTGGTGCCGTTGACCTGGCAGTCCTTCGACGACCAGTACTGCTCTTCGCCGCTCGAGATGACGAGGGTCTGCTGGGCCGAGCCGAGGTCGATCGAGCAGTCGGAGCGGCCCGAGTTGGTGATCGACATCGAGATCTGCGGCAGCTCGGTGGCGGCGTAGCTCGTCTTGTCGGTGACGGGCTTGAGTTCGATGCTGCGGGTCGAGCAGGCCGGGGCGTCGGAGGCGCCCTCGGTCGAGGTGTCGGCCGGGTCGGCGGTGGCGTCGGCCGCGGGGGCGGTCTCGGTGGGGGCCGGTTCGCTGGGGGCGGTGTCGGCCGGGGGCGCGGAGGTCGTCGCGGCGGCACCGGGTTCTGCCGAGCCGGACCCGGGGCGGACGACGATCAACACGATGATGACCACGACCGCGATCAGACCGAGCGCGAGCACCGCGCGACGACGCCAGTAGACCGAGGGCGGTTGCGGCCCGACCGGGTTCTTGAACGTCGACATGGGCACAGGTTAAGGGCCGGTCAGGGGGTTGGCCGGGACCACCACGGCGTGTGGGCTGAGAATCCGCGTGGAGCGGGGTGCAGGTGCCTGGTGAGGCCGCCGACCCGGGTGTACCCGGGTGCTGGGGATGTTGGGTGCGGGCGGGTCATGTCGGGTGGGGGCGGGTGCTCGGGAGGTCGGGAGGTGGGGGCCGAGTGGGCAGGAGATGCTGCTCGTGTGCGGGGGAGGAGCATCTTTTGCCCACTCGGGCCCTGGTCTCGTGCGGGTCGGGCCGGCGGGTGCGGCTCTGGTTCCGGAGGCGCGGGTCGAGTGGTCGGAGATCGTCCGTCGGGTGCGTCGGAAGGACGGTTCGGGACCACTCGACGGGTCGGTGCTCGTATGCGGGGGTGCAGGCGTCGCGGCCGTCGAGTGGGCAGAAGGTGCTCGTCGGGTTGGTGGGAGCAGCACCTTCTGCCCACTCGCACCCGGCGTCGGACGTGCGGGACCGTACGTCCGCCGGCCGGGCCCAGCCCGGCCCGGGGCCCGGGTCAGGAATCACGGGACGCGTCAGCACACCCGAGTCGGCCTCGGGTCACGAGGCGCGGGTCGGGCCGAGAGACGCGGGTGTCTCGGGTAAGGAGGCGCGGGTCGGGCCGGCTCAGAAGGCCCGGTCGAGTTCGCGGTCGCGTTCGGAGCCCGCGGCGCTGAACGCTCGGCGAAGCGCTTCGCGCAGGTTGCCCGACTCGGCGTCGACGAGCTGGGTGAAGCCGAGGCGTCGGGCCTCGGAGGCGCGTTGTTTGGGCGAGGAAACGGGGCGGATCTCGCCGGCGAGGCTGATCTCGCCGACGGCGGCCATGGTCTGGGGGAAGGGTTTCTCGCGGCTGGCACTGGCGAGGGCGAGGGCGATGGCGAGGTCGGCGCCGGGTTCGGTGATCTTGATGCCGCCGACGGTGCTGACGTAGACGTCGGCGTCGCCGAGGCGGATGCCGGCGCGGCGTTCGAGCACGGCGAGCAGCATGGCGACGCGGGAGGAGTCGACGCCGTTGACGACGCGGCGGGGTTGAGGTGTCGAGCTGGCGACGATGAGTGCCTGGACCTCGACGGGCAGGGCGCGGCGGCCTTCCATGGCGACGGTGATGCAGGTGCCGCTGACGGGGGTGCCGTTGCGCGACATGAAGAGGCCGCTGGGGTCGGCGACCTCGGCGATGCCGTCGCCGGTCATCTCGAAGCAACCGACCTCGTCGGTGGGGCCGAAGCGGTTCTTGTGGGCGCGGATGAAGCGGAGCGCGGTCTGCCGGTCACCTTCGAACTGGCAGACGACGTCGACGAGGTGTTCGAGCAGGCGGGGGCCGGCGATGGTGCCGTCCTTGGTGACGTGGCCGACGAGCAGGACGGGAAGGTTGCGGTCTTTGCTGACGCGGATGAGGGTCGAGGCGACCTCGCGCACCTGGGAGGTGCCGCCGGCGATGCCATCGATGGTCGAGGACGAGACGGTCTGCACCGAGTCGACGATGACGAGCTGGGGGTCGACCTGGTCGATCTGGCCGAGGATGACCGAGAGGTCGACCTCGGCGGCGAGGAAGAGGTTGTCGTGCATGGCGCCGGTGCGTTGGGCGCGGAGGCGGACCTGCGAGGCGCTCTCTTCGGCGGTGACGTAGAGGACGCGGGCGCCGGTGGCGGCGGCGCGGGAGGCGACCTCGAGCAGCAGGGTCGACTTGCCGACGCCGGGTTCGCCGCTGAGCAGGATGGCGGCGCCGGGGACGATGCCTCCGCCGAGGACGCGGTCGAACTCCGCGATGCCGCTGGGCCAGTAGGCGACGCTGTTGGCTTCGACCTGGGTGATGGGTCGTGCGACGCGGTCGCCTTCGACGCGGACCGAGGCGGTGCCGCGGGCGCTGACGAGGGCCGAGGTGACGTCGACGACGGTGCCCCACTTCTGGCACTCGCCGCAGCGCCCCGCCCACTTGAGCGACGTCCACCCGCACTCGGTGCAGCGGAACGGGGGAGTGGTGGTGCGAGCCATGCCGTCAGCCTAGGAGGCGCCCCCGACATCGGCGGAGGCGTCCGTCGGGGACGTGGTGGCGCCTCCTGCAGGGTCCGTCGTCGGGGTGTCGCTGCTGGTGCTGGCAGTCGGGGCGGCGGCAGCCGCGGCCGTGTGGGCCGCGACGGCTTCGGCCTCGCGGGCCTCGTGGGCGGTGGCGGCCTCGTCGGCGGCGATGCGAGCGAGGCGGGCGGCGATGGCGGGTTCGAAGGCCGAGGCCCAGACGCGGTAGCCGCGGTCGTTGGGGTGGAAGAGGTCGCCGGCCGAGTTGCGGTAGGTGCGGAAGAAGCCCTGCGCGCGGGTGGTCTCGTAGAGCGGGGCGACGGTGAGGCCGAACTCGCCGGCGAGGCGGTGGACGATGGCGTTGGCCTCGACGAGCTTCTTCTCGCGGTCGGGAATCCACATGGCGGGCAGGTCGCCGACGATGGCGTGCGAGGGCAGGGCGCCGTAGATGACGCGGAGGTTCTTCTCGAACGACTCGGGGTTGAACTGGATGATGTCGTTGGCGCCGATGGCGACGGTCACGACGTCGGGTTCGTACTTCTCGAACTTGGGCAGCTGGTCCTTTCGGCAGAGCCAGGTGGTCGAGCCGCTGACGCTGAGGTTGACGACGCGCAGCGAGGTGTGGCTCTGGCGGCGGATCGAGGCCGAGATGCGGCCGACGTAGCTGCGGGCCGGGCTCGAGGCGCCGATGCCCTGGGCGGCGGAGTCGCCCATCGCGACGTAGAGCAGCTTGCCCTTGCGGTCGAAGCGGTCGCGCCACCAGGCCGAATGGACGGGCAGCAGCGCGTTCAGGTCGGCGGCGGCCGCGTTGCGTCGCTGCATGAAGCGGGTGACGCCGGCGCCGGCGGCGGCCGTGGTGGCGAGGGTGACGCCGACGCCCGAGACGAAGGCGAGGACGGTGTGGCGTGAGGGCATGGGCCGAGGTTACGCCGGGCTCCGATGCCCGTGCCGGGCGTCTGTGCACCCTGTGCACAACCCCGAGGAGGCGCGCGCCTGTGGGCGACGAATCGTCCGGTTTCGTCCCTGCCGCCGGATGTACTAAACTCGTCCTCGGTACCGTGTCCGAGCGGCCGAAGGATCATGTCTCGAAAACATGTGTGGGGGTTAACTCCACCGTGGGTTCAAATCCCACCGGTACCGCCAGAGAAAGAGCCTCGAGAACCCCGTAATTGCAGGGGTTCCGGGGCTCCTTTCTTCGCTTACGGGGAGCAGCGGTAACGCGGCGGTAACGGGAATGCGGTGAGCTCCAGTGAGCAACCAGCACTTCCGCATCGCGAGGGGTGTCCAGCTGTCCCAGCCTGCCGTCAAGACGGAACGTCACGCGCTCGTCGTCCACCTTGACCTCAGGGCAAATCGAGCAGCTCTATCGCAGCCGACCCCGTCGACGACGACGACCCGGCGGCCTCGCGGTCGCCCTCAGCGCACGTGCACTCGAGACGTTGCGCGACGTCATCGTGCCGGGCCTCGACCTCGTGCCGATCGCCTTCTAGATGAGCCACCAGCGAAGCGCAAATGCAAAGAGAGAATCGACGATTCTAACTTGATTGTTCTGCTCCTGGTACTCGACGACGGGATCAGCGCCAGACTGCTCCGCAAGGTCTTCTAGCTGAGTCTCGTCCATGTCATCGAGAACGTCAGTAGCCGCCGACTTTGACATAAGACTGAGCTTCTTCACCGTCTCAACCTTGCGTGGACAGGGCAGCGTAACCCCGAGTAGCGGTGTGCCCTTCGGGACTTCGACAATTTTCTCCGGAGCACATCTACGTCAACGTCCACGTTGGGTAGAAGTTCTCGCAGTGCAAGCATGATCAGCCGATACCCATCCGCAGGCCCATATTTGTGGGTGGGGTATTCGTCGCGGGCTTTTCCCTTGGGTCCCTTCGTCAGCTTCTTGACCCAACGAACCTCGGAAAGAACCGGAGCGAGGCTGGTCTTGTCGAACTCGTCCCAATCGGTGGGGGACACGAGCTCACTCAGCTCGTCGGCGGCGAAGTAGTAATTGTTGTTGACCACAAGAGCGGCGCTAAGACGCTGCATCGTTTGAGGGCTGCCGTAGGCATTCTCCGCCAGCCGCTCCGCCAACCCCGCAGGCGCCTGCGTCCTGAGCTTGATCCAACCGTCTTTCACAATTTGAGCCAGCTGGCCCAGTTGGCCTGCGTCGCTCCACAGACCGAAGTTGTTGGCTTTGAAAGAGCCGCCCATGTTCGGTACGAGAGTCGGAATGAGCTCGGCCCGATGCCCAGACGCAATGAGAATCACCCGTCCGCCCTTGTCGACGAACGGCGTGATGTTTCGAACGATTTTCCGCTGTTCATCCCGATGGAGCATGTGAAGGTCGTCGATGATCAAGACACGCTTGGTTTTCAGAAGAGCCCTGGTCACAAAAATATTGCTCGGATCTGTGGACGTACCACCGCGACTGTTCTTCTTCGACCTATTCCAACCCCACTTGCCCACAAATCGGCCAACCGACGAAACCCCGGCGCTAAGACCTATCTCGCGGGACTCGGACGTCTCATCGCCTTCAGAACGGGTGGTGTGCGTGCCGAGAGCCGTATTCGCGGCCTGCCAAAAACCTTCCGCGGTCTCGGTGTTGGGTGCCTCCACGTAAAGCGCCTTCGGAAGCACCTTCTGAACGAGAACCGACTTCCCGGACTTACTCGGGCCGTACACCAAGAGAACACCGGAGCCGGAGGCCGCGTGTCTCGCGACGTCACCCTCAACGGACTTCTGCTGTTGGTAGGTGTACTTGGGATATCCCCGGACCGGGAACACGTCATCGACTGCCAGAGCTTCGGTGGTCACGGGATCACACGAGCGAGGTGCCCATGAGATGAGGTGACCTGAAACCATGATCGTCACAAGTCGGTTGGCTACCCGGTGGGGGGAGCCTAGGTAGGTGGAGCGGGCCGGCCGAGCAACATTTTTAACATGCCTCGCGCGTGCTTGGCCTGCTCTTTGGGGCCGAAGACGCCCACGAAGATCAGCACGAGGATGGTGGCACACCAGAGCGCCGCCAGGACTTAGGCCAAAACCAGCAAGTCTGGGACGACGACCTGAGCCGCCGCGACGATCCCGGCGGGGAGACCCCACGCGGTAAGAGCACCGAAATTCCGCACCGCTTCCCCAAGCAGGTGTTCGACTTCCCATGCGTCTACACCAAATAAGGTAACGAGATTGCGTACTAGATATGCGATGTCCTAAAGCTCTGTAGCCCCGCGAGCGACACGATTCATGGGGGATCCGTGAAACTGTACGGACAGCAAACCCATCGCTCTGTTCGATTTCGCAGCCCGAATTAGGGCCGTAAAGCTTGTATCCGGGGATCTAACTAGCCCATGACGGGCGGGCCCTTGCGGGCGGCTGACCAACCAGTCGCCATGTCGACATCATGGTCGCTCGATGCCGTTGTATCGCGTCTTAGCAAAGACTGATGCCTCACTCAGCAAATGCAATTGGCGGCTCTTCGCTTGACTCTTTCTCGAGGGGGCCTGCTCGAGCCTTGGCGTTCTCCCCCTTGGGGCAGACGGTCCTTTTATAGGGCCCCGAGGTATGCTCGGCTGCTCAGATCTGAGAGGTCAGGGGCGCCATGTCGTGCGTGCGGACATGCCATCGATCGCACGGAAGCGACTCAACATCGTTCTTGCTGACGTGGACGCGCATATCGCACATGCCCGTTCATTCGCGGGCGGAACCCGTGGAGCTCCCGCCGCAGTAGCGGGTGTGAAATGACCAGGACGTCCTTTTGCCGCCTGGTCGCCTGGTCACCGTAAGCTCGCACGCGTGACGACGTACGAACCGGCAGAGCTTGCTCGCGAACTCGGATACCTCGACGAAGACCGGCCCGGGCAAGTAGTCCGGGATTACCTCCGCAAGAAGTACCCCCATCACCCGAAGTATCAGCGCTGGGTGCTGGATGAGGACGAAGCGGCTGACGTGCGCGCGAGCGTTCCGCGTGGAAGGTAAGTCTCGGCGCCTGGTAGCCGATCCCTTACCCAGGTCGATTCCGGACTTACCTATCGAGACGATCTGGGTCTTGTAACGGCGGGGGAGTGTCCACTGCTCACGAGCGATCGGTGACCGATGGGCTGCCGGTCGCCCTGGTGGGTACCGGCATGAGCAGGCTAGTTAGGCGCCGAATTTGGACCCTTGTCTGGACAGGCTTTCGGCGGTGTCCAGGAACGCGATCCGAGCGGCTCGTTCGTCGGCAAAGAATGCGACGTCAATTGGTGAGGCAATGGCGGTTACTTCATAAACATTGGCGAAGCACGGACGAAACTGAGGAGCGAGGCCACGTCGCCCTGAGGAAGTCGTGTATCGAGGACCCGCCACTGGTTAGCGGCAATTTCCTGGAAGTGCGGGTCCGTCTCAGAGGCGGGTGCGTCTAGTGGAGCGGTGGTGTTCACTGTGGTCGTCATCGATCGGCCGTCCTCTTTGCGGTAGCTAGGCCGCCGGGATGGTGTGCCCCCTTCTGAGGCACATGTCGACGCTAGGGCGGCCTTCCTTTTCGAGAACGGGATTGCCAAACCCACGATCGTCCTCTGCATCGACAGGGCTCGCTCGCCAGTGGTCGTAGCCGTTGTTCTACTTAGCTGTCAGCGTGAGGCCGCACCGGGCAATTGACCTACACGGCCCCGTGGCGGTCGGCGTACACAACGTCACATATATGCGGTAG
This sequence comes from Frigoribacterium sp. SL97, assembly GCF_026625765.1. Taxonomy (NCBI): domain Bacteria; kingdom Bacillati; phylum Actinomycetota; class Actinomycetes; order Micrococcales; family Microbacteriaceae; genus Frigoribacterium; species Frigoribacterium sp. SL97. The sequence goes on from NZ_CP113062.1 coordinate 505,850, forward strand.
CGACAGTGGGTGCTCTCGAGGACGTCGACAGATTGAATGCTTTGGAGTACAAGACCAAAGCTTTACAGGTCGGTGATTTTGAGAGGGTCCAGAACTCGTCCCGCCGCACGAGGTGTCCATGCCATGCCTCTGGAGAGGGAACCTCCGGGAGCATCTTCAGGTCGACGAAAGCACCGCTCCGAACTGCAGACGAGGCGGTCCCGCGACGAGTCGGCCCGTCAGCGGTGCAATGCGGAGCGAGGGTTGCGGCCGTTATGTGCCCGATGCCCCCGCTAGGCTGCTTTCACCCGCGACTCATGTCCCAGACGCTCTGCCGCGGGGGTGGGCGGTGCGGCCCGCCGAGCGATGGGAGGCGCAGGTGCGGGCAGATTCGCGGCTGTGGCGTGCCCTCGGAGAGCCGGCGCAGGCCCAGGAGGCAGAGGCGCTGGAGAAACTTCGTGACCTCCTGCCGGACGACGGCATCGCTCGCGCGTGGACCAACCTGACTTTCACGGATCCCGAGGGAAGGCTGAACGAGGTCGATGCGCTCGTCCTGACGAAGACCGGCCTGATCGTGGTTGAGCTTAAGGGTTGGCATGGCGAGATCAGCGGGAACCAGTCGACCTGGCACCACGCAGGGCGCACCGAGAACAATCCGAGACTCCTCGCGAACGCGAAGGCAAAGCGGCTCGCCAGTGTGTTGAAGGACTTCGCTCGGGCGGCGAATGTGCCGCAAGGCACCGTCCCCTACGTTAGCGAGGCGGTCGTCATGCACGGGCGCGACTCAAAGCTGCGCCTGGATCAGTTCGGAGCCGAGTCGGTGTGGGCGCTCGATGGTTTCAATGTGCAGGGACTCGCACCCGACCGCAACGCCACGGGCCTCCTCACCCAGCGCCGTAACACCGCGATTGATAAGCCCCGAGCGAACCTGATCGACAAGCTCATGGACGCCCTCGGCCTCATGCCCCGCCCAAAGCAGCGCATGATCGGCCAATTCTCCCTCGACGTCGGCGAGCCCCTTGGCGAAGGTCCTGGGTGGCAAGATTTCCTCGTCACGCACCCGCAAGCGAAGGTAAAGCGGCGCATCCGTCTTTTCCCCTACTCGAAGGGCGCGAGCCGAGACATTCAGCATGCGGTCGATGTCCGCGCGCGTCGCGAGTTCCAGCTCACGTTCGGGATGACGCACCCAGGCATCATCGGCCCCCTCGACCTACTGACTCCCGAGGAGGGTCCAGCACTTGTCTTCGCCTACGATCCCGACGAGATGAGCCTCGGCGCGTACCTGGAAGCGAACGCAGAGATTCTTACCTACGAGGACCGCGAACGATTCGTCCAGGACCTCGCCGAGCTCGTCCGATTCGCCCACAGTCAGCGGCTTACTCACCGTGCACTGTCACCAGTGAGCGTGCGTGTGAAGGTCACGCCGGATGCAGCCCCGAGTCTCCGCATCCGGGACTGGGATCTCGCCCGCCGGCCAGGCGGCGTGACGACCACATCGACAGAAATCTCCCGCGGTGTCACTGACGTCATAGGGCACGTCGAGCAGGAAGCCCTCCTCTACCTCGCGCCGGAGACCCTTCGCGGGCAGACGCCGGCGTCCTCGCAGACGCTCGACGTCTACGGCGTCGGCGCTCTCGGCGCGCTCATTCTCACCGGTAGGTCGCCAGCAGCAAATCTTCTTGCCCTCCAGGAGCTTGTCGCCAGCGATGCGAAGGGCATCGACCCGCGCGCTGTGTTGCCAGAGCTCGCTGATGAATACGCGCGGGTCGTCATCGACGCAACCGCGTTCGAGGAGGGGCAGCGCACGCTCGGCGTCGCCGAGTTCGTTGATGAGTTTGCGCGTGCGCGCGCCGTCGTGAGGGCTGAGGTGTGGCCCAAGCCAGAGCGTACGACGATCGACCCACTCGACGCCTCCGTCGGTGACATCGTCGGGGAGCGCTTCGAGATCATCAAGCGCCGCGGATCTGGATCGACCGGCGTCGCGCTCGAGGTCACGGACTACGAGCGAGACTTCGAGTACGTCATCTTGAAGCTCGCCAAGGACGATGCCGCTGCGGCCCGCCTCGCAGTCGAAGCAGAGATCCTCGACCGCCTCGACCACCCGCGGATCGTCAAGCGACTCGACGGCCCGGTCGCGGTCGGCACGCGTCAGGGCCTGCTGATGTCCGATGCGGGTCTTGAGACGATCGCTGATCGCATCCGCCTGGAGGGCAAGGCGACGATCGAGCAGCTCGAGCGCTACGCCCTCGACTTGTTCGACGCGGTCGCGCACCTGGAATCGAGGGGGGTGTTCCATCGCGATATCAAGCCCTCAAACCTCGCGGTGAAGCCGGACCCGGGAACACGCAAGCCGCACCTGACACTCTTCGACTTCTCCCTTGCGGAGGAACCGCTGACGAACATTCGCTCGGGCTCCAAGCCGTACCTTGATCCGTACCTTGGCCCGACCCGCCAGTACGACAGTGCCGCGGAACGCTTCGCCATCGCCGCGACGCTGTTCGAGCTGGCTACGGGCGACCCGATCTGGTGGGAGCAGGGCGACGCGCCAACCTCGGCGTCGGACGCGCCGATTGTCCAGCCGGGCATGTTCGATGCGGCGATCGCGGACGGGCTCGTCGCGTTCTTCCGAACGGCGCTCGCACCGAAACAGGCCGACCGGCACGCGAGCCTCGACGCGATGCGGAAGGCGTGGGTCGCCTCGCTCGCCGGTGCGGCGGCCGACCTCGACGTCGAGGCGAACGATGCGAAGGCGGCGGCGGCCACCGAGCCGACGCCGCTCGCCGAGGCGGGGCTCAGCGCCCGCGCCCTCTCGGCACTCGCCCGCCTCCGTGCGACGACTGTCGGGGAGCTGCTCGGGGTCCCGCCGATGCAAATCAACCAGATCCGCGGACTCGGTGAGCAGGTCCGTCGCGAGATTCAGGGGCGCATCCGGGAGTGGCGGCACCGTCTCGCCGCGACGACCGCGGAACACAATTTCACCGCCGAGGTCCCAGGACGCCGCGCCGTGGAAAAGTTCATTGCGACGATCTCGGTGAAGCAGGACGAGACCTCAGAGGACCGCTACAAGCGAGTTAAGAAGAACCAGACGCTGAAGGTGGTGACTGAGGACGTGGCGCGCTGGGTACGTGAGCTCGGCTACCTCGCGACGCTCGATGAAATCCAGCGGCGCCTGCTGCGGGAGTACGGATCGACACTGAACGACCCTCAGCGTACCGGCGCCGCGATCGCCGTGACCCGCTCGGTGCTCGAACTTGACAGCCGATCGCGCGAGCCACTATTCGTCTTCCAGGCGACCCGCGATCGGTCGAAGACGGCGGTCGCCTTCGCCCCCGAAGACGAGACTGGCCTCACTTTCGATGAGGCGGAATTGCACCTCGAGGCACTGCTCCACTTCGGCGGCGTGATCGATCAGCTCCTCGGCCAGCAGGAGATCGTCTCCAGCTCCAGATTGCGGGATGAGCTCCTCAGGTCCGGCGCTCCACCGCTGCGTGTGTCAGACACGAGGCTCGTGCAGCTTGCCGTTGGCCTGTCGGAACGCGGCCGTCTCTCGTCGATGGGCGAGGTGTATCGGTCTGATCTGGACCCAGCGAAGGCGGTCGAGCTGGCCCTCCGGGGCGCGCCGACGCGCGAGCTCGCCGTGCAGACGATCGAGCAGAGAGTCCGAGCTCGATTCCCGGAGGTGTCCGGTGTCCCTGGCCTCCCGGCACTCGATGCCCCGGTCAAGGCCGCGATGCCGCATCTGGAGTGGCAGGAGGCGGCGGGCAAGTTCGTCACGCGGGCCATCGACACGATTTCGCTTTCGCACACGAACTCCGCGACGACCTGGGGCCGGCCTGCGGAGGACCCGACCATCGCCGCAAAGCTCAAGGCGTCGATCCGCGACCGTGCCGCCCTGACCCTTGTCGTCCCGCGCAAGCAGAGCCTGCTCACCTCGACGGCAAGACTGGCGAAGGAGCATGGTCTCACCGTCGTCGATCTCGCCGACGTCGCAATCGAGTCACTGAAGTCGACGGCGACCGCGAAGAAGGTGGACTGGCCCACGGTTCTGAAGGCGGATGGCGAACCGGCCGACTCGCGCGGTCGGAAGAACCTGGAGCGCCTTGGGCGGGAGGCGATCATCCCCGCCTGGACGAACTTGCTCGCGATCGCCGAGCCCACAATCTTTATGAACGCCGCCGTGTTCGCTCGCTTCGGCCTCGTCGACCTCCTCGCGACGGTGACGGACCTCGCGACGCCGCGCGCGGCCGCCCGATGGTTCCTGCTGCCGAGGCCGCTCTCCGGTGGCACCCCGGACCTGGACGGCGTCCCGATGCCGTTTGGCGCGGACGGCTGGCTCGAGCTGAGCCTCGACGCATTCGAGCCTGCTGAATCCTCCGACTCGACCAGGGTGACCGCTCCCACAGAGCTGCCCACCCGGAAGGCGCCCACGACGTGATCGATTCCGCTGCTCTGCTCTCCGACCTCAAGCAGGTCCTCAAGGCCCTGGAGGCCGACCTCAAGGTTCGCGCCGAGGACTCGTCGACCGACTGGGGCGGACGCCTGCACGACGAGTACGACCGTGCTAAGGCGAAGGAGCGCACTGGCCTGGCCTGGATCGAGTGGCGTGACGGCGAGGTGTCGCAGGCAGCGGTCGCCTGGATCATCGCGACGGTGTTCATCCGCTTCGCCGAGGATAATGGCCTTCTTGCTGGTGCCGAACTTGACGGCCGACGGGTGGCACTCCCTTGGATCGCGGCACCCGGTGAAGGCCTGGAGCGCGCGGTGGAGAACGAGACCGCGTTCTACGCGGCATCACCGACGATGACGAGCCGTGACTGGCTGCACCAGGCGTTCCGCACGCTCGCCTCCCTGCCGGCCGGCCGGCCACTCGTCGACCCGGACCACTCGCCGGTGTGGCACGCCCGGATCTCGGCAACCGCCTCCGATGATCTGTTGAGGTTCTTCCGCCACACGACGCCGGCAGGCGAGCTTGTGCACGACTTCAGCGACGCGGAGTTCGACACCCGCTTCCTCGGCGACCTGTACCAGGACCTTTCCCAGTATGCGAAGAAGACCTACGCGCTGCTGCAGACCCCGGTCTTCGTCGAGGAGTTCATCCTCGACCTCACACTCACCCCGGCAATCGCCGAGTTCGGCCTCGCCGGGCTTAAGCTCATCGACCCGACCTGCGGCTCCGGCCACTTCCTGCTCGGCGCCTTCGACCGGCTCGTGAAGGGGTGGGCGGCGGCCGCACCGAATGTCGATCTCGGCGAGCGGGTGCAGCGCGCCCTCGACTCGATCCACGGCGTTGATCTCAACCCCTTCGCCGCCGCCATCGCCCGGTTCCGCCTCACCGTCGCCGCGATAGAGGCCGCCGGAACAAAGACACTCGTCGCTGCGCCGGCCTTCCATTATCACGTCGCGATCGGCGACTCATTGCTTGGTGGGCAGTCGGTGCAGCTCGGCTTCGACCTCGGAGACGAGAAGGAGTTCGAGTATTCAGTCGAGGACCTCCAACAGCACGCGGATATCCTTCGACCCGGGCAATATCACGTAGTTGTCGGCAACCCGCCATACATCACTATAAAGGATCGGGCTCTTAACCAGCGGTATCGGGAGATGTACTCAACATGCGCCGGTACATATGCACTGTCCGTGCCATTCATGGAACTGTTCTTTCGGCTGGCCCTGAAACCGGATGGCGGAGCTGCTGCCGGTTACGTCGGACAGATCACCTCCAACTCGTTCATGAAGCGGGAGTTCGGCAAGAAGCTGATCGAGCAGTTCCTGTCTGGAGTTGATCTCGGCACGCGAGTGGACTTGACCCACATCATCGATACTTCTGGCGCCTACATTCCCGGCCACGGCACACCGACTGTTGTTCTGATTGGTCGGCGTCGTAAGCCGGTAACGACGAATATCCGAGCGGTGCTCAGCGTTCGCGGCGAGCCGACCCAGCCTGCAGATCCCGCTCGGGGTGTCGTGTGGCGCGAGATCGTCGATCACGTTGGCGATATCACGTTCGATGGACCCCATGTCACAATTTCCGATATCGAGCGAGCGCTCTTCGCTGCCCATCCATGGTCCCTTTCGGGCGGTGGCGCAGGGGATCTTCAACAACATATCGAGTCGGGTCCGGGAGTTCGCTCACTAATCGTCGCTACCGGGGCCCAAATTGGCGGTGCAGTTCGAGCGGGGGCCGACGATGCCTTCATGCGTCCTCGCCCGCTAGCACGCGAGCGCAACATATACCCCTACTACCGGCACTTCGTGGTCGGCGATGGCGTGCGAGATTGGGGCGATCACGGGACCGAGCAGATTGTGTTCCCTTATAGCGAGCAACTGCTCCCAACAAGTCTCGTCGATCAAGTGTTGTGGCCGTGGCGGTCCCTGTTGGCCGCACGTGCCACATTCCAAGGCACCATGGCTGACGCCGGGTTGCGATGGACGGAGTACATGCAGTTCACTCACTGGGCCGCTGACAGTAGACCTGCGATCACTTTTGCGGAGGTGGCGACCCATAACCACTTCGTTCTCAATCGCGGCGGGGAGGTGTTTAAGCAGACGGCACCGATTATCAAACTGCCGAACGACGCGTCTGAAGACGACTACCTGGGCCTACTTGGGGTCCTCAACTCGTCGACAGCGCTCTTTTGGCTGCGCCAAGTAGCGCACAATAAAGGAAATTCGACGGACTCGAAGGGCGCGCGCGTTACCGGCGACCCGTCATTCGACACGTATCAGTTCAACTCGACGAAGGTGGGCGCGTACCCGCTACCGCAAACACTCCCGAGCGGCCTAGCTCGTCGAGTCGATCTGCTCGCGCGACTACTTTTGGATGAGGGACCGGCAGCTGTCGTCTCCGAGGGCCGCTCAGCGCTGATCGCAGCTCAACATCGCTGGAATGACGCCCGACGCACGATGGTCGCCCTCCAGGAGGAGCTCGACTGGCAGGTCTATGCGGCGTATGGCCTCGTGGACAGGGCTTTGGCACCCTCCGAACCGGAGATCGTGATGATCGAGCCAAGCGAACGGCCCTTCGAGGTGAGGCTCGCACGCGCGCTCGCGGAAGGAAGCGAGCAGTCGGCGTGGTTCGACCGGCACGGGCGCACGCCAGTGACAGAGGCCCCGAACTCGGGCTCTCAGGCCTGGAACGACCTTTGGCGGGCGCGCTACGATGCGGCCGAGTCCGGCTTCATAAACATGCTGGAGCGCCCCGAGTACAAGCGCCGCTGGGCCGGCGCGACCTGGAAGCAGCTCGTCGCCAAGGCGGCCGTCGAGGCGCTGCTCGACCGGCTCGAAGCGCCCGAGCTGTGGCGCGATGGGCGTGGCGTCCCGCTGGTGCGTTCCGTCGCGCAGGTCGCCGACGACCTGCGTCGCGACGACGCCTTCCGCGAACTACTGAGCATCCGCCTCGGCACTCAGGACTACGACCTCCATGCGGAGGTCGGCAAGTTGCTTGCCGGGGACGCCGTGCCCGGGCTCGCGGTGCTGCGCTACAAGGAGTCCGGCATCGAGAAGTTCCGGGCGTGGGAGCGCACCTGGGAGCTGCAGCGCGCCGAGGACTCCGGCGAGCGGGTCGATGTTCCCGTACCACCGAAGTACGCGCAAGGCGACTTTCTCAAGACGTCGTACTGGTCCGCGCGCGGCAAGCTCGACGTGCCGAGGGAGCGGTTCATCGCCTTCCCGGGCTCCCGCCTGCCCGAGGACACCACCGAGCTCTACGGCTGGGCCGGCTGGGACCACGGCGAACGCGGCCAGGCTGTCGCCCGCCTCGCGAACGACCTCAGCCGCGCAGGCTCGCACGATGAGCAGACCATCCCTCTGGTTGGGGTGCTGCTGGAGCTCGAACCGTGGCTGAAGCAGTGGCACCATGACATCGACGCCCGCTCGGGCGTCAGCCCTGCCACCGCCGTATCCGGGATCACCACATCGCTGCTCGGCCGCTTGGGGCTCGGGCGGGATCAAGTCGTCGCCTGGCGACCGCCGGCACCCACGCGCAGGAGGAAGAGCGCATCATGACCGACCTGAACAGCCCGCTGCGCGACCTCATCGGCATCCCCGAGCGAGTCGAGGCCGCCGACTTCGTCATCAAGCTCGACGAAGGCGTCGCCCGCCACCAGCAGACCATCAAGGACTACGTCGTCACCGACGCGATCGCGAAGGCCATCGCCGAGGGGCTCGACCTCGTCGGCAGCTCGCTGGGCGGACAGAAGTCGCAAGGCGCCTTCCTCGACGGCTCTTTCGGCTCCGGCAAGTCGCACTACATGGCCGTGCTCCACCTGCTGCTCACCGGCAGCGTCGCCGCCCGCCAGATCCCCGGCCTCGAAGCCGTCGTCGCTTCTCGCACCAGCACCCTCGACCAGCGGCTTCTCGTCCTTGACTACAACCTGCTCGGGGCGAAGTCCTTCGAGGATGCGATCTTCGCCGGCTACCTCGATTGGGCAGCCAAGCACCACCCTGACACGTCCGCGCCGGTGCTGCACGCCAGTGACGGACTCCTTGCCGACGCGCGGTCACTCCGCGCCCGCATCGGCGACGACGCCTTCTTCGACGGGCTCGGCGGCGGCGACAGCGGCTGGGGCGAGCTTGAGGGCGCCTGGGACGCCGCCGCCTTCGAAGCGGCCGCGGCGGAAGCCCCTGGCCACCCGGATCGCGACCGGCTCGTCGCCGACCTCCGCGACGCCTACTTCCAGGCCGCCGTGCGCGCCTCCGAATGGCTCCCCATGAAGGAGGGGCTCCGGGCGCTCACCGGACATGCCAAGTCGCTCGGCTACCAGGGTCTCGTCTTCCTTATCGACGAAGTCGTGCTCTGGCTCGGCCAGCACCTCGGCGACCAAAGCTGGGTGCAGGGCGAGATCGAGAAGGTCGTGCAGCTCGGAGAGAACGCCGCCGCGAACCTCCCCATCCCGATCACCTCCTTGCTCGCCCGTCAGCGCGCGCTCAGTGACTTCCTCGGCAGCCACGTTGCCGGCGCCCAACGGGTGGCCCAAGGGCAGCTCTTCCAGTACTGGGAGGACCGCTTCTCGAAGATCCGGCTCCAGGCCGCCGACCTCCCGAAGATCGTGAAGCAGCGGCTCCTCCGCCCCGTGTCAGACGGCGCCGCGGCCACCCTGGAGACCGCAGTCGCCGAGGTGAAGCGCGACTACACCGCCTGGGGCTACTTGCTCTCTGACGAAGCAAACTCCGACGAGAAGGCGTTCGCGAACGTGTATCCGTTCTCACCCTCGCTCGTCGACACGATGGTCGCGCTCTCCAGCCTCATGCAGCGCGAGCGCACCGCCCTGAAGCTCATGGCTGAGCTGCTCAGCGACGGCCGCGACAGCCTGCTCGCCCGCGATGTAATCCCTGTCGGCGACCTCTACGCGCCCGTCGTGCTCGGCGGATCGCAGCCGCTCACCGACGACATGAAGCAGCACTTCACCATCTCCGCCCGCTTCTACCGGACGAAGCTGCAGCCCTACCTGCTCCGCAAGCACGGGGTCCCCGAGGAGCAGGTTGTCACCCTGCCACGGAACCACGCCTACGTCACCGAGGACCGCCTCGCGAAGACCGTACTCCTCGCGGCGCTTGCCCCCGAGGCGAAGTCGCTGGCGAACCTTACCGCAGCGAAACTCGCGGCGCTGAACTGGGGCACCATCGACGCCTTCATCCCTGGCAGCGAGGCAGAGGATGCGCTCGCCCGCGCGAGGGCCTGGGCGAGCGAGTTCGGCGAAATCACCATCGGCGACGGCGCCGACCCGATCATCACCGCGACGCTGAGCGGCGTCGACTACGACTCGATCCTGGACCGCGTGCGCACTGAGGACAACCAGCAGACCCGGCGCGAGCTCGTCCGCAAACTCATCGCCGACGAGCTCGGCCTGCCGCCGGATAACCTCGTCGGTCGCACCCTCGACCACGTCTGGCGCGGCCACAAGCGCACCGTCACCGTGAAGTTCGGGAACGTGCGGGACGACACCGACGTGCTCGACAGCAACCTCATTCACAACGACACCGAGTGGCGGGCGGTCATCGATTTCCCCTATGACTCCGGCAGCCATAGCCCCGCCGACGACGTGGCGCGGCTCCGCAAGCTCCGTGAAGGCGGGCGGTCGGCAAACACGATCGCGTGGATCCCGAACTTCCTCTCGGACGCCCGGCAGAAGGACCTCGGAGACCTCGTCATCCTCGAGTACCTGCTCACCGGCAACCGCTTCGACCAGAACGCCGACCACCTGCCGCTCACTGATCGGGGCCCTGCTCGGCAGACGCTCGAATCGCGACGCCGCGCGCTACGCGACGTGCTGACCGCTGCACTCCGTCAGGCATACGGTGTGAACGCCTCCGACGAGTCGAACGTCGGCAGCGACCTCGCCGGGAACGAAATTTTCGGCACCCTCGCCGCCGGACTTACTATCCCGCCGCCAGCCACCGGCAACCTCCTCACCGGCTTCCGGCACGCACTGGAAACCGCATGGGCGAACGAGTTCCCCGACCATCCAGACCTCGGTGCCGAGGAGGTCCGTACGCCGCGGCTCACCGAGGCGGTCACACTTGTGACCCAGACCGTGGAAGGGGGCGGCCGTCGGCAGGGGCTCAGCGCCGCCGAGCAGCGGGTCGCCCGCGACCTCATCACCCCGCTCGGGCTCGCCACCGTCAACGAGAACGTCCTCGTCGTCGACAACGCACACTTCAAGTGGGGCGCGAACCTCGCGCGTTGGGAAGGGGAGCTTGGCGCTGGCTGCACGGTGGGTGCGCTCCGCACCAAGTTCGCGCCGTGGGGCATGACGACCGCGATGCAGGACGCGATCCTCATCCTTTGGGCGCTGCTCGACAACCGCGAGTTCGGCGGTGGCGCTGCGCCGCAGGTCGGGAACATCCCCGACGGAGCGACACCCCGTCGCGCTAACCTGCCCGCCGAGACCGACTGGTCGACGGCGAAGGACCGCGCCGGGGCGATCTTCGGCGTCGCCCCCGAGACGAACCTCACCCCGCGCGCCGTCAGCCGCTGGGCCGGGGCACTCCGCAACCAGGCGATCAGCTCGAAGGTCGCCGATTTTGCGGTGGCGCTCGAGGCGCACGCCGCCGTCCTCGGCATCGAGGGGGTCGCGGCGACCGGTCGTCTCGCCACCGCCAAGCGAGTCGCCGACGTGGTGCGGGCGGTTGCAGGCGCCCGTGAGGACAAGGCGCTCGTCGAGACGCTCGCGACTTTCGATCTGCCGGACGTGCTTACGCCGCACGGCAGTGCGCACGGCAGCGCCGAGCGACTCGTCCGGGAAGTAACCGGCCTCGACTGGGGCATGATCGACGCGGCCCGTGCCCGTAGCGACGCCGGATTCGATGCGGCGCTGACTGCCCTTCAGGAAGCCGCGCAACTCGACGAATCGGTGATGCCGTTGGAGTCACGCCTGCGCGATGTGGCGGCAAAGGCGCGCGCCCTCGTGGTGCAGGCGCAACCTCGCCCTGTGCAGCCCACGCGGACCCCGACCTCGCGCGGTGCCCACACCCGTAGTTTTGCCGTCGCCGACCTCGACACGCTACTGCAGCAGCTCCAGGCCGAGATCATCGCCGAGGTCGGCGAGTCCGGCGCGGTTACGATCACCTGGCAGGTCGACGAGTCGTGACAGCACCGAAGGCGACCGAGGCTGCGCTGCGGGACCATCTGGCGGCGTGGCTCAACGCGCCTCGGCGAAGGGCGCGCACAATCCTAATCCGTGCCCAGCCGAGCTGGTCCGGTCCCCGCTCCATCGACGTCGTGGGGCGCGCCGTCCGCGTGGTCGAAGGCGTCTCTGGGCTCGCTGCACTCGACGCGATGCGTGCGGCCGGCAAGGGCGAGTTCGTCGCAGTGCTCACTGACCTCGACGAGGCAGCGCTCGGTACTGCCGTCGTACTCGAATCCGAGCACGGGAAGCTCACCGACCTCGACGAATGGAACGCCGTGCCGATGATTTTCGGCGCCCGCGACCGCAACATCCCCCGGCCGGTGCGAGACCTCGGCCCCTGGGTGCCTCGGCTGCTCGGGTCGCTGCGTCGCGAGCGAGGCTTGTCGCCCGCACCAGGCGGCGTCCTTTCCGCCGATCATGTCGTGCGCTCCATCCTCGTCGCGCTGCTCGGTCTGGAGCGGCCCGAGTACCTCGACATCGCCGACGCGCTCACCCCCCTCGACGACATGGGCGTCCGCGCGCGCCTGACGGAGCTCAATGGCGACGCCCGCGCCGGCCTCATCAAAGCCGTCGGCACCCACATCGACCAGCACCTAGCCATGGCGCTCCGCGCGGCGACGGCACCGGGCCGGGTCTCCGTCGTCGCCGTCGGCCTCGTCGTCGCCGAACTCTGGTCGAGTGGCAACGTCGCTACTGATGCTGCCACTGCGGCCGCACGGGTGCGAGCAGAGCATTACGTCGGTCCCGGCCCCAGCGCCGCTGCGGCTTCCCGGTTCGGTGCTGCCGCGCAGCTCATAACCCGACGCTGGCTCGCGAGCGGCGACCACCATGCCCGCGACACCTTCGAGCAGGCGGAAGCGATCTGCACGGACCTCGGATGGGCCGAAAGCGCCGCCGCGTCCGCCTTCCTCCCGGCGGGTCTCCGGGCACGAATCAAGCAGTTCGCCGCGGCGATTGAGGCTGCAGCCTCGACCCCGAGCGTCGCATCCTCCCGCGCCGTCGATGTCGGGCTGGAGGCCGTCGAGACACACGGCGCTCGATCTCTATTTGACCGATCGTTGCCGACCGCCCGGATGACTGCCCGGCTCGCCCGCTGGCTGGCGGCTCCCCACGCAACCGCGCAGACGATCGACATGGCGATCCAGCAGTACGGGTCCGACGGGGCATGGGCAGAGCGCGCCCTCGGCGACCTTTGGGACGGCGACTCCGACCGCGGACTCGCCACCGCGTACAAGTCCCTCGCCCACGCCGTGCAGGTCGTCCGCCATCGTGACGACGCCGGTGCGGCTTCGCTGCTCACCGGTGCGCCGCCCTTCGGCTCCGGGGCGACACCGGTCGAGCGCCTGCTCGCCGACCTCGTCGTGCCGGTGGCGGCCGAAGAGCGAGTCCTGCTCATCGTGCTCGATGGGATGAGCGCGCCGACCGCGATCGAGCTCGCTGCCGAGCTCTCGGCGGCCGGGTGGAGCGAGCTTGTGCGTGCCGATCGACGCCGACGGATTGTGGCACTTGCCGCGCTGCCGACGATCACGGAGTACTCCCGAACTTCCCTCTTCGCCGGAGAGCTGTTTGCCGGGAACCAGCAGATCGAGAAGTCCAGATTCGCGGCGGCCGTCAACGGTATCGTCTTCCACAAGGACGACCTGCGATCCGAAGCCGGTCACTCACTCCCGCCCGCGGTCGCGGACACCATCGCCGATCCCGGCCGAAAGATCGTCGGCGCCGTCCTCAACACCATCGACGACGCGCTCGCCAGCGCCGACGTCGACGCACTTCGCTGGAGCCTGCGGTCCGTGGCGAACCTCGAAGCCCTGCTCGCCGCGGCCGATACCGCGGGGCGGATCGTCATCTTGACGTCCGACCACGGACACATCGTCGAGCGAGGGAGCGAGCTCCGTTCGGTGCCGGAATCATCGGCACGGTGGCGCACTGTCGAATCTGGTCCCACCGAGGCGGACGAGGTCACGGTGTCCGGGCCTCGCGTGCTCGCACCGGGTGGCTCCGCGGTCCTGGCCGTCTCCGACGGCATCCGTTACGCCTCGAAGAAGGCCGGCTACCACGGTGGCGCGTCACTCGCCGAGCTGACGATCCCGGTCCTCGTGCTCAAGCCGCGAGGCGCTGAAGACCCGACCGGATGGGTCGAGGCTCCGCCGCAGGAGCCGGCCTGGTGGAACGAGCCTAATCGTGCTGCGTTGCCGGCGAGTATCGAGCCGGTCAAGGCGAAGGCGCCGAAGGTGAAGGCACCGAAACAGCCGGACCCGGGAATCCCGACGCTCTTCGACCCCGAGCAAATGTCGGAGCCCACACCCGCCACCACCACGCGAAGCATCGCCGAGAGACTCGTGGCGAGCCCGACGTACCAGGTTCGGCGCGGCATCGCGGGACGTCACCCCATCGACGACGGCGTTGCCTCCATCATCATCTCGGCTCTCGACGCCGGGAATGGCCGCGCCCACCGCGACACGCTTGCGACCGCAGCTGGCGTCGCGACCGGCACCTTTGCCGGCCTTCTCGCGACCTTCCGTCGGGTGCTTAATGTAGACGGGTATCCCGTCATTGAGCTCGACGCCGACGGGGTCACCGTCGTCCTCGACCGCGAGCTGCTCCGCGAGCAGTTCGAGCTCGGGAGCGCATGATGGTCGCTGTCAGCCCGCGCCGCCGCCGCGAAATCATCGACGCCCTTCGCCGCGGTACCGTGCCGCGGCGGGGCCTCGATGTCATGGCCGTCGGACTGGAGCGCTTCGAGCGCACGCTGTTCGCCGAGCTCGACGTCGTCGCCGACGGCGGCGCCGTGTTCAAGGCGGTCCGCGGTGAGTACGGCGCCGGTAAGACCTTCTTCGCCCGCTGGCTCACGGAGACCGCGAAGCAGCGAGGCTTCGCCACCGCGGAAGTGCAGATCTCCGAGACCGAGACGCCGCTGCACAAGCTCGAGACCGTGTACCGGCGTCTTACCGAAAGCCTCGCCACTGAGTCGACCGCGCCGAGCGCCTTCCGCGAAGTGATCGACGGCTGGCTCCGAGTCCTGGAAGAGGACGTGATCGCTGCTGGGGCCGACGCGGCCGACCATGCGGAAGTGTCCCGCCGTGCGACTGACTTGCTGGAGCAGCGACTCACCGTCGTATCTCGGACCGCACCAGCGTTCGCCGCCGCACTCCGTGGCTATCACGTGGCGACCCTTTCCGGGGACATCGAGACCTCCGACGGATTGGCCGCATGGCTGGCCGGACAGCCGCACGTTGCCGCCCGTGTCCGCCAGTCCGCGGGCATCCGCGGTGAGCTCGATCACTTTGGTGCATTCGGATTCCTTCAGGGGCTTCTCGCCGTCCTCCGGGACTCTGACTATCGCGGACTCGTGCTTGTCCTCGACGAGGTCGAGACCCTCCAGCGGGTACGCAGTGACGTGCGCGAGAAGTCCCTCAACGCATTGCGCCAGCTCCTCGACGAGGTTGACGCAGGTCGCTTCCCTGGCCTCTTTGTTCTCATCACCGGCACCCCTGCCTTCTACGATGGCACCCAGGGCGTGCAGCGACTGCCGCCCCTTGCCGCGCGAATCGGCGTCGATTTCAGCGGTGACCCGCGCTTCGACAACCCGCGCGCGCCGCAGGTGCGACTCCTCGGTTTTCAGCGCGACAGTCTGCTTGAGCTAGGGCAGCGTGTCCGCGACATCTACTTGACCGGCAGCCCGGTGGCTGACCGGATCGAGACCCTAATCGGCGACGACTATCTCGGCGTCCTCGCCGATACCGTGGCAGGCAGGCTCGGCGGTCGAGTCGGGATCGCGCCGCGGCTCTACCTGCGGAAACTCATCGACATCCTCGACAAGGTCGAACAGTTCCCGGACTACATCCCCGAGGATGCTGGCCGCGTCGCCGTCGCGGATGCCGAGCTGAACGATGACGAGCGCGCAGCCGTGGGCGGGGTCGACGAAATCAAGCTCGATGTCTGAGGTCGCGGCGCTGAGCCCCTCGCTCGAGTATCACGTTGCGAACACGCTCGGCTGGAATGACCTCCGGCCCCTTCAGCGGGCGGCTATTCAGCCCGTGCTCTCCGGCGACGACTGTCTCCTGATCGCCCCGACAGCGGGCGGCAAGACCGAGGCGGCGTTGTTTCCCGTGCTGACTCGGATGGTCGAAGAGGGTTGGGTCGGCCTCAGTGTCATCTACGTCGCTCCGCTCAAGGCGCTGCTCAACAACTTGCTGCCACGGCTAGAGCAGTACACGGCCTGGCTGGGCCGCAGCGTCGCGCTGTGGCATGGCGACGTTGGTGACGGCGACCGTCGCACCATCCTCAGCGAACCGCCGGACATCCTTCTCACCACCCCGGAGTCGTTGGAGGCGATGCTCGTCTCGCGCCGGATCGATCACCGCCTGCTCTTCCGCGGGCTCCATGTGGTGATCGCTGACGAGATCCATGCCTTCGCCGCCTCTGACCGCGGCTGGCACCTCGTAGCTGTGTTGGAGCGGCTGCAGCGGGTCGCGTCCGACCACATTCAGCGGGTCGGCCTCTCCGCGACGCTTGGGAACCCGACGGAGGTGCTCGCCTGGTACCAGGGCTCCAATGCAACTGCAGGCGCCGGACAGGTCGTTGTGGCAGGTGACCCGCCTGCGGCGCCAGACATCACCCTCGACTACGTCGGGTCGCTAACGAATGCCGCGCTGGTGATCTCCTCCTTGCACCGTGGCGAGAAGCGGCTCGTCTTCTGCGAGTCACGTGCACAGGCCGAACAGGTCTCGTTCGACCTGCGCGAGCAGGGCGTCACCGTCTTCATCTCCCACTCGTCGCTGTCCCTCGATGAGCGAAGGCAGTCGGAGCGCGCCTTCGCCGAGGCTCGCGACTGTGTCATCGTCTCGACCTCCACGCTGGAGCTCGGAATCGACATCGGCGACCTCGACCGGATGATCCAGATCGACTCGCCTCGGTCCGTCGGCTCGCTTCTGCAGCGGCTCGGGCGCACTGGTCGCCGCGCGGGTACATCGCGAAACGCACTTTTCCTAGCCACGGAGCACGAGACATTCCTTCGCGCGGCCGGGCTCCTCCACCTTTCAACGAGAGGCTTTGTCGAGCCGATAACGCCGCCGCCGTCCCCGCGTCACATCGCGGCGCAGCAGTTCCTCGCCCTCGCGTTACAGGAATCCCGCTTCGCCCGGACAACCTGGCACAAATGGTGGTCAGAGAGCCCGGTCATGGCCGACGGTGAGGTCGTGCTCGACTGGCTCGTGGAGGAGGGATTCCTCGCCGAGGACGGCGGCTGGCTCTTCATCGGCCCCGCCGCCGAGAAAGCCTTCGGCGGCCGCCACTTCCTAAAGCTGATGAGCACCTTCGTCTCCGGCCTAGAGCTCGTCGTGCAGGTCGGCCTGAAACAAATCGGCTCCGTCGAACCAATCTCCCTCAACACGGGCGTACTCCGAGGTGAGAAACCGCTGCTGCTCGCTGGCCGCGCCTGGCGCGTCCGCAGCGTCGACTGGGAGCGTCACGTCGTCGAGGTTGAGGAAGACTCCGTCCGCGGCAAGACACGCTGGTCGTCCTCCACGCTCCCGGAGTCCTTTGAAATGGTCCGCGCCCGTCGGGATGTCCTGCTCGGCGCTGACCCCGGCGTGACGCTGTCGCAGCGCGCCCAGTCGCTGCTTCCGCAACTTCGCGAGGAATGGGCCGGCCGAGTCGACCCGGGCGGCATCGTCCTTGAACGAGGCGAGAAGGGTGTCACTCTTTGGGCAATGGCAGGTCTCCGCGCTCACGAGACACTCGCTGCAGCCCTCTCGGTTAAGTACCAGGCACGCAGCACTAACGAGACAATCTTGCTGTCGTCCGCTTTCCCCACGAACGGTTTATCCGGTCTCGACCTGGCGGGGGTTGTGCCTCTTATCCCCGAGGAGGCCGTCGAGGGACTGAAGTTCGCCACGGCACTCCCGCCGAAGCTGGCGCGAAAGACGTTGGCCGAACGATTCGTCGACAGAAATGGAGCCGAGGCTGTCACGTCGGCACAAATCGCAGTTCGACATTGGAAGGCCTAATGGGATTTTGGTGTGGCGGTTTAGGCTGGCGCATCGGCGCCACGAGCTGACTTCATGGGCGCCGAGATCATCGCGCATCTACGTCGGCGTGACGTCTGGCGATTCGGCTGCAGACCGTGCCGACCGCCCCGAAAGCGTCGACGGGTTGTTCTCGCCGACAACGCTCTATCACGTCAGAGGGACGCCCGGCAACGAACCGCCTTTAGGATAGCCGCGCAAGCTAGTTCCTTGTCAGGTGGACGTGGTGATCGCCGGAGTACCGAAGGCCGGTCACGTCCGAACGCTCGAAAGTGCCCAAGTGCCCCATGGAGTCGACGTCGACGCGGATGTTCCACATGGCAGGGATGAGTGGGTTCTAGTCGATTTCCGGCAAGTGCGCCGCTCGCTCGGCGAGGTGCCGGTACCAGCCGAGGGCGATATCGTTGTATTAGAGGCCAAAAGGTATGCCTTTGTGGGGGACGAAAGGTTACTGGGGTCGTTGTCTTCATCGAGTTCGCCACGGGCGGGGCCAGCAATGTGGCCTCCGTGCTCGAGGTGCTTGCCATGTGGAGTTCTGGCGAGGTCCGACTCAGCGTCTGCATGGCGTTGAAACATCCAATTCGGTAGGGATGACATCAGGGGGACACGGGGGCCATAAGGAGTTGATTCGAGAGTGCTCGATGGATCTCGTCGGCCGACGTCCCGATCATCGGCAAGGCCTCCGGGGCGAGCACTGAGGTGTTCCTCCTCGAGGACTTCACGCTCACCCGGTCGTTCCTCACGTCACCGCGGATCGTCGAGCTGACCGAGAACGCTGCTCGCCTGACGGCTCACAACGACGAGCAGATGGCTATCGAGCGCCGCATGCGAGAACAAGCTGCTGCCGATCAAGCTCGACGCGACGCGAACATGGCCGCTGCGAGCGAGCGGAAGAAGCGGGAGCGCGAGGCCCTGGCTGCCGAGATCCGGACGGCGCTCGACGCACCTGTGGCCTGGGCGCCGGGACACCCTGCCGTCAGTCTCATCAAGACCTATTTCGAGCGACGATCGCGACGGGACCTCGGGATCATCTTCCAGCCCGGAGGCGCCGACGCGATCCCCGAGCGGTGGCAGTGCGTTGCGTACTTCCACCGGGTCGCCGGGCAGACAGCGAGCTTCGACACCAGCGAGGTCGCCGGGACACTCCGCGAGCACAAGGTGCGTCTCGAGGAGCGCTTTTACCGCACCGTGGGACGGTGGCTCCACCAGCTCGTCGACGGCGACCTCCTCTTCGAGGACAGCAGCGGCACGTACTCGACCTACGAGCCGACCTACAAGGGAACGTGGTGGTGACCGCCGTCTCTCCCCCCCCAACCAGATCTCTGTCGCCCCTCCCGGGCGGCGGGGGTCTTCTCTTTGCCTCACCCCGTCGTTACGGTTCTGGAAGCGCCGACCCGGCGACGCACCCCCGACGATCCCGAAAGACGCAACCCATGCAGACACCGCGCGAGTACGCGACCCTGGAAGAAGCGATGCGCGTCCACGGGTTTCCCGAATGGAACCTCCACATCTATCGCAACGTCATCGAGGCGATCCCCTTCAGGCGCATCTCAACGCACAAGGACCGCGGCATCAGCCTAGAAAGACAGGACGGTCGCGAACCGTTGTGGATGGTCTACGGATACATCAGTGGCTTCGTCACGAAAGAGGAAGCGCGCGCCGCGACGTCAGGCCTCACCCCGTGGCAACGAGGTCAGAAGAAAGGTGAGGCGCCGAAGCTCGTCACGGACAAGACCCGCTGGGGCGTGACCTTGCCCGAGAACAGGAACCGCGAGACGGGCGCAGCTGGCACCACACCTCGCCATGGCGATCCCTGTCGCGACTGCGGCATGGTGCTTCCCCTCAGCGGCGTGCACGACTGCGCGTAGGTCGGCTCTTGCCTTTAGCTGCGCTCGACGCGGCTCAGGGTCTCCGCGATCGGGGCTGACACCGCTCACTCACGCGGGGGATGCGGCGCCAGCGCCCTCTACGTACCGTCGGGGTCATGGACGACACGACGAAGCCGAGCCCAGAGAGTCCCGCCGACGACGCCGCAGACTCGAGCAGCGCCGAGGATGACGACTGCAACAACAACAACGTCAAGCTCGGCATCGTGTTCGCCTCGGTCGGCTTCACGCTCGGTATCACGCTCGATAGTCCGTGGGCGGGCGCGCCGATGCTCGTGCTCGGGCTCTACTTCTTCGGCAGGAGCTTCACGGACCAGCGTAAGAAGCGCCGCGGCGTTGACCCGGCCGGCGAGGTCTAAGACGCTCACCTACTCGAGCCGGACCTGACCCCCTCACCCTGACCGGGTGCGGGGGTCTCTCTTTTTCTCGGGCGCCCCGATCCATGCGCCGAGGCGCGGGCAGCGACGCCCTTAGTTCCCCTGTAGGGCGCCGATGATCAGGCCGAGCACCAGCAGAACTCCGAAGACGAGGCCAAGGAGGCCAAGGCAGCTGCTGCAACCTCTTTCATCGGATGTGGCTGCGGGATCGG
Source organism: Frigoribacterium sp. SL97 (assembly GCF_026625765.1). NCBI lineage: Bacteria > Bacillati > Actinomycetota > Actinomycetes > Micrococcales > Microbacteriaceae > Frigoribacterium > Frigoribacterium sp. SL97. The sequence goes on from NZ_CP113062.1 coordinate 525,954, forward strand.
TAATGGAGGGAGAGACGTAGTTGGGGTCTGGTCTCGCCGCCGGACGTTCCGAGAGGGGGCGGTCCTCGGGATCGGTCATTAGATTGTCTCGACGACGGCAACGAGCTCGGTGCCCGGCGCAAACGGCGACTCGCGTACCTGAAGGTCGATGACCTTAACCGGCGGGTAGGCCTCGAGAACTTCCAAGAGCTTCGCCCTCGCCTTCACGGTGTCGCCGCCCAGCGCGGTCACAATCACGATGTCTTGCTGGCTCACCAATGGCACAGTTCCGCCTCAGGTCAGTTCGCACAGTAGCGGGATGAAGGCCGCGTCTTCCAGCCCGCGCCACCTTTTCACCCGTCGGACCGACGGTCGCACTTCCCCACCTCCCCCATCATCGGTCGCGAGGGCTCTCTTCTTGCCGGCGCCCGCTGATTTGACGCCGATGCGTCGGGCTTAGCCCACTTCGTCATCCAGTGAGAACGTCGATGCGTCGCTGAGCTTCTTCGCTGAGACCGTGTGGCCGGTATCCGAGTCCAGCGGGAACTCGATGAGGGCCATGTCAGCGGACGCCTCGAGAACGAGGACCCTGAATTGGTCACCCCCGGCGAGAACGACGCCTCCGCCAACATCGGCGGACATAGTCGCGTAGTAGATCGGAAGCGACTCCAGCGGCGGCCCTTGTGTCCACTTCCGGAAGACCTTCGCCCCGTTCTTCACGCCGGCGCGGACACCGACCTCACTCAGACGCACAACCCCGTATCCGACGACAGCGACTCCGATCAGAAGGTATCCGGGTCCACCCATCGACTTCGCCGCCTTGACGATCTTGATGTAACCGCCCAAGTTGTTGCCCATGTCCGCCACCCTCGAAGTTGATCTCTCCAACTCTACTGAGGCGGGTACGAGCCTCTGCCGCGTCTTAGCCCCGCGCCGGCACTAAGACCTCATGGAGGGCTGGTCCCGGGCCGTGTCCGGCCCGATCGTGTCCAGATCGCGGCCACGCAGGGCCGCGCTGTGTCTGTCCCAGCCGCCTCGGTGGCTGTATCGATATCGACCGGATCGTGGCCAGGGCCGGGCCAGTGTCTGGCCATGATCCGGTCAGAGACCCAGAAGAGCACCCGTAAGGCCCCTCCGACCCTCGGCTAGGGCCTTGGAGGCGTCTGGGCGACCAGTTCCTGGTCACATCCGGGCCGCAGCCGGTCATAAACGGACCAGTTATGACCGTCTTATGACCACAGAGTGACCACCGCCAATAAGCAATGAGCTTATGCGTCGCAGCCATAAGGAGCCGGCGGAGGGACCGAACTGAAGGGCAAGAGTGGGCGGAGGCGGGGCGCGATGGAAGCGCGATCAGGGGCCGGCCGAGGAAGCATCAGGAGCTCCCCCAGCTCCTCCTCGTCCAGCTGTCATTCGCGTCTTCTTCGCTGGCTCGTCGTCGCTGGATCGCACCTGTCGTTTCCTCGAAGGATGCGAGAGGACGGCCCCATGGAGCATCGACATCGCGGAACTGACGGGCCGCGACCCCGCCCCGCTGAGGGGATCTCCACCAGGCAGCAGACCCGTCGAGCCGGCGGCCGAGGGAGTGGGCCGAAGCAGGGCAGAGGCGCGATCGGCGGCCAGGGCCGCCACGAGCTCACGCTCCGCACCCCTCGGCTACGTCTTGTCGCGCCCCGACTTGGGCGGGATCGTCTAATGGCCCCGCTATACCTTCACGCCATGAAGGCAGATCCATTTACTCAGCGGTGGGCCAGCGGAGAGGGTGCCGACAGCTAGGTGAAGTGCTGCAACTTCAGGGATTGTCATCGTCGACTCGCCCATTATTAAGTCGTCTTGAGGCGATTGCCTTTTGCCCTTAGCGTAAGGCCGTGACGACAGAGCGCACGTCGAGGGGCCCCCAACAGAATCCGTGCGTCGACTCCGGCGACCCTCAGCAAAGCCCACACGGGCAGCCTGTTGTGAACGACGTGATTGCCGCTCTTGCATCTGGTGCCCGACTGAACATGGCGGGGAAATCCGTCAAGGCATCGTTCCTTCGGGCGCTCCTGTTTGATCCGGCATCGTTTCAGGTCCCGCATCCTGTCGCCCTGAGAATCGACGGAGCCCGAATCGAAGGCAGGGCCAACTTCGGTGGGATGACTATCCCGTTCAGTGTTGCGTTCACGCACTGCACCTTCAGCCACTTGGTGATCTTCGCCAAGGCGACCTGTGTCAACTTGAGCCTGAACGGGAGCCATGTCCCCCGCTTTCGGGCAGCCTTCCTCACCGTCGAAAAGACTTTGTCGCTGGGACATGGATTTTCTTCTTCCGGGCAGGTACGCCTATTCGGCGCGGACATCGGAAAGTTAGACGCTGAAGATGCTCGAGTAGACAACCCGGACGGGTACGCTATAAACGGCGATTATTGCCACGTCCGCAGTTACGCGACTCTCGAAAAGAGCACCTTTCGTGGAACCGTCCGTATGCTGAGCGCAGCTGTGGACGGCCAACTTGACTTCACCGGTGTAGTCATCCGAGGACGTCGCGGCGACGACGCACTCGTTCTCGACTCGGTGCGTGTACCCGGAGGAATAACTGCCAGCGGTGCCACAATTTTCGGTCCGACGTGGCTCGTAGCGGTTCAGAGCAGCCACGAGATCAATTTCTCACACGCGAGATTTGTCGCACCGAATGAACGTGCACTCGATGCTTCCCGCCTTTCGGCAGGTAGCCTCAATCTGACGGAGGCGCACATCTTCGGCGAGCTCAAAGCGGCCGGTGCGCGGATGGAAACATTGGATTGCACAGACTCTGTCTTCAAGGCCCCGGCTGATTACAGCCTCGACCTCGACTCTTCTCGAATTAGCGGGGCGTTTCACGCAAACTTCGCCGTAGTCCAAGGTGCGCTCGACCTAACGAACACGGACATTCACGTGTATCGAGACCGACGCATCTCCTGGCCCGAAAGCATCAAACTCATCGGAGCCCACTACGACCGGCTCGAGGGGGATGGAGAACGTATGGGAGTTACTCGGACTTCAACGCGCGAGCGGCTCGCATGGCTCCTCCGAGACCCCGACTTCCACCCCCAGAAATACCGATCCGTAGCACAGGCGTATGCAAATGTTGGCCAGGCGCGCCTTCAACGCGCCGTCTTGATCGAAGGCGAGCACCAACGGCGCATCGCGCGGACACACGGAATGCAACGCGGCCTCAGCACGGCATGGAGCGGAGTTCTTCGTGGTCTCATCGGCTACGGATACCGTCCGGGGCGCGCAATACTGTGGTTACTGGCGCTTATCCTCGCTGGCACTGGAATTGCCTGGCTGGAGCATCAATCTGGCACCATCACAAATACTGGCGATGCGACTACAACCTTCAATCCCTTCAGGTACGCCGTTGCAGTGCTCTTTCCGGTCGCGAGCCTGACCGACGCGACGGGGTTCACCGTGACTGGTCCGGCAGCATGGACAAGCTTCGCTTTGGCTATCGCGGGGTGGTTCCTCGCGGCGATCGTAGTTGCTGGCTTGGCCGGCATCTTTCGCCGTGACTCGAGGCAGACGTCGATACTTGGCCGAGGTGGTTAGTGCTCGTGGGCCTGCGATCTCAAGTGTCGGCCCTTGGCGTCCAGGGCTCGAATGCCCCAGCAAGTAAGGCTTTTCGAAAGCCAGAACTCATGGGTGCTTAGTAGTCGAGAGCAGTGGCCCCGGGATTGCAAGGGGTCTCACGGCTAGCTGCTCACTTACACGCCGTCACCCCGGCCGCAGCACCTTCGCCATCGGCCGGCCGCGCGCGATCTCGTCCACGAGCTTGTCGAGGCGGCGGATGTTCGCGGTGAGCTCGTCGTCGAGGGCCTCGATGCGGACGCCGCAGATGACTCCGGTCACGAGTGAGGCCCGGGGGTTGAGTTCGGCTGCCGCGAAGAAGTCACGGAAGGTCGTGCCGTCTGCGACGTGTCGGTCGATTAGGGCCTGGTCGTAACCGGTCAGCCACGTCACGACCTCGTCGACCTCGGCCCGCGACCGTCCCTTGCGCTCGACCTTGGCCACGTACAGGGGATAGACCCTGCCGAACGGCATGTCGTCCAAGCGACTCATGCCCGGCATCGTACGCGCGCCCCGGTCGCGCCACGAGCCTTGGACGCTGCTAGCGTCACCCGCGCCGTCGTCGAGGCCTGCCTCGCCGCGTGCCGCTCGTGCGCCGACGAGTGCGCCCAGCACGTCGACATGCACGACCACTGCCGCATCTGCGCCGACGCCTGCCTCCGCTGCATCGATGCCTGCACCGCCCTGCTCGAGACCCTCTGACCTCCGGCGAACGAGCGGGCAACCACGGGGCGCGCCGCCGTTGCACGGGGCGAACACGGCCACCCACACACCTGCAGTGCCCTGCCGAACCTGGTTCCCACAGGGCCTGGTTGCCCCGAACCACCAACCGTAGGGTCGGAGGCATGGACAACCGAGCCGAGGTCCGCGACTTCCTCGCCACCCGCCGCGCACGCCTCTCGCCCGAACAGGCCGGCGTCGTCAGCGCCGGCGGCCAGCGACGCGTCCCCGGGCTCCGCCGCGACGAGGTCGCCCGCCTCGCCGGCGTCAGCGTCGACTACTACACCCGACTCGAACGCGGCAACCTCGGCGGGGTGTCCGACAGCGTCCTCGACGCCATCGCCCGCGCCCTCGGCTTGGACCAGGCCGAAACCGACCACCTCTACGACCTCGCCCGCGCCTCCGTTCCCTCCCGCCGCAGGCCCCCGGTCTCCAGCGAGCAGAAGATCGCGCAGTCACCGGTGCAGCACATGCTCGACGCCATGACCGGCGCCGTCGCCATGGTCACCAACACCCGCATGGACCTCGTCGCCGCCAACGCCCTCGGCTTCGCCCTGTACTCCGACATGTACCGCAGCACCCTGCGCCCCGCCAACCACTCCCGCTACATCTTCCTCGACCCGGGCGCCCACGACTTCTACCCCGACTGGGAGCGCGCAGCCAACGTCAACGTCGCCATCCTCCGACGCGACGCCGGCCGCAACCCGCACGACGCCGGCATAGCCGCCCTCGTCGGCGAGCTGTCCATCCGCAGCGACGAGTTCCGCGCCCGCTGGGCCGCCCACGACGTCCGCCGCCACTACGTCGGCGCGAAAGAGTTCCGGCACCCGGCCGTCGGCCTGCTCGAGCTGGACTTCCAGGTGATGGAACTCCAGGACACCCCCGGGCACTCGCTCACCGTCTACACGGCCGCCCCCGGCTCCGCGTCCGACGAGGGGCTGCGCCTCCTCGCCTCGTGGGCGGCGACCGCGAACGTCGTCGAACGGGCCCGGTCCGCCGACCCCGTCACCTGACCCGCGCCTCCTTCTTCCTCCCGCACCACCGGGCTCACCCCCAGGAGGCGCGGTTCCGCGCCCGAAAGGACCTCACCATGTCGGCAGCGCCCGTCCCCACCCGCGCTCACCGCGCCTCCGTCGCCGGAGGCCCCGTCGAGCGGCTGCCGGTGTTCTCGCTGGTCGTCCTGGCGACGATGGGGTTCATCCTCGTCGCGATGGAGACGATGCCGGCGGGCCTGCTGCCCGTCATCGCGGACGGCCTCGACACGAGCGAGGGTGCCGTGGGACTGCTCATCAGCGCCTACGCCCTCGGCACCGTGGTCGCGACCGTGCCGGCCATCACGCTCACCCGGGGGATGCGTCGCAAGCCGCTCCTCCTGATCGCGATCACCGGCCTGGTCGTCGCGAACACGGTGACGGCGCTCTCGCCCGTCATCGCGCTGGCGCTGGTGTCGCGGTTCGTGGCCGGCGCGTTCTCGGGCGTGATCTGGGGCATGCTCGCGGCCTACGGACGCCGGATCAGCCCGCCCGACCGTGCCGGACTGTCGCTCGCGATCGTCTCGGCGGGTGCGCCCGTCGGGTTCGCGTTCGGGACGCCGCTGGGCTCGTGGCTCGGGACGGCCTTCGACTGGCGGTGGTCGTTCGGCGGGCTGACCCTGCTCGGGGTCGTCGTCTTCGCGCTCGTGGCGAGCATCGTCCCGGACGCGGCACCGGCACCGGCGGGGGCGCGGCTCTCGCTCGGGCGGGTGTTCCGCATCCCGGGGATCGCCGTGATCCTGGCCGTCATCGCCGCGTGGATGCTCGCCCACAACACGATCTACACCTACGTCTCGCCGTACCTGCGGGCCGGTGGGTCGGGGCTCGGCGTCGACGTCACGCTGCTGATCTACGGCATCGCCTCGATCGGCGGGATCGTCGTCACCGGGGCGCTGCTCGACCGGCACCCGCGCGCCCTGCTGCACGGCAGCGTCGTGGTGTTCGTCGTCGCGGGGGTCGTCCTGCTCGTCGGTCACGCGTCGGTGCCGGCGGTGGTCGTCGCCGCGGTGCTCTGGGGCGTCACGTTCGGTGGCGCGTCGGCCCAGCTGCAGGCCGCGCTCACCACCGTCGGCGGCGACAACGCCGACGTCGCGAACGCCTTCCTGCCGGTGGCGTTCAACGTGGCGATCTTCTTCGCGGGGATCGTCGGGGCGGCCCTGCTGACCGTGGCGGACGGGCTCGTGCTGCCGGTGCTGATGATCGGGTTCGGGGTCGTGGCGTTGGCGCTGACGGTGTACGGGCGGCGGAACGCGTTCCCTGCGGCGCTCTGACCGGCTCGGCCCTGGGCATCCTCGATGCTCACCTCCTCAACGGCAAGGGGAAGAAAGTGCAGCAGATGCAACATCTCGAGCGGGGTTGAAAAAAAAGCAGACCCTTTTGTATGTTTGGGGCTTCAACGCACAGTTCAAGGGGGAATTGCATGAAGAAGCAGATGGTAGGCCTCAGTGTTGCGGCAGCAGTTTGCGTTTTGGGGACCACGTTGATGGGAGCGCCGGCGATCGCCGCCCCGGCGGGTGTGAGCCAGGTCGAACTCGAGAAGACGAAGTCGTCTCTCGCAGCTTCCGACATCGCTCCGGCGCAGCAGGCCGAGTTGTTGCAGAAAGTCACAGACGGCGAGCTGTGGGACGCCGCGTCTGGCAAGGCTGCGGTGTCGTCGACCACGAAGCAGCAGGGCGACTACAAGGTGACGAAGGACGTCTACGCAGACGGTTCCTACACCGAGATGGGCATTGAGCAGGGGCGCCAAGCTAGTCCCGCCGAACTGCAGGCCATGATCGCTCAGGCGAAGCCGTTCTTGGACGGAACCGCCAAGAGCAATGTCGTGCTGCCACCCAAGACGGGTGGAGTCTCCACTCAAGCCCAGGGCGTCAGCAACTGTGTCTTCGGTAACAATGGAGGCGTTCGCTACGCGCAGAGCTGCCACGTCTACTACCACGGTGTCACGTGGAGTAACAGTTTCAACGCGAATTACCAGATCACCCCGACGTCGTCCAAGTCGCAGCTCATCGCGAATTCCAACAAGGTCGTCACCGTGCTGGCCGTCTCGAATGAGATCGCGTTCTCACGAAACAACGGCCGCGACATCCGTCACCAGTTCAACCTGTCTGCCGGGGGATGGGGCAACACCCCGTTCTGGCTCGACCTGCGGACGACCACCGGTGGGGCATCCGTCGCCCGCGCCTAAAATAGAACGTAAGTTAGGAAGAAGGAGAACTTCATGTTCGGACTCGCGCCACTCGACCTTTTCTGGTCCGTAGTCCTCTTGGCTGGCTTGGTTCTCCTCGTCAGTGCCATCGTCTCCATCGTTCGCGACAAGGCGATGTCGGCACAGATGATGACCATCTGGCTCATCGTGGTCGTCGTGGCCCCCGTTGTCGGGCCACTGGTGTGGTTCGCCCTTCGGGGATCGCTTCACAAGAATGCGGCGAGGACCAGCTAACCCGCAGATGCGACCGGGGAGACCGCCATCCGTGCCCGGATGGCGGTCTCTCCTGTCTGCGGCACGGCATGCGACGCGACGCCCTGCTCTGTTGAACGGGCGCGCGTCGTGCCGACGTGACCACCGACGGCGGCGAAGGGGCTCCGCAGATCGTGCGGAGCCCCTTCGTCGAACCGGTGTCGTAGCGACGCTCAGCGCGGGCTGATCTTCACCGTCGCCGCGATGGTCTTCGCGGTGAGCATGGGAGGCAGGTACGGGCTGCCGTGGTACTTCGCCTCGTACGCGGCGTCGACCAGGTCGTCGGCGACCCCCGCAGCGGCCTCGAACGTGACGTCGTGTTCGTCGCCCGCGGCGCGGATGCGTCCTGCTCCCTGCTTCATCGCGGCTCGATACCACCGGGACGAGGTCCCGTTGTAGGCGCGGACGAAGAGCGCGTCGTCGACGACCACGGACCAGATCCAGGTGGGGGTGCCGTGGGTCACGCCGTCGTCCCGCAAGGGAGAGACGTGCAGGTCGTCGGTACCGCCGATGGCGGCCAGGGTGGCTGGGTCGAAGGTGGGCATCGTGAGACTCCTTCTGAGCTCGAGGGGAGGGGGAGGGGTGGAGCGGCCGGACCGGTCGTCTCCGGGGAGGAGGAGGCGCCCGCTCGCTGGACAGGCGCCTCCTCGGTCGTCACGGGCGGATGAGCACCTTGAGCGCCTCGCGGGAGTCCATCAGGCGGTAGCCCTCGGCGATCTCCGACAGGGGCAGTTCGCGGTCGAACACGCGGCCCGGGTCGATGGTGCCGTCGAGCACCTGCGGGATGGCGGCCTCGAGGTAGGCGCGCACCGTGGCAGGGCCACCGGTCAGGGTCGCGTTCTTGCCGAACAGCGAGGTGAAGCCGACCGGCGCCTCCTCGTATTGGGGCACGCCGACGCGGCTGATGGTGCCGCCGGGACGGACGATGCCGTAGGCCTGCTCGTAGGCGGGCATGTGACCGACGGCCTCGAGGACGACGTGCGAGCCCTCGCCGCCGGTGATCTCCATGACCTTCGCGACACCCTCGTCACCGCGTTCGGCGACGACGTGGGTGGCGCCGAACTCGCGACCGAGGTCGGTGCGGGCGGTGTGGCGGCCCATCAGGATGATCGTCTCGGCACCGAGCTGCTTCGAGGCGAGGACAGCGGAGAGACCGACGGCGCCGTCGCCGATCACGGTGACCGTCTTGCCCGGGCCGACCTGCCCCTGCACCGCGGCGTGGTAGCCCGTGAGGTAGACGTCGGACAGGGTCAAGAGGCTCGGCATGAGTGCCTCGTCCGTGCCGGCAGGGACCTTGACGGCGGTACCGTCGGCCTCGGGGACGATGAGCTTCTCGGCCTGGGTCGCCGAGGGTGCACCGTCGAAGAAGCCGCCGTGCACGCACGAGGTGGTGATGCCGTCACGGCAGAACGGGCAGGTGCCGTCCGACCAGGCGAAGGGCACGATGACGGTGTCACCGACGGAGAGGGTGCGGACGTCGTCACCGATCTCTTCGACGACGCCGATGGCCTCGTGGCCCATGCGGCGGCCCTCGGGGGTGTCGCCGAGGTCGTGGTACGGGTGCAGGTCCGAGCCGCAGACGCAGGCGTAGGTGACACGGATCAGGGCCTCGGTGGGCTTCTGGACGACGGGGTCGGGGACGTCTTCGACGCGGACGTCGCCGGCGCCGTACATGACTGTTGCCTTCATGGTGTTCCTCTCAGGGGTGTCGAGTCGGGGTCGACGGTAGGCGGGGCGCCACGAGGCAGGGAGGCCCGCTCAGGGCCTCCCTGCCTCGGCACCCGTGGTCGGCGGAGGCATCGGAACCGGTGCCGGGGCCGGCCGGGGTCAGCGGACGCGGGTCCAGGTGCCGTGCAGCTGGACGAACTCGCCACCGATGACGGAGCTCGCCATGCAGGCGCCGTTCGTGTAGTCCTCGATGTGGGTGACGTGGTCGCCCGAGTCGGGCTCGGTCCAGCGGACGACGTGCAGACCGTCGCGGACCTTCGTGGTGGTGTACTCCATCGTCTCGTGACGGCCCTCGATGGCACCGCCCGTGACCAGGAACGAGACCTGGGTCTCGGTGTCGAAGGTGATCTCGACGGTGAAGTGGCCGAGGGGCGTCTCGGGGCCGAGGTCGGCGAGCCAGGTCTGTCCGATGCTGGGGAGGGGTGCGGCGATGTCCATGGGATGTCCTCGTCTTGTGGTGGAGCTGGGTTCGGGAGTGGGGATCGGGTGGGTCAGAACTCGAGGATCAGACGGCCTCGGAGGCCGCCCTGCTCGAGCCGGGAGTGGGCGGTCGAGGCGTCGGCCGCCGGGAGGGTGCCGGCGACACGGGTCGCGATCTCACCTCGGTCGGCCAGCCCCGCGAGGGCGCTGATGACGTCGTGGCGACGGTGGGACCGCATCACGTACGACGAGAAGACCCGGACGTCACGGCCGGGGGTGCTGTCGGTGGGGAGGTAGAACGCCGCCTGTCCTCCGTCGCGGACGGCACCGAAGACGGATTCGCCGACGATCGCCGGGTCGGCGAGGGCGTCGGCGCCACGGCCTCCGGTCAGGGCCAGGACTCCGGCGGCGAAGTCCTCGCCGCGGTCGATGACGTAGGTCGCCCCGAAGCCCCGGACGAGTTCCGCTTCCGCCTCGGATGCCGAGGCGATGACGGTGATGCCTCGGCGGACGGCGAGCTCGACGAGGTAGCCGCCCACGGCTCCGGTGGCACCGGTCACGGCGAGGGTCGCTCCGGGGTCGAGAGCGAGGTGCTCGAGCGTGATCTCGGCGGTCAGGGCGTTGGAGAGGAACGACGCACCCTCGACGAACGTGAGGTCGCCGGGCAGCCGGGTGACCGATTCCGCCGGGAGGACGACGTGTTCGCTGTAGCCACCGTGGCTGCCCTCGGGGACCACGAACCCGATGACCGCGTCACCGAGCTGCAAGCCCTCGTCGGTGGCGAGGTCGTCGCCGAGCTCGTCGACGACGCCGGTGACGTCCGTTCCGGGGACGACCGGTTCGACGACGGCGCCGTCGTTGCCGGCGAAGCCGCCGGAGCGGATGATCGTGTCGACCGGGTTCACGGCCGCGGCGCGGACGCGGATGCGGACCTCTCCGGGCCCTGCGTGGGGTTCGGGGACGTCCACGGGGTGGAGGACGCTCGGTCCTCCGAATGCGGTGAGGCCGATGGCCTTCATGGTGTCCTCCTGTCGCCACCGAAAGGGGATCTTCCGGTGTCGTGAGATCACGTTGCCACTCGCATCCGGCGCTCCACAGGGGAAGGAAAATGACCCCCCAGCTCGTCGCTCGCGGCAGGACCGACGCTCCCGCCGTCACTCCGGAGGTCTGGCAGGATCGGCGCATGGCAGCGGAACCGAAATGGCGAGAGCTCGGCGACTTCCTCCGTGCCCGGCGAGCGGAATTGCAGCCCCACGACCTCGGTCTGACGGACGACGAGCACCCCCGACGCGTCCCCGGACTGCGCCGCGAGGAGGTCGCCCGGGCCGCCTCCATCAGCACGGATTACTACACGCGTCTCGAGCAGGGACGACTCCCGGCGTCGGCGCCCGTGCTCGACGATCTCGCTCGGGTCCTCCGACTCGGCCCGGATGAGCGGGCTTACCTGGCCGGACTGGCCGGGAAGGTCCTGCCCGACGACGCGCCTCGTGTGTCGGTGGGAGTCGCCCCCTTCGTCCTGAGGATGATCGACGACCTCGGCGCCACCCCGGTCTTCGTCATGGGCCCCCGGACCGAGATCGTCGCGTGGAACCCCATGGCGGCGTCCCTCATCACCGACTTCTCGGCCGTCCCCGAGGGCGAGCGGTACTTCATCCGCCTGTTGTTCACCGATCCCGCCCTCCGCACCCTGTACTCGGACTGGCTCGGGGTGGTCGACCTCGCCCTCGCGCAGTTGCGGATGGACAGTGCCCGGGACCCGGAGGACCCGCGGCTCCAGGCCCTGATCGCCGAGCTCGTCGCCCTCGGCACCGAGTTCGCGGGGCTCTGGACGGCGCACGAGGTGGCGACGCGCGGCACGGGCACCAAGGTGTTGCGGCATCCCGTCGTGGGGGAGCTGACGCTCGACTGGGGAGCCCTCGATGCCGGAGGCGGCCACACGGCCATCGTCTGGACGGCGGAACCCGGGTCGCCCTCGCAGGAGGGGCTGCGGCGTCTCGCCGACCTCGGAGCCGCCGGACGGGGGTCGTGATCAGCGGTGAGCTTCGCGCGAGCCGGTCAACCCGCACCGCGCCTCCTCGGTGTCCAGACCCCAAGAAGTCGCCGAGACCCCTGCTCGCGAGTGCGGGTCTCGGCGACTTCCTGGGGTCTCGGCGTCACAGCCGACGCCTCACCCCTCCCTCAGCACCTTCGCCATCGGGCGGCCGCGCGCGACCTCGTCCACGAGCTTGTCGAGACGGCGGATGTTCGCCGTCAGCTCGTCGTCGAGGGCCTCGATGCGGACGCCGCAGATGACACCCGTCACGAGCGAGGCCCGGGGGTTGAGGTCGGCGGCCGCGAAGAAGTCGCGGAACGTGGTGCCGTCGGCGACGTGCTGGTCGATCGCTCCCTGGTCGTAACCGGTCAGCCAGGTCACGACCCGGTCGACCTGGGCCTTCGTGTGGCCCTTACGCTCGACCTTGGCCACGTACAGGGGATAGACCCTGGCGAACGGCATGTCGTCCAAGCGGCTCATTCCGGAATCGTACGCGGACCGGTCGACCGACACTGCGCCTCCTCGGCCGACCTAGGGTGAAGGCGTGCCCTACGAACCGGACGGGACCGCAGCCGCGGCCGACGACACCTCGCCCTTCGCGCATCGGCTCGCCGATCGCTTCCTCGACGACTACGTGCCCGGCCTCACGCTGGAGCACGGCTCGTACCGCGTCACGGCGGACGAGATCGTCGACTTCGGCCGCCGGTTCGATCCGCACGACATGCACGTCGACACCGAACGGGCCGCGGCGACGCCGCTGGGCGGACTCGTGGCCAGTGGCTGGCACACCACCGCCATGATGATGCGCCTGATGGTGGCGTCCTACCTCAACCAGGGCGCCAGCGTCGCGTCGCCCGGCGTCGACGAGTTGCGCTGGTCGGCTCCCGTCCGCCCCGGGGACGTGCTCCGCGCCCGGTTCACCGTCGTCGACGCCCGCCTCTCGGCGTCCCGTCCCGACCGGGGAGTGGTCCGCACCCGCATCGAACTCCTCGACCAGCACGACCGGACCGTGATGACGCAGGTCATGGCGAACCTGATCCTGGCCCGCCCCGCCGCCGGCTGACCCGGCCTGCGACCAGCTGACCCCGCCCTGCGACCGGCCGACCCCGGCCTGCCCGCGACAGAGCCCGGATCACCCGGCCCGGGTCTCCGGACGCTCGACGCCGGCGTCCTCGAGGGCGCCGAGGTAGCTCGTGAGCGCGTCGCGGTTGTGGGTGAGGAACTCGATCTTCTCGGTCATCCGGTCGCGCTCGGTCTCGAGCAGCTCGACGAGCCCCGGTTCGGCGTTCTCGACGACGATCGTCTGTGGCTGGCCGAGGCAGGGCAGGATGTCCGTCACGATGCGCGTGGGGATGCCCGCGTCGATCAGGCCGCGGATCTTGCCCACCCGGTCGACGAGGCGCTCGTCGTAGTCGCGGTAGCCGTTCGCCAGTCGGGTCGGGGTGATGAGGCCCTGCTCTTCGTAGTAGCGGAGCATCCGCGACGGGACGCCCGTCCTCGTCGACAGTTCACCGATGCGCACGCGTCCTCCTCCGACTTGACCTTCACACTAATGGCAACGTTCATGCTGGAGGCATGTCTGACGTACGAGAAGAAGAACGAGCACACCTGACGATCGGGATCATCGGGGCCGGCTCCATCGGTTCCACCATCGCCCGCCGCCTCGCCCGCCACGGGCACGACGTCGCCATCGCCAACTCGCGCGGCCCCGAGACGATCGACGAGGCGGCCCTCCGCACCGGCGCCCGCGCCGTGGACGCCGCCGAGGTCGCCCGGGGCGTCGACGTCCTCATCGTCTCGGTGCCGATGAACCGCAACGCCGACATCGCCGAGTACGTCCGCTCGGCCCCCGAGGGCGCGGTCGTCGTCGACACGTCGAACTACTACCCGATGCGTGACGGCTCGATGCACGACTTCGAGCAGGGCGTCCCCGAGAGCGTCTGGCTGTCCGAGCTGTTCGGACGCCCGATCGCCAAGGCGTGGAACGCGATCATCTCGCAGTCGTTCGACGCGAAGGCCACCGAGCCCGGCGACCCCGCCCGCGTCGCCATCCCCGTGGCCGCCGACCGCGACGCCGACCGCGCCGTGGCCATGCAGCTCGTCGAGCAGACCGGGTTCGACGCCGTCGACGCCGGCGTCCTAGCTGAGTCGTGGCGCCAGCAGCCCGGCTCGCCCGTCTACTGCACCGACCGCACGCGCGCCGAGATGCCCGGGTGGCTCGCCGCCGCCGAGAAGGAGCGCGTCCCGCAGCGCCGCGACCTCGCGATGGAGGCCATCGGCGGCTACGTCGAGGCCGGCGGCACCGTCGACGGACCGTTCCTCGTGGCGATCAACCGCGCCTGCTACAGCTGACGCGACCGAGCGCAGGAGGCGCGGTGCCGGTCGGGCCGGCACCGCGCCTCCTCGACGTCACCGGTCAGCGCGCGGCGAGCTGCGGGTAGAGCGCCTCGAGCGGCGCCGACAGGCCCGCCTTCACCTGGCGTGAGGTCTCGTCGGCGAGGACCTCGTGCTCGCCGGCCTCGAGGGCGTAGAGCACGTCGGCGACCAGGGTCGCCGGGTCGGTCTTCGCGTCCGTGACGCCCGCGGCCATCGCGGTGTCGACGTAGCCCACGTGCACGCCGACGACCTGCACGCCCGCGGGCTGCAGCTCGAGGCGCAGCGAGTTCGTGGCCGACCACAGCGCCGCCTTCGTCGCCGAGTAGATGCCCGCGACGGCGAACCACGACAGCGCCGAGTGGATGTCGACGATGGCCGTGCCGCCGCCGTGCGCCGAGAGGAGCGGCGCGTAGGCGCGGGCGAGGAACAGCGGCCCGAGGAAGTTGGTCTCGACGTTGGCGCGGATCTCGTCGTCGGTGTGGCTGAGGATGCCGGGCGTGGGGGTGTTCGCGCCGGCGTTGTTGACCAGCACGGTGACGTCGGGCGCGGCCTCGACGACGGCGGCGATCGAGCCCTGGTCGGTCACGTCGAGGGTGAGGGGCACGACGCGCTCGTCGTCCCAGGTGCGCGGGGTGCGGGCCGTGGCGTAGACCTTCGCGGCGCCGCGGGCGAGGGCGGCCTCGACGAAACGGGTGCCGATGCCCCCGTTCGCTCCGGTGACGAGGACGACGGAGCCGGTGATGTCGGTCATGGGTGTTCCTTCCGGGGTGGTGCGAGGATGAGGCGGCTCGAGACCGAGTCGCCATAGGTGACTCATGTCATAATTGAGTTCAGTCAGTTTCTATTCCGGGAGATCCGAATGACGTCGTCAGCCCCGCCGCTCGGCCGGCGCGAGCGCAACAAGCAGGAGAAGCTCGAGCGCATCACGCGGGCCGCGTCCGACCTGTTCAGCCGACACGGGGTCGACGAGGTGACGACGCAGCAGATCGCCGAGGCGGCCGACGTCGGCGCCGGCACGCTGTTCCTCTACGCCCGCACGAAGGGCGAGCTGCTGCTGCTCGCGCAGAACGCGGCCTACGCGCGCTCCCTCGACGAGGGGATCCGCGCCTCCTCGTCCGCCACGACCGCGCTGGACGCGGTCGTCGCCGTGCTCGCGCCGATCGTGCACTGCAACCGGGCGCAGGTCGAGAACGGCCGCACCTACCTGCGCGAGATGGCGTTCGGCGACGCCGCCGAGCCGCACCACGCCGAGGCGCTCGCGATCGTGGCCAGGACCGAGGAGGCGGTGGCCGGGATCGTCGCGCGCCTCACCTCGGCGACGCCCTCCGACGCGGCCGCGTTCGCCCACGTCGTGTCGGCGGTGATGATGCTCGCGATGTCGTCGGCGGTCGACGAGTCCGTGCCGGACGACGAGATCGTGGCGGGGGTGCGACGCCAGCTCGAGGTGATCCTGCCGCGCTGACGCGTCCCGTCGGCCGTGGTGCCCCGCCACGTCGGCCGTGTGCCGACCGTCACGGGAGGGTGACGACCGCCTTGCCGCGGATGCGGACCTTCCCGAGGTCGTCGAGCGCGGTCGCCGTCTCGGCGAACGGGTGGGTCGCGCCGACGGCCGGGCGGATCGCGCCCGCGTCGACGAGGGCGGCGATCTCGGCCAACTGGCCGCCGTCGGCGCGCATGAAGAGGAACTCGTACGAGACACCGAGCTTCTTCGCCTGGGCACGCACCTTGCGGCTGAGGGCCGCGATGGCGAGGCGGACGACCGGGTTCAGTCCGGCGTCCTTCGCGAAGGCGGGGGTGGGCGGCCCCTGGATGCCGATCGCAAGACCACCGGGGCGGAGCACCCGGAGCGACTTCGCCAGGTTCTCGCCGCCGAGGCTGTCGAGGACAAGGTCGTAGCCGGACAGCTCCTGCTCGAAGTCCTGGGTGCGGTGGTCGATGACGACGTCGGCACCGAGCTCGCGCACGAAGTCGGCGTTCGACGAGGAGGCGGTGGTCGCGACGTGCGCGCCGAGGTGCTTCGCGAGCTGGATCGCGATCGTGCCGACCCCGCCCGCGCCCGCGTGGATCAGCACCTTCTGGCCGGGCTTCACGTCGCCTCGCTCGACGAGGGCCTGCCAGGCGGTCAGGGCGACGAGGGGGAGCGACGCGGCCTCGACGGTGCGGATCGAGGTCGGGGCGAGGGCGACGTCGGCCTCGTCGAGGGCGATGCGCTCGGCGAAGGCGCCGATCCGGTGGTCGCGGGGGCGGGCGAAGACCTCGTCGCCGGGCTCCAGGCTGCGGACCGAGCCGCCGGCCTCGATGACCGTGCCGGCGACGTCGTGGCCGAGGACGAGGGGCGTCCGGTACGGGAGGATCAGCGTGAACTCGCCCTCGCGGATCTTCGCGTCGAGGTGGTTCAGACCGGCGGCGGCGACCCCGATCAGGACGTCGTGGTCACCGACGGTCGGCTCGGGCACGTCGACTTCGTGCAGGGGTTTCGCGTAGGCGTCGAAGGCGAAGGCTCGCATGGGGTGCTCCTGGGGGGCTGGGGCTGAGGCTGCGGGTGATGGGCTCGCCGGCGCGGCCCGTGACGTCCTCAGTCCGAGGGGTCTCGGCGTCGAGCATCCGAGTGTGCTCAATCCTGAGTGCGCTCAACAAATTTGTCAAGAACGGACCTCGACGGTGACCGACCCGTCGCCGAGCGTCGTCGCGCCTCCTCGGCTCCGCCGTCCCCAGCCCACGGGGCCGTCCCCAGGCCGAGGCGTCGGGCGCGGCCCGCGGGGTCGGGCACGTGCTCAGTCCTCGGGGTGCAGGCTCTCGTCGGCGGCGGACGTCGTCCACGAGGTGAAGTGCACGGTGAGGTCGGCGCGCGAGGGGGCGCAGCAGAAGGGGCCGGCGCTCGCCGCGGCGTCCGGGGAGAGCGGGGCGACGCGGACCAGGCGCCACGGCTCGGCGTCGACCCGGGCCCGGATGGTGAGCGCGTCTCCGGAGCGGCTGGCTCGGATCGTCACGGTGCGGCCGGTCCAGTCGACCGGCGAGAGCGACCAATCCGACTGTCCCCGCGTCACGACCGCGCCGAGGCTCTGCTCGCCGTCGCTGAGCTCGACCCCGGCCTTGACCCAGGTCTCGGGGTCGACCGAGACGAAGATCCCGGCCTGGTCGAACTGGGCCGAGAAGTCGAGGACGAACGACACCTCCATGGCGGTGCCCTGCTCGAACGGGGCGACCAGGGCGTGCTCGGTGTCGTGGACGAACCCGTACGACGTGAGGCGCCAGGCGTCGCTGCCCTCGGCTGCCGTGACGCGCATGCCGTCGTCGGCGACGTCGACCGCGGTCGGCTCGGTGGTCCAGGTGCCGGTGGTCCAGGGGATGTCGGTCATGGGGGCCTCGTGCTCGGTGGTGGTCGGGGGGATTGGCGGTGGCGGTGCCGTCCGGGCTGCCGGCGTCAGCGCTCGTGCGTCGGGGCGTCGCCGGCCTCGAGGGCGGCGTGCTGCCTCTCGACGCGCCGGGTCACGGCCATGGCCCGCAGCCCGACCACGATCGAGGCCGACCCGCTGAGGATCATCAGCACGCCCACGAGGTCACTGCCACCCCTCGTCAGCAGTGCGCCGCACACGACCACTCCGGCGGAGAGGATGAGCTGCAGGGTCGTCCACGTCGTCGTCGTCATCCCTCGACCCTACGAGCGTTCGGCCGCGAACGGCTCGGCCGCGCGACGGAGCGACCCGAGGAGGCGCGGTGCCGGATCGAATCGCACCGCGCCTCCTCGGCGACTTCCTGGGGTCTCGGCGCCTCAGTCGGCGTCTCGGCCGGCGTAGTCCTCGTCGGTGATGCGCTCGAGCCAGGTCGTGGTGGTGGCCGGGTCGTCGGCCGCCTCGAGGACGGCGACGTGCTCCATGAAGCTGCCCTCGGCGGCGGCGTGGAAGTGCTCCTCGCCCGGCGCGAGGTAGATCGTCTGGCCGGGGTGGACGTCGACGACCTTCCCGTCGCGGGTGCCGAACCGGGCGACGCCCTGGGTGACGTACAGGAACTGGCCTCGCGCGTGGTGGTGCCAGGCGGTCCGCGCGCCGGGCGCGAAGCGGACCTTCGCGACCGTCGCGCGCTGGTCGTCGGTCTGCGGGGTGACGATGGGGTCGAGCCACACCTGGCCCGGGAACTGCTCGTCGGGGTTCAGGGTCGTGGGCTGCGGGGGCAGGATCTTCACGGGTTCCTCACTTCTCGTCGGTGTCGTCGTCTGCGTCGTCGGTGAAGAGCTCCTGGGCGACGCCCATGGCGGCCATCCCGCGGGGCCAGCCCGCGTAGAGCGTCACGTGGGTGATCGCCTCGACGAGCTCGTCCCGGGTGACGCCGTTCTCGACGGCGCGGCCGAGGTGGAACCGCAGCTGCTCGGTGTTGCCGCCGGCGGTGAGCACCGCGACGGTGACGAGGCTGCGGTCGCGCGCGGACAGTTCGGGGCGGTTCCAGACGTCGGCGAAGAGGACGTCGTCGGTGAGTTCGGCGAGCTTGGGGGCGAAGTCGCCGAAGAGGGTGCGCCCTCCGCCGACCTGGACGGGCTGATCTGACATGGCTGAGCTCCTGGTGGTGGGTGTCGGGGCCGGGACGTCCGGTGCCGGACGCCGGCTCCGGGCGGCGGGGTGCCCGCCGGGCCGGGTCGCTCTCGACGCTAGGCCGGCGCGGGCGGGGCAGGGAGGCCCCGCCAGGGTCCCTCGGCCCGACACGCCCCGCCCCGGCGGGAGCCGGGCGCCGACGTCGCACCGCCGACTGGACGTCGCACCGCGCACGTGGGCGGTGCGACGTTCAGTGGGCGGTGCGACGCGGGGCAGCGACGCGAGGGGGGTACTGCTGGGACAGGGGGCGGCGGGACCCGACGGGCACCGCGCCTCCTTGGTTGTCTGGGGTGCGGCGCGTCAGCGACCGCGACGCACGAGAGAGAAGAGACCACATGTCGACCTGGTTGATCACCGGCTGCTCCACGGGGTTGGGGCGAGCCTTCGCCGAGGAGGCGCTGGCCCGCGGACACGACGTCGTCGTCACCGCGCGCGACGCCTCGGCCGTGCAGGACATCGCCGACGCCCACCCCGACCACGCCGTCGCCACAGCCCTGGACGTCACCGACCCCGACCAGGTGACCGCGGCCGTCCGCCTCGCCACCGAGCGGTTCGGCGGCGTCGACGTCCTCGTCAACAACGCCGGCTACGGCTACCGCTCCGCCGTCGAGGAGGGTGACGACGCCGACGTGGCGCGCCTGTTCGACACGCACTTCCACGGCAGCGTCCGCACCGTCAAGGCCGTCCTGCCCGGCATGCGCGCCCGCCGCAGCGGCACGATCGTCAACCTGTCGTCGATCGGTGCCCGCCGCACGGGCCCCGGCTCGGGCTACTACGGCGCCGTCAAGGCCGCGATCGAGCAGATGACCATGGCCCTGCGCACCGAACTCGCCCCGCTCGGCATCACGGCGACGGTCGTCGAACCGGGCTCGTTCCGCACCGACTTCTCGGGGCGCTCGCTCACGCAGTCCGCCACGCCCATCGCCGACTACGCCGAGACCGCCGGACGTCGCCGCATCGAGGCCGACACCTCGGACGGCACCCAACCCGGCGACCCCGCCGCCGGTGCCCGCCTGCTCGTCGACGCGGTCGACTCGGGCGAGGCCCCGTACCTGCTGCTGCTCGGCTCGGACGCCGTCGAGATCGTCACGGGCGCACTCGACGACCTCCGCCGCGACGTCGACGCATGGGCGGAGCGCAGTCGCGCCACCGACTTCGACGCCTGAGCCGGTCGCCTCACCTGCAGGAGGTGCGGTGTCGGTTCAGACGACCCCGCTCCTCCTGCAGGCTGTCACCTCCGGAGTGCCCGCGACCCCCCGCGGTCACCCCGGCCCGACCGGTGACGCCCCTGCCACGACGACCCGACGGCGCCTCGTCGCCCGGGCCGGCCCACGCCGGTGACGTCGGCTGCCGGCGACGAGGTGACGCGATCGGCTGACGCGTGGCTTCGAGGTCACGCTAGTCCAGTTGGTACTAGTCATCAATGGACGGAGCGAAAAAAAGGTGCCCCGCTCTACGGGGCCCTGGGTGCCCCGATCTCGCCGTCGCGCGAGTAGTCCTCGACCCAGGCCCGCTCGCTGCGCAGCTGGTCGAGCAGGTGCCGGAACATCGCGACCGACTGGACGGGGAAGCGCGTCGCGTCGTCGTCGCTGGCGTCGAGGTAGGCCTGGGCCGTCGCCATGCGCTCGTCGAGGGCCTGGAGGCGCGTGGCGAAGATCGTCGCCCGCGTCGCCTCGTCGACCAGGTCCAGCAGCGCGAACCGGACGTAGAACTCCTCGTCGTCGCCGGCGCGGGAGAGGGGGAAGTCGGCGACCCGCCCGATCAGCAGGTCGCGGCCCGCGTCGGTCAGCGAGAACACCTGGCGGTTCGGGCGACCCGTGGTCTCCACGGTGCGACGGTCGAGCGCGCCCCGGTCGTGCAGGCGCTTCAGCGTCGTGTAGACGGCGTTGTTGTTGACCACGCCGAGGCCCGGGCGCCGCACGTTCCGCTTGATGTCGTACCCGTGCTGCGGGCCGGCGAGCAGGTTGCTCAGGATGAGGATCTCGGTGACCATCCCCACATCATGGGGGGTCGCGGCCGGGTCGACGCGACCGCGGCGCGACCGGCCCCGCCGCGGCGCCACCACACGCGGGAGGCGCGGTGCCGGTCGGACCGGCACCGCGCCTCCTCGGGGCCCCGACGTCAGTCGGTCGGCGGCGTGTAGAACTGCAGGTCGTTGCCCTCGGAGTCCTTGAAGGGCAGGATGCGGCCCCACGGGTGCTCGCTGATCGAGCCCGTCACGTCGGCGCCGCGCGCCTGCAGGTCGGCCAGGGCGTCCTCGAGGCTGCCGTCGGGCTGGAACGTGATGACCGCCCCGCCCTCGCTCGACGCCGCGGCCTCTTCGCGACCGTTGAGGCCGATCATCAGGCCGTTCGCGTCGATCTCGGTCCAGTCGTCGCTCTCGTCCTTCACCGTGAGGCCGAGCGCGTCACGGTAGAACGCCGTCGCCCGCCCCATGTCCGTCACGGGTACCCATACCGTTGCCACTCCGCTTGCCATGTCGACTCCTTCGTCCGGCACCGGACCACCCGGTGCTGCGTCTCGCTCCTTGCTACGCCGCGCACCGTGCGAGCCGAGCCGCGAGTCAGGGCACTTTCCCACCCGGAAGCGTGTCTCACGGTGACCGGTGCCCGAGCGGACCACCCGCAGGAGGCGCGGTGCCGGACGGTCGCGCACCGCGCCTCCTGCGGGCCGTCGCGTCGGGGGCCCTGCCAGGGCCTCCCACGATCGGCGCGGGGGCGTAGCGTCGATGACGAGGAGCCCGTCGTCGAGCACCGCGTTCCGACCCGCCCCTCGTCCCCGTACCGAATCCACCCCCAGGAGACCCATGCGCACCGTCAACGCCTACGCGGCACCGTCCGCCACCGAGCCCCTCGTCAAGACGACCATCGAGCGCCGCGACGTCGGCCCGAAGGACGTCATGATCGACATCGCCTACGCCGGCATCTGTCACAGCGACATCCACACCGTCCGCGGCGAGTGGGGCGAGATCCAGTACCCGCAGGTCGTCGGTCACGAGATCGTCGGCACCGTCTCGGAGGTCGGCTCCGAGGTCACCAAGTACGAGGTCGGCGACCGCGTCGGCGTCGGCTGCATGGTCAACTCGTGCGGCGAGTGCGAGTACTGCAAGCGTGGCGACGAGCAGTACTGCGCCAAGGGCAACGTCGGCACCTACACGGGCGTCGACCCGGCCGACGGCAGCATCACCCAGGGCGGCTACTCGCAGGCCGTCGTCGTCACCGAGGACTTCGTGCTGCGCGTGCCCGAGTCGCTCGACTACGACAAGGTCGCACCGCTGCTCTGCGCCGGCATCACGCTGTACTCGCCGCTGCACCACTGGGGCGTCACCGAGGGCACCAAGGTCGCCATCGTCGGCATGGGCGGCCTCGGCCACATGGGCGTCAAGATCGCTGCCGCACTCGGCGCCGACGTCACCGTGCTGTCGCAGACCACCTCGAAGAAGGAGGACTCGCTGCGTTTCGGCGCCAAGGCGCACTACGCGACCAGCGACGAGCAGACCTTCACCGACCTGGCGAACTCGTTCGACCTGATCATCAACACCGTCTCGGCGAAGGTCGACATGGGCGCGTACCTCGGCCTGCTGGCCGTCGACGGCACCCTCGTCAACGTCGGCGCCCCGTCCGAGCCACTCGAGGTGCCCGCGTTCGCGCTGATCCCGGCGCGTCGCAGCTGGGCCGGTTCCGCCATCGGCGGCATCCGCGAGACCCAGGAGATGCTCGACTTCTGCGCCGAGCACGGCATCGTGCCCGAGACCGAGCTGATCGACGCCGACCAGATCAACGAGGCCTACGACCGCGTCCTGAAGTCCGACGTGCGCTACCGCTTCGTGATCGACGCGGCGACCTTCGCCTGATCCGAGCCGTTCCGCCGGACGCCCCCGCACCGTGTGTGCGGGGGCGTTCGTCGTCCCCGGCGTGGTCGTGGGCGCACCGCACCGCACCGCACCGCGTTTCGTGCACTGCACCCCGACTAGACGCGGTGCAGTGCACGAAACGCGGTGCAGTGCGTGAGCCGGGTCGCGGTTCGCCGGACCGCATCGCTCGACGCGCCATGCGTGAGCTCCTGCGCCGATGAACCCGGTCCCGAACGATGCACCCGGAAGCTTCTGGGTGCATCGTTCGAAACCGGGTGTCTCGAGGCAGGCGTCGGCCGCTCAGCCCTTCCGCTGTGCCCGGTACGCCGTCGGTGAGACCCCGTGGACGGCCTTGAACTGGCGGGCGAAGTAGAAGGGGTCGACGTAGCCGACGCGCTCGGACACGAGGCCGACCGGCGAGTCGGTCGTGTCCAGCAGCTCGCGGGCCCGCGCCATGCGCAACTGGGTCTGGTACCGCAGCGGCGTGACGCCGGTCTCGCGGCGGAAACGGGTGGCGAAGTGCGAGGGGCTCAGCCGGGCCATCGCGGCGAGCTCGTCGACCGAGACGCGCTCGGTGACGTGCTGGCGCAGGTACTCCTGGGCCTGACCGACCGCGGACACCCGTGGTGCCCCGGCCGTCCGCTCGGACGACACGAGCGCCATGAGGTGCCACGCGGCTCCCGAGGCGGCCAGGGCGCTGGCGAAGGTCTGGTCGCGCTCCATGGCCTGGACGACCTCCTCGACCAGGGCCACGATGCGGTAGACGTCCGACAGCTCGCGCACCGGGGCGCCGGCCCGGACCCCGGCGACGCGGAGGAACTCGGCGAGGTCGTGCCCGGCCACGTGCAGCCACCAGAGGGTCCAGGGGGTGGCGTCGTCGGCGCCGTAGGCGTGCGCGACGCCCGGGGGCACGATCACGACCTGCCCCGACCGCACGGGGTGCCGCACCCCGGCGACCTCGCACCAGCCCGAGCCCCGGGTGCAGACCAGCACCACGCACTGGTCGACGCCGTCGGGCCGGGTCATGCCGTGCGCCCGGGCCCGGGGGAAGTAGCCCGCGTCGGTGACGACGAGGTGGGACGTGCCCGGCCGGGAGAGGGCGGCCCGCACCCGGGGTCGGGGCATGACGAGCAGGCGTTGACCGGGGAAGCCGTCCTCGAGGAGCATGCGGACGAGTCTGGCCCGCCGCAGTGGTTTCGTCCAGGCAGTAGGCAGGATCGGTCGTTCCGACGGGCTCGGGGCCTCCGTACGCTCGGACCATGCTCACCGCCGAGTCGAAGATGGCTCTTCCCCCCGTGCCCACTGATCAGGCCGACGCCGGAGTCGCCGTCTGGTCGGAACCCCTTGTCCTCGACACCTACCTGCCGGGCGAGCCCGACCGGTACCCCGCCTTCCTCGACGCCCGCGTCTACCAGGGATCGTCCGGGCGGGTGTTCCCGCTGCCGTTCCACGAGCGCATCTCCGCCGAGAAGCGGCCGCACGAGTGGCAGGCCGTCCACCTCGAGAACCGCTGGCTGCGCCTGGTGATCCTGCCCCAGCTCGGCGGACGGCTGCACGTCGCCTACGACAAGACCGCCGACTACGACGTCTTCTACCGCAACAACGTCATCAAGCCCGCCCTGGTCGGCCTGGCCGGTCCGTGGATCTCGGGCGGCGTCGAGTTCAACTGGCCGCAGCACCACCGCCCCGCGACCTTCCTGCCGACCGACGTGTCGATCGAGCGCGAGGCCGACGGGTCGGTGACGGTGTGGTGCTCCGACCACGACCCCTTCGCCCGGATGAAGGGCATGCACGGCATCCGCCTGCGCCCCGACTCGTCGCTCATCGAGGCCAGGGTGCGCCTCTTCAACCGCAGCGACGAGACGCAGACCTTCCTCTGGTGGGCCAACGTCGCCGCCGCCGTGGGCGACGACTACCAGTCGTTCTTCCCCACCGACGTGCGGCACGTGGCCGATCACGCCAAACGGGCCGTCGTGACCTTCCCCCGGGTCGAGGGCGACTACTACGGCGTCGACTACCCGGCCCGCGTCGACGACGAGCACCCCGACGCCGACCGCCTCGACTGGTACCGCAACATCCCCGTGCCGACCTCGTACATGGTGACCCACACCGACGACGACTTCTTCGGCGGCTACGACCACGGGCGCCGCGCGGGCTTCGTGCACTGGGCCGACCGGGCGATCTCGCCCGGCAAGAAGCAGTGGACCTGGGGCGACGCCCCCTTCGGCCACGCCTGGGACGCGAACCTCACCGACGGCGACGGCCCCTACGTCGAGCTGATGGCCGGCGTGTACACCGACAACCAGCCCGACTTCTCGTTCCTCACCCCGGGCGAGACGAAGACCTTCAGCCAGTTCTGGTACCCGATCACCGAGATCGGTCCCGCCCACCAGGCGACCCGTGACGCGGCCCTGCGCGTCGAGCAGCTCGACGACACCGCCGGGGCCGGGAACGTCCTGCGCATCGGTCTCGCCGTCACGGCCGTCCACCCGCGGGCCGAGGTCGTCGTCCGCACGGTCGACGGCACCGTCCTCGACTCGGTCACGGTCGACGTCGAACCCGGCCTGCCGTCGGTGCTCGACCGGTCCCTGTCGGCGGGCGTCCTCCTCTCCGACGTCGTCGTGGAGGCGCGCTCCGCCGGACGCACGCTCGTCACGGTCGCCGGCGCCACGGTCCAGGCGAGCCTCGACGCCGTGGCCGCGGCCGGCACCCCGGAGCCCGGCGCCCCCGAGATCGCCGCCCCCGAGGCCGCCGTCGCCCCGCCCGCCCCCGCCGACGTCGAGACCGTCGAGGAGCTCTTCCTCATCGGCCAGTACCTGCGGCAGTACCGTCACGCGACCCGCTCGCCCGAGCCCTACTGGCGTGAGGCGCTCCGCCGCGACCCGGGCGACGTGCGGAGCAACGTCGCCCTGGCGACCCTCCTCCACGCCGCGGCCCGCTACGACGAAGCCCTCGTGCTCCTCCGTGTCGCGGTGGGCCGTCAGTCGGCCTGGGCGCCGAACCCGGCCGACGGCGAGGCCCTCTACCGTCTCGGCCTCACGCTCCTGCGCCTCGGGCGCACCCCCGAGGCGAAGGAGGCGCTGGAGAAGTCCGCCTGGAACGCCGCCTGGGTGGCTCCCGCGTCGCTGGCCCTGGCCCGGCTCGCCGGTCCGGCCGACCCCGTCCGGGCCGAGGCCCTGCTGCGCACGGCCCTGTCGCACGGCACCGACAACCTGCAGGTGCGCGACCTGCTCGCGCTGACCCTGCGCGGCCTCGGCCGACACGACGAGGCGGACCGGCTGCTCGCCGAGACCCTCGAGCTCGACCCGCTCGACCAGTGGGCGCGACACCTCGCGGGCCGACGCCTCACGGACGACGCCCCGACGCTGCTCGACGTCGCGCTCGAGTACGGCTCGTCCGGGCACGTCGACGAGGCGCTCCGCGTCCTCGACCTCGCCCAGGGGGCCGTCGCGTCCACCGCGCTCGGGCAGGTGGCCGTCGGTCCGCTGCTCGCCTACCACCGCGCCTCCTCGTTGGCGAGGACCGGCCGCGTCGACGAGGCGCGCCGGGCACTCGCCACGGTCCACGCCCTCGACGCGACCAACTGCCTGCCCTCGCGCCTCGACGACGTCGCCGCCCTGCTCGACGCGGTCGCCCTCGAGCCGGCCGACGGCCTCGCCTGGTCGCTGCTGGGCAGCTGGTGGTACGACCGGGGCCGCGGGCAGGACGCCGTCGACGCGTGGCGACGAGCCGCCGCGACCGACCTGGACGACGCGCAGGCCGCCGTCGTGCAGCGGAACCTCGGCGTGGCCGCCTACAACGTGCTGGCCGACCCCGACCTCGCGGCACGTCACTACGACGACGCGCTGCGCGTCCGTCCCGACGACTCCCGGCTGCTCTTCGAGTCCGACGAGTTGGCCGGGCGGCTGGGGGCGTCCGCCGACGACCGGCTGGCCGAGCTCGAGTCACGGATCGACCTCGTCGCCGAGCGGGACGACCTCTGCGTGGTGCGCGCCCGACTGCTCACCGAGGTGGGACGTCCGGACGACGCGCTCGCCGTGCTCACCTCGCGCAGCTTCCAGCCCTGGGAGGGCGGCGAGGGCCAGGTGCTCGGCGCCTGGGACGACGCGTGCCTCGCCGTGTCCCGTCGGGCGCTGGCCGAGGGCGACGCCGACCGGGCGCGGTCCGCCGTCGAGGCCGCCCTCACGCCACCCGCCACCCTCGGCGAGGCACGGCACCCGCTCGCCACCACGGCCGAGCTGCACCTGGCCCTCGGCGACGCGCTCGCCGCGGCGGGAGACGCCGACGCCGCCCGGACCGCCTGGTCCGAGGCCTCCCGGTCGACCGGCGACTTCGCGGGGATGGCCACGCAGGCCTTCACCGAGCGCAGCGCGGCCACCGTCCGTGCCCTCTCCCGTCTGGGCGAGGCCGACCGGGCGGCCGACCTGCTGGGGGACTTCGACTCGTACGTGGACGAGCTCTCGCGCACACCGGGCGAGGTCGACTACTTCGCCACCTCGCTACCGTCGATGCTGCTCTTCCACGACGACCCGCAGGACGTGCGCGACGCCGAGGTGGCGACCCTGCGCCGCGTCGTCGCCGCCCTCTCGGCCGAGCTCGGGGTCACGACCGACCCGACCCGCGCCTCCTCCGACCCGACCCGCGCCTCCTCCGACCCGACCGCACCCGTGGTCACGCCCGGCGACGACGCCGTGCGCCCCTAGAAAGGAACCCCGACCATGTCACCCATCACCAGGACCCGACGGCGCGTCCTCGCCGTGGCCGCCGCGCTCGCCGCGTCGGTCGCGCTCGCGGGCTGCTCCATCCCCAGCGCCGACGGAGGCGACGGCGGCACCGAGCGCATCGGCGCCCTCTACCTCGACTCCCAAGGCTTCTACGGCGGCGTCAAGAAGGGCGTCCAGGACGCCGCGGACGCCGACTCGAAGAACGTCGACTTCCTCGAGTCCACCTCGGCGGGCGACGTGTCGAAGGAGAGCTCGTTCATGAACACGCTCACCTCGTCCGCCGTCAGCGCCATCATCCTGTCCGCGGTCTCGACCGACGGCAGCGTCCCCGCGGTCCGGCAGGCCAGCGAGGCCGGCATCCCGGTCATCTGCTACAACACCTGCGTCAGCGACGACGCCGTCGACCAGTACGTCACGGCGTGGGTGCTCGGCGACCCGCTGAAGTTCGGCGGCGACCTCGGGAAGCAGGCCGCGGCCTACTTCACCGAGGCCGGCATCACGGCGCCCAGGATGGGCGTCATCAACTGCGAGCAGTACGAGGTCTGCCAGCAGCGCTACAAGGGCTTCTCCGAGGCACTGACCGCGGCCCTGCCCGGCACCGTGTTCGTCGCCAACCAGGAGGGCGCCGAGGTCGACACCGCCGTCTCGACCGCCGAGCAGATGCTCAGCGCGAACCCCGACCTCGACGGTCTCTACGGTGAGGCGGGCGGCGCGACCGTCGGCGCCTACAAGGCCGTGCAGACCCGAGGGCTCGTCGGTCAGGTCGCCGTCTTCGGTTCGGACATGACGAGCGACATCGCCGCCGAGCTGGCCGACGGTTCGGTGCTCAAGGCCGTCGTCGACATCAGCGGCATCGAGGCGGGCAAGCTCGCCTTCGCCGCGGCCCAGGACGCCATCGACGGCAAGACGCCCGACGAGAAGGTCGTGGCCGCACCGATCGACCTGTACCTGCCGGCCGACGCCGCCGGGTGGACCGAGACCCACCCCGACGGCCTCCCCTGATCGGCGCCGGGGGCCCCGGCACGACGCCGGGCCCCCGCCGCCCCTCACCCCGTCCCCTCGATCCCAGGAGGATCCCCTTGTCAGAGTCGACAGCTCCCACCCCGGACGCGCCGCTCGATCCCGCCCGTGACCGCGGCGCCCCCATCGCCGAGGCCCGCGGCGTCAGCCAGATCTACCCCGGCGTCACCGCGCTCGACGGCGTCGACTTCGCCGTGCACGCCGGCGAGGTGCGGGCCCTGCTCGGCCAGAACGGTGCCGGCAAGTCCACGCTGATCCGGCTGCTGAGCGGGGTCGAGACCCCCACGACCGGCGAGGTCCTGCTCGGTGGCGTGCCGCTCGGCGCCGGCGGCGTGACCGCGGCCGCCGCCGCCGGCGTCGCCACGTGCTACCAAGAGCTCAGCCTCGTGCCCGGCGTGACCGTGGCCGAGAACCTGGCCATGGGCCGGTGGCCGCGCGGCCGCTTCGGCATCGACACCCGGGCCATGGTCGAGCGGGCCCGTGCCACCTTCGACCGCCTCGGCGCCGACATCGACGTGCACGCCGAGGTCGCCGGGCTGACCCTCGCGCAACAGCAGATCGTCGAGATCGGCCGGGCGTTGCAGGACGACCCGCGCCTCCTCATCCTCGACGAGCCCACCAGCGCGCTCGCCGCCGCCGAGGTCGACCTCGTGCTCGACACGGTCAAGCGCCTCGCGGCGCAGGGCGTCGCCGTGCTCTACGTCAGCCACCGCATGGACGAGATCCGGCAGATCGCCGACACGGCCACGGTGATGCGCAACGGGAAGGTCGTCGAGACGGTGTCGATCGCCGGCAGCGACACCGCCCACATCATCGAGCTGATGATCGGCGCCGACCCCGGGGAGCGCGCCGTCGCGACGCGCCCCGTCACGAGCGGCGAGGTGCTGCTCGCCGTCACCGACCTCGAGGTCGCCCCGAAGCTCTCGGGCCTCACCTTCGAGGGTCGGGCCGGCGAGGTGCTCGGCATCGCCGGCCTGCTGGGCTCGGGACGCACCGAGCTGCTCCAGGCGATCGCGGGGTTCCGTCCGGCGAGCGGGGGCACGATCGCGATCGCGGGTTCCGTCGTCGACCGGCCCAGCGCCTCCCGCATGCTCGCCCTCGGGGTCGGCATGACGCCCGAGGACCGCAAGGGCCGCGGCGTGATCCCCGGCCTCGGCATCGACGAGAACATCGTCATGAGCGACTTCGGCCGGGTGACCCGAGGAGGCGCGCTGTCATCGGGTGCGATCGCGACGGCCACGAAGGCGCTCGCCGAGCGTCTCAACATCAAGGCGCACGACCTGGGCCGGCCGATCGGCACGCTCAGCGGCGGCAACCAGCAGAAGGCGGTCATCGCGCGGTGGCTGCACGCCGACAGCCGCGTGCTGCTGCTCGACGAGCCGACGCGAGGCGTCGACGTCGAGGCGAAGGCGCAGATCTACGAGATCATGCGCGCCGTCGCCGACACCGGCAAGCTCGTCGTCTTCGTCTCGAGCGAGATCGAAGAGCTGCCCCTCGCCTGCGACCGCGTGCTCGTGCTGCGCGACGGCGGCCTCCGCGAGGAGTTCCGCGTCCCCGACATCTCCCTGCCCGTGCTGCTCCAGGCCTCCATGGTCTCGAGCTGAAGAAGGACGACCCGATGACCACCACACTCGACCCCACGACCACCCCGACCGGCGGACCAGGAGGCGCGCCTCGTGACTCCGCGCTCGGTCGCGTCCGCGACGCCTTCCGTCGCAACACCACGCTCGTCAACATCGTCGGCCTGCTGGTCGCGATCGTGCTGCTGTACCTCTACCTGATGTTCAACGCGGTCGGCTTCTTCACCGTGGCGAACCAGAGCGGCCTGCTGCGCGACGCCGCGCTGATCGGCATCGCCGCCACCGGCATGACCCTGGTGATCATCGCCGGCGAGATCGACGTGAGCACCGGCCCCGCCGTCGCGCTCTCGTCGGTGATCGTCGCCGTCGCCATGACCCAGTGGGGGCTGCCCGCCCTGCTGGCGATCCTCATCACGCTCGTGGTCGGAGCCGGTTGGGGCGCCCTCGCCGGCGTGCTGCGCGCGAGGTTCCTCGTGCCGTCGTTCATCGCCACCCTCGGGCTCTGGAGCGTGCTGCGGGGCCTCGGCCAGTTCGGCACCGACGCCCTGCCCGTGCCGCTGCCGCTCGACGACCCGGTCATGCCGTTCCTCACCGGCACGGTGTTCGGCGTCCCGACGCCCGCCGTCGTGATGATCCTGGCCTTCCTCGTCTTCGCCTTCGTCGCCCGCAAGACCGCGTTCGGCCGCTCGGTCTTCGCGATCGGCGGCAACGCGGCGGCCGCCCGGCTGGCCGGCATCAAGGTGGCCCGGGTGCGGATCGTGCTGTTCGCGATCATGGGCATGCTCGGCGCCCTCAGCGGCGTGCTGCTCGCGGCGCGCCTCGGCTCGGGCAACGCCGGCGCCGCCAACGGCCTCGAGTTCGACGTCATCGCCGCGGTCGTCATCGGCGGCACCGCGATGTCGGGCGGCCGGGGCAGCCTGATCGGCACCTTCCTCGGCGTGATCTTCATCACCCTGATCGGCAACGGGCTCGTGCTGCTCGGCGTCGACTCCTTCCTGCAGAGCGTCGTCCGCGGTGTCATCATCGTGCTCGCCGTGCTGCTCAACGTCACCCTGTCCCGCAAGCGCGGGTCGATCGAAGAGAGCTAGGCCATGACCACCACCGCACCCTCCGCCACCGCGTCCTCCGCCGGGGACGCGACCCGCGCCTCCTCGTCCCCCTCCGGCACCATGCAGGGCGTGTTCCTGCCCGGCGACGGCACCGCCGAGCTGCGGACGCACGACGTGCCGACGCCCGGCCCCGGGCAGGTGCTCGTGCAGGTCGGCGCGAGCGGCATCTGCGGCAGCGACATCGGCTTCATCTACCACGGCTACAAGACCCACAAGGGCCTCGACGGCGCCCCCGCCTACCAGGGCGTCGTCGCCGGCCACGAGCCGAGCGGCCGCATCGTCTCGGCGGGCCCCGGGGTCACGCGCTTCGGCGTCGGGGACGACGTCATCGTCTACCACATCCAGGGCTGCGGACGCTGCCGCAACTGCCGCTCGGGCTACTTCATCAGCTGCACCGACCAGCCGAACAAGGCGTCCTACGGCTGGCAGCGCGACGGCGGCCACGCCGAGTACGTCCTGGTCGACGAGTCGACCTGCGTGCCGTTGCCCGACGGGCTGTCCTTCGTCGACGGCGCCCTGATCGCCTGCGGATTCGGCACCGCCTACGAGGGCCTGCGCCGCACCGGCGTGCACGGCGGGGAGGACCTGCTCGTCGTCGGCCTCGGGCCGGTCGGCCTCGCCGCGGCGATGCTCGGCCGCATGCTCGGCGCCCGCCGGGTGATCGGCGTCGAGCGGTCGCCCGAGCGCATCGAGTTCGTCCGGGCGACCGGCCTGGTCGACGACGTCGTCCTCGCCGACGGCGACGCGGTCGCGAACGTGCTGGCCCTGACCGACGGCGTCGGCTGCCAGGTCACGGTCGACTGCTCGGGCAGCACGCCCGGCCGCCTGACCGCGGTCGAGGCCGCGGCCGAGTGGGGTCGCGTCGGCCTGCTCGGCGAGGGCGGGCGCCTCGAGACCGAGGTCTCGGACACCCTGCTGCACAAGCAGCTCACCCTCACGGCGTCGTGGGTCACCTCGGTGCAGGGCATGGAGGACGTCGCGCGCATGATCGCCGCGGACGGCCTCAGCCCCGAGATCGTCGTCTCGCACCGGCTCCCGCTGACCGACGCCGACGAGGCGTACCGGATCGCCGCGGCCGGGGCCACGGGCAAGGTCGTGCTGATCCCGGCGGGTGCGCCCGTGCGCGAGGAGGCCGGCGCGCGCGAGGAGGTCGGCTCGCGCGAACCGGCTCCGCGCGCGTGACGTCCCGTCCGGTCGTCGTCGAGGCGGGCACGCCCGAGCTGCCGCTGCTGCGGGTGACGACGCCCGACCTCGAGCTCGTCTTCGCACCCACCCGGGGCGGTCGGTTGCTGTCGCTGGTCGCCCACGGCCGCGAGCGGCTCTGGCGCGACCCGGATCTGATCGACGCCGACCTCGCACCGGTCGTCCCCGTGGCCGGGTGGCCGGCGGGCGACGGCGACATGTCGACCTGGGCCAACGTCGGCGGCTCGAAGACCTGGCCGGCGCCGCAGGGCTGGTCGGGCCCCGACGAGTGGGCCGGTCCGCCCGACCCCGTGCTCGACTCGGGGCCGTGGGCGGTCGGGTGGCAGCTCGACGACGGGACCGCGACCGTGGTGCTGACCAGCGCCGACGACGCCCGCTCGGGTCTCCGCGTCGAGCGCCGCTTCACGGTGCCCGCCGTCGGTGCCGGGTTCCGCCAGACGGCGACCTTCACCAACGTCTCGGACGTCCCGCGCACCTGGTCGATCTGGGAGGTCTGCCAGGTCGACACCCGAGGAGGCGCGGGTCGCCCCCTCGAGGACGCCGCGGTCGTCGTCGCCCACGCCGCGCCTCCCGTCGAGCTCGATCTCGGCGGCTGGGAGGGCGACGTCACGTCGTCGCGCCACGGGGACGACGTGCTGCTGCCTGTCGGGACCGGCGTGGCCAAGCGCGGCTACCCCGAGGCGTCGGGCTCCGCGGCCTACCGCGACCCCGACGGCACCACGCTCACGCTCGCCACCGAGCCAGCGGCCGGGGGCACCTGGCCCGACGGCGGCTCGAAAGTCGAGATCTGGCTGCAGCGCCCCACGGCGTCGCCGATCGGCGAGCTGGGCGACCTGCACCCCTCGGCGCACCTCGTCGAGCTCGAGGTGCTGGGGCCGCTCGTCACCCTCGCGCCGGGCGAGGCCACGAGCCTCGACGTCGCGTGGTCGGTGCAGCAAGGCTGAGCCGCTCCCGATCCCGTTCCGGCCATCGCCCTCGCACCCGGTTTCGAACGATGCACCCCGAAGCTTCCGGGTGCATCGTTCGAAACCGGGTGCAGCGCGGCACGGTTCACCTCCCGGACACCCGCCGCCCCTACGATGACCGCGACAGCGCCTAGGGTTCCGGGGTCCCACGATCCGACTGGTCCGAGCGGCGCCACGGTCGGGCGCCATCGCCGGGCCGTCATCTGAACGGACAAAAGCCTGGAGGACCCGTTCGGCGCGCCCCGCGCCGAGCCGATGGGTCCTCGCATGTCCACCACCGCCCTCCTGCTCGTCCTCGCCGCCGCCGTCTGCCACGCCGGCTGGAACGTCGTCGCCCACGGGGTGAGCCGCCTCGGCACCCCCTTCCTCTGGTGGGGAGCCGTCGCCAGCACCGTGCTCTGGCTGCCGGTCGTCCCCTTCACGGGCGGCCTCGGGGCGAGTGTCGGCGGCCTCGCGGTCGGGGCGGGCGTCTCGGCCGTGCTCCACGTCGTCTACATGACGGTGCTGCAGCGCGGCTACAAGGTGGGCACCCTGTCGACCGTCTACGCGACGGCTCGCGGCAGCGGCCCGGCCGTCAGTGCGGGTCTCGCCGTCCTGCTGCTCGGCGAGCAGCTCTCGGCGACGGCCGTGGTGGGCATCGCCGTGGTGGTCGCGGGCGTGGTGGCGACCGGACTGATCGACCGGCGGCCGACCGGCTCTCCGGCGCCGCGCCTCCTTCACGGGCCGTCGACCGCGTCGACGCCGGGCGCCCCCGGCCCGGCGCGCCGTCGCCTCGACCCGGGCATCGCCTGGGGCCTGCTCACCGGCCTCGCCATCGCGAGCTACACGATCTGGGACGCCCACGCCCTGCGCACCTGGGGCCTCTCGCCCGTGTCGTTCATGGTCGGCGTGACCCTCGTCGAGGTCGTCTTCTACAGCGCGTCGCTCGGCCGGCGTCGGGGCGAGCTCGTCGCGGTCGCCCGCGCCCACTGGCCGCGGGTGCTGGCCTTCGGCGTGTTGTCGCCGCTGTCGTACATCCTCGTGTTGACGGCGATCCGGACGGCGCCGGTCGCCCTCGTCGCCCCGGCCCGCGAGACGAGCGTGGTGATGGTGGCCGTGTTCGGGGCGCTCGTGCTGCGTGAGGGCTCGCTCGTGAAGCGGCTCGCGGCCTCGGGCGTCGTGCTCGGCGGCATCGCCCTGCTCGCCCTCTGACGGGCGACGCACGAGCCCAGGAGGCGCGGGTCGGCCTACAGGAACCCGGTCACCGCGACGGCGACCGCGGCCAGCAGCGCGACGGCGGCGAGCACCTTCGACGACCCCATGACGAGTCGGCGCCTCGGCCCACCGTCGTACGGCTCGTCGTCGGCGTCGCGCAGTTCGGGCGGGAGCTCGGCCTCACGGCGACGGCGCTCCTGCTCGAGGCGGGCGGCCCGTTCGACCCGCGCGACGCGCTCGGCCTCGTGCTGCCGAGCCTGCTCGGCCTCGCGGTCACGGGCGACGAGCAGCTCGAGTTCGCGGTGGGCCTCGTCCGACCAGGTCACGAGGTCGTCGCCGGGGGAGTCGGGGGTGCCGTCGTCGTGTCGCATGCGGAGGCCTTCGTCGCGGGAGCAGGGCGGGGTGGTGGTCCGAGGGTAGACCGCCGCACCTGGACCCGCCATGGCCGGGACGGCACCCCGTCCCGCCCCGCGGTCGGCTCGCCCGGGTTAGGCAGACAAGAGGTGAACTCTCGTTGAACGGGCCCGAAGATAGGTTCCTATGTCGGTCGGGCGCGTGCCACCATCGTCACGTCCTGCTCCCACCCGAAAGGCCGTCATGACCCTCCGCCGTCCCCGCGCCGCGACCGCCCTCGTCGGCGCCGCCCTGCTCGCCGTCACGCTGTCCGCCTGCTCGACCCCCGCCTCCTCGGCCACCGGTTCGTCCGACGCGGCCGGTGGCTACGCGGTCGACGACAGCACGCTCGTCTTCGGCGTCGTGCCCGACTCGGTCGACACCGAGACGAACTACCAGCCGCTGATGGACTACATCGCGAAGGAGACCGGCAAGACGGTCGAGTACCACGAGTCGACGGACTACGCGGCCCTGATCGAGGCGAGCATCGCCGGCCAGATCGACGTCGCCTCGTTCTCGGGCTTCACCTACGTCACCGCCACGAACAACGGCGCCGAGCTCACCCCGATCTCGTCGATCACCACGGCCGAGGGCCAGGAGCCCGGCTACTACTCGCAGGCCATCGTGCCGAAGGGCAGCGACATCACGTCGATCGCCGACATGAAGGGCAAGAAGATCTGCTTCGTCGACCCGTCGTCGACCTCGGGCTACCTCTTCCCGAGCTACGCGCTGCTCGAGGCCGGCATCGACCCCGAGAAGGACATCACCCCGGTCTTCGCGGGCAAGCACGACGTCAGCGTGCAGAAGGTCGGCGAGGGCACCGAGTGCGACGCCGGCTTCGCCGAGGACAGCGAGGTCGCCAAGAGCGACGCCGTCG
The DNA here is from genome assembly GCF_026625765.1 of Frigoribacterium sp. SL97. Lineage (NCBI taxonomy): Bacteria > Bacillati > Actinomycetota > Actinomycetes > Micrococcales > Microbacteriaceae > Frigoribacterium > Frigoribacterium sp. SL97. The sequence goes on from NZ_CP113062.1 coordinate 561,786, forward strand.
AGATGATCGACGAGCAGATGGTGCCCGGCGCGCCCATCGTCGAGTCGGACTCGCTGCCCGACGACGTCAAGGCCCAGCTGAAGGACATCCTCTCGAACGTCACCGCCGACGACATGGTCGCCGCGGGCATCGAGGGTGCCGACAGCGAGGGCTTCCGTGCCGTGTTCTTCCAGACCACCCCGGTCGACGACGCGTACTACGACCAGATCCGCGACATCTGCGAGAAGACGAACGCGTCGCAGTGCAAGGCCTGACCCGCACGACGTAGCACCTCCCCACCCCGGGAACCCGCCGGGACCCTCGCGCGCTTGAGGGTCCCGGCGACGTCCCGGGGCCCGAGCACGACGAACCGGAGACGAACATGAACCCGCACACCGCCCCCGCCGAGACCGTCGTCCGGCTCGAGGGCATCACCAAGCGCTTCGGTGAGACCCTCGCGCTCGACGACGCCTCGATCAGCGTCCGACGCGGCGAGGTCGTCGTGCTGCTGGGCCTCTCCGGCTCGGGCAAGTCCACCCTGCTGCGTCACGTCGACGGCCTCGAACGGCCGACCGACGGCCGCGTCACGGTGCTCGGCCGCGAGGTCACCGAGCTCACCGGGCGCGCCCTGCGGCGGCTGCGCAGCGAGGTGGGGTTCATCTTCCAGCAGTTCGAACTCGTGCCGTCGCTGACCGTGCTCGAGAACGTCCTGACCGGCTCGCTCGCCTCCGTGCGCGGGCCCCGGCTCGGGCTCTGGTCGTACGGCCGGGCCGCGAAGGCCGAGGCGCTCGCCCGGCTCGAGCGAGTCGGCCTGCTCGACCGGGCCTACCAGCGCGCCGACACCCTCTCGGGCGGCCAGCAGCAGCGCGTCGCCATCGCCCGGGCCCTCATGCAGCGTCCCCAGGTGCTGCTCGCGGACGAGCCCGTCGCCTCGCTCGACCCCGAGTCGAGCGACCAGGTGATGGCGTTGATCCGCGAGATCGCGGCCGACGAGGGCCTCACCGTCATCTGCAGCCTGCACCAGGTCGACCTCGCCCTCTCGTGGGCCGACCGCATCGTCGGGCTGCGCCACGGTCGGGTCGTGCTCGACACCGGGACCGAGGGCCTGTCGAAGGCCCAGGTGATGGAGATCTACGGCCGCGTCGCCACGAGCACCGACCAGATGGCAGCCATCGAGCTCGAGCTCGCCGGGGACGCCGTCCGATGACCGCCGTCACCGAGCGCCCGCGCACGACCGGGGCGGCCCCCGCTCCCGTCACCGCGCCTCCTCGTCGCCGGGTCTCGCCCGAGCGCGTCGCGGCGGGCCTCACCCTCGTCGCCCTGCTGGTCGCGAGCCTCGTGGCCCTGCGCAGCGTCGACATCGACCCCGCGCGGATGCTGCAGAGCTGGGCCAACGCCGAGCGGTTCTTCGGCCGCGTCGGGGCGATCGAGTTCCCCCCGCTCGGCGAGCTGCTGCAGCTCACCGCCCTCACGCTCGGCCTCGTGATCTGCGGCACCCTGCTCGCCGCCGTCCTGTCGGTGCCGGTCGCCGTGCTCGCGGCCTCGAACACCACCCCCGGCCCCGCGTGGCGTGCGGCCGCCCGCTTCGTGACGGTGCTCGCCCGGGCCGTGCCCGACGTCGTGCTCGCCATGGTGTTCGTGCTGCTCTTCTCCCTCGGCACGCTGCCCGGCATCCTGGCCATCGGCCTGCACTCGGTCGGCATGATCTCGAAGCTCTTCGCCGACGCGATCGAGCAGATCGACGAGGGTCCGCGCACCGCCGTCCGTGCCGCCGGGGGCAGCCGCCTCCAGCAGTTCACCGCCGGCGTGCTGCCCCAGGTGCTGCCGTCGTGGGTGGCGACCGTGCTGCACCGCAACGACATCAACCTCCGCGGCAGCGTGATCCTCGGCTACGTCGGGGTCGTCGGCCTCGGCATGGAGATGTCGTTCGCCTTCAAGTCGCTCGACTACGGCCTCGGCCTCGGCTACGCCCTCGTCATCTTCGTTCTCTGCGTCGTGATGGAGATCGTCTCGAGCAGCGTCCGCGCCATCATGCTCGGCATCGCGCCGACCGGCCGCGGTCTTGGCGACCGCGTCGTCCGACGGGCCACCAGGAGGCGCGGCGCCGGTCACCCCGCCCCGTCGCGTCCCGTGCCCGCCACCGTCGAGTCCGCCCTCCGCCGACCGTGGGACCGCGCCCGTCGACGCACCGTCTCGTGGGGGTGGCTCGCGGTCGCCGTGGTCGTCGCGAGCGTCGCCGTCTGCGACATCGCCTGGTCCGACCTCGTCACCGTCTGGGCGAAGGTGCCCGCCGTCGCGACGCAGTTCTGGCCGCCGTCGTTCGGCAGCTACGAGGCGTCGACGATGGTCGCCGCCATGGGCGAGACGATCGCCATCGCGCTGGCCGCGACCGTGCTGACCCTCGTCGCCTCGATCGTGGTCGGGTCGCTCGCGGCCCGCAACGTCGCCCCGAGCCGAGGGGTGCGCAGCGGCATGCGCCTGCTGCTCGTCGGCATCCGCGGGGTGCCCGAGGTGATCCTCGCCATCGTGCTGATCGTCGTCACCGGGCTCGGCACGCAGGCCGGCACCCTCGCCCTGGCACTCGGCGGCGTCGGGCTGCTCGGCAAGCTGCTCGCCGACTCGTTCGAGGAGGTCTCGCCCGGCCCCGAACGCGCCCTCTCGGCCACCGGGGCGAGTCGCGTGCAGGTCTACGCCGGGGCGACCCTGCCGCAGGGCACCCGCGCCCTGATCGGGCACACCTTCTACATGCTCGACACCAACCTGCGGGCCGCGACGCTGCTCGGCATCGTCGGTGCCGGGGGAGTCGGCTACTACCTGCTCAACGCCAGCCAGGGCTCGAACTACGGGACGGTCACGGCGATCGTGCTGATGATCCTCGTCACGGTCCTGGCCGTCGAGGGGCTCGCCATCTGGATGCGGAGGGTCTTCCGATGACCGCGACACACGACACGGCCCACGGCACGGCCCGTCACTCCGCGGCCCCGACCGCGGCGGCAAGGCACGCGGCGGCACCGCACGACGTGGTCGTCGTCGGCTCGGGCGTCGTCGGCCTCGGTGCCGCCCTCGCCGCCGTCGACCGGGGGCTCTCGGTGCTGGTCGTCGACCGCTCCCCGGTGATCGGCGGCTCGACCGTGCGGAACTTCGGCCACCTCTGCCTCACCCCGCAGAGCGGCGAGGCCCGCCGCCACGCCCTCGCCGCCCGCGAGCTCTGGCTGCGGCTGGCCCGCGACGCCGGCTTCTGGCTGTCCCGGCGTGGCACCCTCGTCGCCGCCCGACACGTCGACGAGCTCGACCTGCTCGACGAGCTGGCCCTCGCCCGCACCGACCGCGTGCTGGGCGACCGGCCCGAGATCGAGCGGCTCGACGCGGCCGAGCTGTCGTCGCTGGCCCCGGTGGCTCCCGGTGCGGTCGTCGGCGGCGCCCTGCTCCCGTACGACCTGCAGGTCGACCCGAGGGAGGCGGCCGACGCGATCCGCCGGCACCTCGAGACGCGAGGGGTGCGCTTCCTGACCCGCACCTCCGTGGGGTCGGTCTCGTCGGGACGGGTCGAGACGAGCCGCGGTCCGATCGACACCGGGACGGTCGTCGTCGCGACCAACCACGACCTCGACCAGCTGCTGCCCGACCTCGCCGACCGACACGCCCTCGAGCGCTGCGGCCTCGACATGCTGCGGGTGCGGGCCGACCTCGTCCGGCCGCTCGTCGCCCCGCTGCTGACCGGTTGGTCGCTGATCCGCTACAGCGCGTTCGCCGGCACCGGAGCGGCCGACGCGGTGCGGTCCCGACTGCACGCCGAGCGCCCGGACCTGGCCGCGATGGACCTCAACCAGATGTACACGCAGCTGCCCGACGGGTCGGTGATCGTCGGCGACAGCCACCACAAGGGCGCCTCGATCGCGCCGTTCCAGGACGAACGGATCGCCGACGCCTTCCTCGACGAGTTCCGCGTGCTGTTCGGCGCCGAGCCGGTCGTCACCGAGCGGTGGCAGGGCGTCTACGCCTCGGGTCGCGACGAGTTCGTCGTCGACGAGGTCGCCCCGGGCGTGCTCGTCACGGTCGTCTCGACCGGCATCGGCATGACCACCGGGCTCGGTCTCGCCGAGCACGTCGTCGGGGCGCACCTCGACGGCGGGCGCGACCGGGCGCTCGACACCCTCGCCCCGACCTCGACCGTCCACTCGCCTGTCACCTCGCCCGTCCCCTCGGCCGTCCCCTCGCCCCTCACAGAGAGCCTCACCGCATGAGCACCACGACCGCCACCACCCCCGCCTCGTCCGGCACCCCCGCCGCCGAGGCCGCGACCCCGATCGAGCTCGTCGTGCTCGACATGGCCGGCACGACCGTCGTCGACGACGGCGTGGTCGAGCAGGCCTTCGCCCGCGTCGCCGACCGGGTCGACCTCGGCCCGACGCTGAGCCGCGACGAGGCCCTGCAGTACGTCCGCGACACGATGGGCCGCTCGAAGATCGAGGTCTTCCGGCACCTCACCGGGGGCGACGCGGCGCTCGCGCAGCGCGCGAACGACGAGTTCGAGGTGGCCTACGGCGAGCTCGTCGACGAGTCGGGAGTCGAGCCGATCGAGGGCGCGGGCGACCTCGTCGACGCACTCCGCGCCTCCGGGGTCTCGGTCGTCCTGACCACGGGCTTCTCGCCCGTCACGCGCGACCGCCTGCTCGACGCGCTCGGCTGGACGGTCGACGCCGCCCTCTCGCCCGTCGACGCCGGCCGCGGCCGCCCCGCACCCGACCTCGTGCTGACCGCGCTGCTGCGCACCCGTGCCTCGTCGGTCGCCGCCGTCGCGGTCGTCGGCGACACCGTCAGCGACGTCCTCTCGGGGCGCTCCGCCGGTGCGGGCCTCGTCGTCGGCGTGACGACCGGCGCGCACACCCGCGAGCAGCTGCTCGCCGCGGGGGCCGACGTCGTGCTCGAGAGCGTCCGCGACCTCGTCGGGCTGCCGGCCTTCGCCGGGGTCGCGGCCGCCGGCGCGTCGACGACCGCGGTCGCGTGACCACCGCCCTGCCGCGGACGGGGGTGCCGCCGCGGACGACGGACCAGGAGGCGCGGGTCGCTTCCCCGGCGGACCCCGCCTCCCCGGCCGCGCTGCCCCTCGACCCGGCCCCGACCGCCATGGTGTGGCTCGAACCCGGCCGTCCGCACGAGGCCGTCGCGGTGCCCTCGGTCGTCCTCGAGCCCGGCGACGCCCTCGTCGAGGTCGAGCTGGCGACGATCTGCGGCTCGGACGTGCACACCACCCGGGGTGACCGGAGCGCGCCCGCCCCGCTCGTCCTCGGACACGAGCAGGTCGGTCGCGTGGTCGCCCTCGGGCCGGGGGCGGCCGCCGTGGACGGGACGCCGCTCGCCGTCGGGCAACGCGTCGTCTGGTCGCTGACCGTCTCGTGCGGTCGGTGCGCCACCTGCCGACGCGACCTGCCGCAGAAGTGCGAGTCGGTGCGGAAGTACGGGCACGAGCGACTCCTCACGGGCTGGGAACTGAGCGGCGGCTTCGCCACGCACGTGCACGTGCGGTCGGGCACGGCGATCGTCCCGGTCGAGGCCGACCTGCCCGCCGAGCTGCTGGCCCCCGTGTCGTGCGGCACGGCGACGGCCGTGGCGGCCCTCGACGCCGCCTCGGCGATCGTGCCCCTGGACGGTGCCGTGGTGCTCGTCACGGGGGCCGGGCTGATCGGCCTCACGGCGACCGCGCTGGCCACCGACGCCGGGGCCCGGGTGGTCGTCGTCGACCCCGAGCCCGCCCGCCGTCGACTCGCCGTCCGCTTCGGCGCGGTCGCGACGGCCGACCCGTCGGCTGCCCCCGACGCGGACGACGGCCTCAGCACCGCGTTCTCGGTCGCGGGTGGTGCCCCTCTCGTCGCCGTGGAGGCCTCCGGGTCGCCGCACGCCGTGGCCTCGGCGCTCGCCGCGCTGGGCGTCGGCGGCGTGGCCGTGCTCGTCGGCAGCGTCTTCCCCGCTCCGGCCGTACCGCTCGACGCCGAGAGCGTCGTCCGACGTCTCGTGACCCTCCGCGGCGTGCACAACTACGCCCCGCGGCACCTCGTCGAGGCCGTCCGCTTCGTCGAACGGAGGCACGCGGCCTGGCCGCTCGACGCCCTCGTGGGCGAGGTCGTCGCCCTGCGCGACCTCGACGCCGGGATCGCGGCGGCCGCCGCCGGCGGGTCGGTGCGGGTGGGCGTCCGACCGGAGTGACCGGGGGCTGTGGCGGCCTGCGGGGGCTGCCCCGCGCCTCCTGCGTCCCGCCTCCTGCGTCCGCGGACGCGGGGGAGGGGCGGGCCGGCGCCGCTCAGGGGCCGATCGCGCGGATGAAGTGGTCGCCCTCGCGGGCCCGGCCCGACGCCGAGACGGTGAAGCGGACGATGTCGCTGCGGTACCGGTCGTCCGAGGCCTCGAAGGTGCGGCCGTCGGGGCCGCGCGTGATGCGGTGCAGCCGCAGGATCGGCGTGCCGGGCTCGACCCCGAGCAGCTCGGCGTCGAGCTCGTCGGCGGCGACCGCGTCGATCTCGTGGTCGATGTCGGCGTAGCCGAAGCCTCGCGAGTCGAGGTACTCGGTGATCGACACCGTGTCGAGGTCGACGTCGAACAGCACGCGGCCGACCTCCTCGATGAAGGTCAGGCGCTCGAGCATGGTCGGGCGGCCGTCGACGAGTCGGAGCCGGACGACGTCGACCACGAGGGCGCCCGGCTCGATGCCGAGCGACCGGGCCTTGTCGTCGTCGGCGCGGCGCAGCGACACCTCCTGCGTGCGGGCGCCGGGCTCGCCGCCGACGTCGCGCACCCACTTGGTGAAGGGGATCGACACGTCGACCGGGTGGTGCGCCTTGCGCGCGACGACCCGCGCCGGGCGGCCGCGCCGGGTCTCGACCAGGCCCTCGGAGCGCAGGGCGGCGAGGGCGTTGCGGATCGGCCCGCGGGAGGTGCGCCACTGCTCGGCCAGCTCGCCCTCGCTCGGCACGTCGTCGCCGACCGCGAGGTCGCCGCTCAGGATGCGCCGCCGCAGGTCGTCGGCGATCTGCTCGTAGAGGGTCGAAGGCACGTGCGGATCTTACCGAGCGGTGCGGTCGGGATCGTCATGGGCCCCGTCCGCGACGACGAACCCCGTTCGCGAAGACGAACCCCGTTTCATCGGGGTTCTTCTTCGCGAACGGGGTTCGTCCCGTCGTCGCGCCGAGGGGGTCACCACCAGGGCTTCCCACCGCGACCCGCCCCTGTCGTAGCGTCGAGGGCATGGACACCGAGAGCGAGATCCGCGACTTCCTGACCAGCCGACGGGCGCGGGTGCGGCCCGAGCAGGTCGAGCTGCCGGGCGGGCCCGGACGCCGCGTGCCCGGACTGCGGCGGAGCGAGGTGGCGCTGCTCGCGGGCGTCAGCGTCGAGTACTACACGCGGCTCGAACGCGGGCGCCTCGGCGGGGTGTCCGAGGTCGTGCTCGACTCGCTCGCGACCGCCCTGCTGCTCGACGACGCCGAACGCGAGCACCTGGCCGACCTCGCCCGCGCCGCGAACGAGTCGCCCGTGCGCGCCCGGCGTCGACGCCGTCCGCCCGAGACCGTCTCGCGCAGCATGCAGCTCGTGCTCGACGCCGTGACGGCCGGGCCCGCGTTCGTCCGCAACGGCCGCATGGACGTCCTCGCCGAGAACGCGCTCTTCCGTGCGCTCTACTCCGACCTCTACGCCCTCGACGAGCGGCCGGTCAACCTCGCCCGCTTCGTCTTCCTGCACCGCGAGCAGGCCGAGGCCTTCTACCCGTCGTGGTCGGTGGCCGCCGACATCAACGTCGCGATCCTGCGCACCGAGGCCGGCCGCGACCCCCACGACCGCGCCCTGCACGACCTGATCGGCGAACTGTCCACCCGCAGCGACGAGTTCCGCGTGCGCTGGGGCGCCCACGAGGTGCGCCACCACACGTCCGGCCAGAAGCGCTTCCACCACCCGGTCGTCGGTCAGCTCGACATGGTCTACGAGGCCATGGAGCCGATGGGCCGCCCGGGCCTGAACTTCCTCGTCTACAGCGCCGAGCCCGGCTCGCCGACCGAGGAGCGCCTCCGCCTCCTCGCCAGCTGGGCGGCGCCGCAGGCCGACCCGGCGGTCGTCCGCGCCGACGCCCCGGACCGACCCGACGTCGCGAGCGGACCGCGCGAGGCGGCCGGATCGTGAGCCGCCTCGCGATGTGGTGGCGCGCCTCCTGCGAGATCTCCGACCTCACGCGCGACCGAGAGCAGGAGGCGCGGGTGCTGGACGAGATGGCGGTGCGTCTCCAGCCGGGCCCCTGGGCGATCGCCGCGCTCTTCCACCGCCGCGCGCCCGGCGCGACCGACGCCGCAGAGGCCTCCGCCACCATGGAGAACCAACCACCCCCGAACGCCGAGGAGGCACGACCGTGAAGTACACCCGTCTGGGCAGCACAGGGCTGAAGGTCAGCCGCATCGGCCTCGGCTGCATGAGCTACGGCGACCCCACCCGGGGCCTGCACTCGTGGACGCTCGACGAGGCGGCCTCGGCACCGTTCTTCCGCCAGGCCGTCGAGCTCGGGGTCACCTTCTGGGACACCGCGAACGTCTACCAGCAGGGCACCGGCGAGGAGTTCGTCGGCCGCGCGATGCGCGAGTACTCCCGCCGCGAGGACGTCGTGCTGGCGACGAAGGTCGGCGGTCGCATGCACGACGGTCCGGGGGGAGCAGGTCTGTCACGCGGGGCGATCCTCGAGCAGGTCGACGCGTCGCTCACGCGACTCGGCACCGACCACGTCGACCTGTACCAGATCCACCGCTTCGACCCCGAGACCCCGGTGGAGGAGACGATGGAGGCGCTCCACGACCTGGTCCGGGCAGGCAAGGTCCGGTACACGGGCGCCTCGAGCATGTTCGCCTGGCAGTTCGCCAAGATGCAGACCGCCGCCGTGGTCAACGGTTGGACGCCGTTCTCGACCATGCAGGACCAGTACAACTTGCTGAAACGCGAGGAGGAACGCGAGATGATCCCGCTCTGCGCCGACCTCGGCGTCGGGCTCGTGCCCTACTCGCCGCAGGGCAAGGGGCGGCTGACGCGACCGCGTGGTGCGACCACCGAGCGGTTCGCCGTCGACGAGGTCGCGAAGGCCTTCGACGCCGACGAGGACGGCCCGATCATCGACGCCGTCGAGCAGGTCGCCGCCGAGCACGGGGTGTCGATGGCCCAGGTCGCCGTGGCGTGGGTGCTGCGGAACCCCGTCGTCTCGGCCCCGATCGTCGGCGCGACGAAGCCGCACCACCTCGCCGACGCCGTCGCCGCCCTGGACGTCGAGCTGACCGACGACGACGTCCGCCGCCTCGAGGAGCCCTACCGACCGCAGTCACCGTTCTGGTGGTGAGGGGCCCCCCTCACGACTGCAGCGCCTCCGTCGGCGGGATGCGCGCCGCCCGCACGGCCGGCCAGAGCCCGGCCAGAGCCCCGATCACGAGCGTCGCGACGAGCCCGGCGACCAGCACCGCGGGCGGTATCGCCGTCGGCCACCCCCGCAGCGCGGCGAACGCCGCGGTCACCGCCGCCCCGAGCAGCACCCCGGCGACCCCGCCGAGCAGCGACAGGACGAGCGCCTCGGCCAGGAACTGCCGACGGATGTGCGACCTCGTCGCCCCCAGCGCCCGCCGCAGCCCGATCTCGCGTCGACGTTCGAGCACCGAGATCACCATCGTGTTCGCCACCCCGATGCCGCCGACCAGCAACGCGACCCCGCCGAGGCCGACCAGCAACCCGGTGAACGCCTGGTCCGCGGCCTGCTGTGCGGCCAGCGCGTCGGACGGCCGCGTCACCTCGACGTCGGACGGGCTCCGCGGCTGGATGGACCGGGCGAGCAGGTCGTGCACCTCCTGCACGTGGGCGGGGTCGGCCCGGACGTGGACCGCCGTCGGGTGGACGGGCGCACCGGCCAGCGCCTCCGCGGCCCGTTCACCGATGAGCGCCGACGAGTCGATCTCGGCCGCCAACGGCACCGGTTCGAGGATGCCCGCCACCACGTACTCGGTGCTGCCGACGATCACGTGGCGCCCCGGCACGGTGATGCCCAACCGGGCCGCCGCCTCGGCCCCGAGCACGACCACGGGGTACCGCGCCATGCCGTCGGTGAGCCAGACGCCCGACGCCACGCGGGCCTCGAGCACCTCCAGCAGCGTGGGCGACGCCGACCGCACCGTGATGCCGTTCGTGTTGCCCGCGGGCACCGCGCTGCTGCGGTAGACGCCGACGTCGGCCACCGTGCCGGTCGTGGCTGCCGACCGGACCCCCTGGGTGTGCCCGGCCGACGCCCCCGCGGTGAGTGGCAGGTCGACCGCCTCGCCGAAGAAGTCCTTCCCCTGCGAGGCCGAGAGCAGGTTCGTGCCGAGCTCGTCCAGGGTCGCCGCGAGCTTCGCCTGGCTCGACGTCGAGATGCCGACCACGGCGATCATGGCCGCGATGCCGATGGCGATGCCGAGCGCCGACAGCACGGCCCTGGTGGGTCGCGACGCCAGCCCGGACACCCCCAGTCGCACGACGTCCGACCAGAGGAGGCGCGAGGGCGTCTCCGAGGCGTTCATGCGGTCACCCCCGCCCGCGTCGCGCTGTCGTGTTCGAGGTGCCCGTCGCGGATGGTCACCCGCCGCGGCAGCCGCCGGGCGAGCTCGACGTCGTGGGTGATGACGACGATCGAGGTGCCCTCGGAGTGCAGCTCGCCGAGGAGCGACACGATGCCCTCGCCGGCCTTCGTGTCGAGGTTGCCGGTGGGCTCGTCGGCGAGCAGCAGCGGCGGGCGGTGCACGACCGCCCGGGCGATGGCGACCCGCTGCCGTTCGCCACCCGAGAGCTGGTTCGGCCGGTGCGTCAGTCGGTGGCCCAGCCCGACGCGCTCGAGCGCCTCGCGCGCCCGCGCCCGTCGCTGCCGGATCGGCACCCCCGCGTAGAGCAGGCCGTTCGCGACGTTGTCGGTCGCGGTCACGCCCTCGCTGAGGTGGAACTGCTGGAAGACGAAGCCGATGCGGTGCGCCCGCAGGGCCGACAGCTCGCGGTCGTTCTGGTCCGCCACGTCGACGCCGTCGACGAGCACGGTGCCCGAGGTGGGCCGGTCGAGCGTGCCGAGGACGTTCAACAGCGTCGACTTGCCCGATCCCGACGGGCCGACGATCGCGACGAACTCGCCGCGCTCGACCCGGAGCGACACCGACGACAACGCGGTCGTCGGGGGTCGGCCGTACTCGCGCGTCACGTCACGCAGCTCGATCACGGCGTTCATGCGGGCACCACGACCTCGTCGCCGGCCTCGAGGGCTCCGGACACCTCGACCCGGTCGCCGGCGAACAGGCCGGCCTCCACCGGCACGGCCGTGGTCGTGCCGTCCGGCTGCAGCACCTCGACGACGAACCCGTCGCCGACGGCCGCACCCAGGGCGAGCACCGGCACGTGCAGCACGTCCTCCTCCACCTCGGAGACGAAGTCGACCTGCACGGACGCCTCGGTCAGGTCGCCGGCCGCCGCCGGGTCGTCGAGCGACACCGTCACGGGGACCGTCGTCGTGCCCGTGGTCTCGTCGGCCACGGCCGCGCCCACGTCGGACACGCGCCCGGGAACGCTGCCGTGGCCGGGCAGGTCGACCGACACGACCCCGTCGACGGCGGCGAGCGGCGACCCGACCGGCAGGTCGACCGACACGACCGCGTCGTCGCGCGCCGTGTCGTAGAGGTCGCCTCCCGAGGCGTCGCCGACGGCCGCCGCCAGGGTGCGGACCGTGAACGACCCCGTCACGAACTGCAGGGCGCCCTGGTCGATCGACCCGGTGCGCTCCTGGCCGGTGTCCTTCTGCCAGGCCGAGACGGCGGTCGCGGTGCGCCGGTCGAACCGGTCGTCCGGCGTGCCCGTGAAGTACCCCCAGGCTCTGAGGTTCTCCTCGACCTGCCGGACGTCCGGGCCCTCGGCCATGCCCTGTCCGAAGGCCCGCCACTGCGGCAGGGCGCCCTCGAACGCGGTGACCGGTTCGTCGTCGACGCGGAAGAGCTCGCTGCGTGCCGTGAGGACGTCGCCGACCTCCGGCAGCGACGTGATCGTGCCGGGTGCGGACCCCGTGATCGTCGGGCCGTCGAGGCGGCTGAGCGTGCCCGCCCTGGTCGTCGTGCCGGTCAGCGTGCCCTGCTCGACGACGGCCGTGGTCGGCCTCGGCGTCGTGCCCGCCGCGTCGTCGTCACCAGACGCTCCGGGGGGCCCGACCATCAACACGGCGGTGACGGCCGTCCCGACGACGGCCACACCGGCGACGGACCACCAGGCGACGGCTCGGCGCGACGGCCTCACCGGGTCACCGTCGTGGGCATGCTGCCGAAGGCGCCGCACTCCTCGAGCACGCCCGCGGGGACGTCGTCCATCGTGGCCGTGCCGCCCGCGCCGTCGAGCTGGTCGGTCACGTCGTATCCCGCCTCACGGACGCACTCGGCCGACTCGCGCAGCCTCGCGTCGAACTCGTCCTGGCTCTTCTTCTCGGACGCGGTCACGGGGCGCTCGCCGAGTTCGTCGGTCGTCGCCTCCGTGCACCGCTCCGACGCGGCCAGCAGGGCGTCCATGTCCACGGCGTCGCCGCGGGAGATCGACACGCCCCCGCCGTCGCCCGAGGGGTCGCCGATGTCGACGCCCTCCTCGCGGAGGCAGTTCGCGTTCGCGAGGTCCCACGCCTGGGCGTCGGCGGCGATCTGCGACTCGGACTTCGTCTCGGCGGCGGCGTCGTCGGCGGCGGTCGAGCAGCCGGCGAGGGCGACGACGAGCAGGGGGAGGGCGGCGAAGAGGGTGCCACGGGTTCTGGACATGAGGGGACTCCTGGTCTTCCACGATCACGGACCGCGACCGGCGGTCGCGGCGTCGCCCTCGTCGGGCGACGGGGTCCAGACCACCGCACGGCTCGTTGCCGGCCCGTAAACGGCGGGCTTTACGTTTCGGTGACATCCGACATGTCACCCTGGAGGAGGGCGTCCGCGTCCCGTCCGTCCCGACCCGAACAGGAGCCACCATGCGCGTACTCGTCGCCGAGGACGAGGTCTACCTCGCCGAGGCCGTCCAGAGCGTCCTCGAGCGCCACGCGATGGCCGTCGACGTCGTGCACGACGGCGACGCCGCCCTCGAGGCGATCGCGCTGAACGACTACGACGTCGTGCTGCTCGACCGCGACCTGCCGGGCACGCACGGCGACGACGTCTGCGCCGCGGTGGCGGCGGCCGGCGACGGTCCGGGCATCGTGATGCTGACCGCGGCCGGACGCACCCGTGACAAGGTCGACGGCTTCGAGCTCGGTGCCGACGACTACCTCGCCAAGCCGTTCGAGTTCCCCGAGCTGATCGCCCGGATGCGCTCGCTCGCCCGGCGCCCGCGTCGGTCGCGCCCGCCGGTCACGGTCCGCGGCGACCTGCGGTACGACGCGTTCCGCCGCGAGGTCTACCGCGACGGCCGGTACGTGAAGCTCACCCGGAAGGAGTTCGCGGTGCTCGGCGTGCTGCTCGAGGCCGACGGGGGCGTGGTCAGTGCCGAGCGCCTGCTCGAGAAGGCCTGGGACGAGAACGCCGACCCGTTCACCAACTCGGTGCGGGTCACGATCTCGAACCTCCGGCGACGCCTCGGCGAGCCCTGGGTGATCCACACCGTCCCCGGCAGCGGCTACCGCATCGCCGCCGAGGACGCCGAGGCCGTCGCCGACGGGGGCGACCGGTGACCGTCGAGACCGGCTCGTCGGCCGCAGAGCCCAGGAGGCGCGGGCTGCGTCACCGGGGCAGCGCCCGTCTCCGGCTCACCGCCACCGTCAGCGCGGTGCTGACGGTCGTGGGCCTGTCGATCGTGGCCTCGGTGTTCCTGGTGATGCGCTTCGTCCCGGACTACCGGATCACCGCCCTGCACGCGCCGGGCGCCGGCGCGGGCGACCCCGCGTCGCCGACGGCGACGTGGGCGCCGGCGGGCGACGGCGGCGTCGCCACCGCCGGGCCGTCGCCCGTCGCCGAGACCGCCGAGCTGCGCGCGGCGGTCACGATCTCGGGCGAGAACGACCTCCTGCGCGTCCTGCTCACGACGTCGTCGATCGTGTTCGTCGTCGCGCTGGTCGTCGGCGTCTGGTTGAGCTGGGTCGTCGCCGGGCGCCTCCTCCGTCCCGTCGAGCACCTCGCGAGTGCGGCGCGCGAGGCCGAACACGGCGCCGCGGGGTCGTTCCGGCAGCGGCTCGCCGCGCTCGCACCCGGGCGCCCCGACGACGAGTTCGGCCGTCTTGCGACCACGTTCGACGACATGCTCGATCGGCTCGACCGCTCGTACGAGGCCCGACGTCGCTTCGCCGCCAACGCCTCGCACGAGCTCCGCACGCCCCTCGCGACGACGCAGGCGATGCTCGACGCGGCCCTCGCGGCCGGCTCGCCGCCGTCCGTGACGATCCGACGCCTGCGCGAGATGAACACCCGCAGCATCGAGACGGTCGAGGCCCTGCTGACGCTGTCCGACGTCCAGTCCGGTGACGGCGTCGCCGCCGACGCGGTCCACCTCGTCGCCGTGGTCGACGAGGTGGTGGCCGCCTCGGCGTCCGCCGCCGCCCGGGCGCGGGTCGAGGTGCACTGCGTCGCCCGCCCCGCGCAGGTCACGGGCGACCGGGCCCTGCTCTCGGTGCTCGTCGGCAACCTCGTCCGCAACGGCATCGGCCACAACGAACCCGGCGGCCGGCTCGACGTGACGGTCGGCACCGACGGCTCGGGGGCGCCGACCCTGATCGTGTCCAACGGCGGGGCCGTGCTCGACCCGGCCGAGGTCGGGCGACTGACCGAGCCGTTCCACCGGCCGGCGGGCCGGGTCGCCGGCTCCCACGGCCTCGGCCTGGCCCTGGTCGCGGCCGTCGCCGAGACGCACGGGGCGACGCTGACCCTCGATGCGCCTCCTTCGGGCGGTCTCGTCGTGCGCGTGGTGTTCGCCGCGCCCGCGACCGGCCGGTGAACCGGCCCGACGGGCACGACGTCGCGTCGGTCCGGCCCCTGCGGGGGACACCGCGGTCGGCCAGCCAACCGACTGTGCGACCGGCTCGTCGCTCCTAGGCTCGGAACGTGCCCGCGAGGCGGGCCGACCGGCCAGGGGCGCCGGCGCCGCGACCGGGGGTGAGACGTTGACCGAGCAGGGTGGCGTCCCCGCGGACCGCCCGACGTCGACGGGGCGCCCGACGCCGGGGCGCCCGACCACGATCATGCGTCCGGGTCAGCCCCTCGGGTTGCGGCTCGACGCCCGGCACGACGAGTTCAGCGACCTGCTGCTCGACTGCTCGCTCGAGGACGTCGGGGCGACCGGCCGGTCGTGGCTGCGCGACCGGTACGCCGAGATCGTGCCGATCGTGCTCGGTCCGGCCCTCGCCGCGGTCGAGCACGGTCGTCCGGTGTCGGCCTCGTGCCTCGACGAGTTGCGTGCCGTCGCCCGCCGCAGTGCTACCTGCCCCGACGTCGACCTGGCCGTCGTCCTGCGGGGGGCCCTGCCCGCGCTGCGCATTTTCTCGCTCGTCATGCACTCGGCGTCGGGCGGGCAGGCCGGGGCGCTCGTCCTCGCGATGGCGCGCGCCTCGCAGGTCGCCCACGAGCTCGGGACCTGCTGGGCCGAGGAGTGGGCGCGGCACCGTCCCCGTCTCGTCGCCGCCCCGCCGGGCGGGGGACCAGGAGGCGCGGGCGGCCCCCAGCCACCCCCTGCGGCCCCGGGGCCCGACGTCGTGCTCGACCTCGTGGCCGACGCCCCCGACCTCGACGACGTCGAGCGGCAGATGCTCACGCTCACCGCCTACGGCCTCTCGAACGCCGAGATCGCCCGCGAGACGGCCTACAGCCGCCAGGCCGTGGCCTGGCACCTGGCCCGTCTCATGCGGACGTGGAGCGCCCCGAACCGGACGGCGCTCGTCTCGGTCGCGTTCGTCAAGGGCGTCATCCGGTCGCGCATCGTGCGGCGGGGGCGCCGTCGGGACGGCCAGGCGGCGGTCGAGGCGCCGAACCGACCCGCGCCTCCTGCCCTGCCGCCGGCCTGACGGCGCACGCGGAACCGCCCCGGCGTCCGGTGAGGACGTCGGGGCGGTTCCGCGGTGCCGCGGCGGGGTCAGCCGCCGTTGATGCTGATGACGTTGTCGGTCTTGACGTTGTTGCCGAGCACGCCCCAGTTCAGGTAGCCGCCGTCACCGTTGTTGGTGACCTTGCCGGGGCCGTCGAACCAGTAGATGACGTAGCTTCCACCCTTGATGTCGATCGGCTGGGCGTCGGCGATCGAGCCCTCGACGGTGATGTCCTGGTTCTTGTTCACGACCGCGACCGTGAGCCGGTCGGGGTTGCCGGCGTTGTAGTAGCCGACGTCCAGGGCGGCCAGCACGGCGCCCGACCGGTCGCCCTGGTCGTTGACGGCGGCGCTGATCGCGCTGACGATGGCCAGCGGGTCGAGGGTGACGCTGCCCGTGATCGGGCTGCCGGTGCTGGACTCCGGCGAGGCGGGGGCGGTGGTCGCCGCCTGTGCGGGTGCGGCGGCGAATCCGCTCAGCCCCGTGACGGCGACGCCGCTCACGGCGACGGCGGCGATGATCGTGGCGGTCTTCGACTTCAGCTTGCTCATGGTTCGTCCTCTTTCGTTGTCGTAGGAGTTCGAGTTGCGGTGCTTCGTGTTGTCGAGTGGAACTGCCTTGCGAGAACGATCCTGTGGCCGGCGGCGGTGCGATGCACGCGTTCACGGTCGACGTTGGTCGGGTGACCAACGATGGGCCCCGGTGGCGCGTCACCGGAGTACGACGCCGGCTCGTCGGGCCCGCGCGACCTGCTCAGAGGCTGCCCTCGGCCACCACCCACTGCTACTGGAGGCGACGAAGGCGTCCCTCCACAGGCGGACGCCGACGGGCACGCTCGGCGCCCCTCTGTGGAGGAGGCGATGGGCGGGCGGTGACGCGTCAGTCCGACCGCGCCGCGACGCCGTCGAACAGCAGGTCCACCGTGGCCTGGAGCGCGGCCGGCCCGGGATCGCGGCGCGTCACGACGTGCAGCAGCACGGTGCCGATCAGCGACTCGACGAGGGCCTCGAGGGGGCGCCGTCCCGGATCTGCCGCGCGCGCCTCCCGGACTCGAGGCGGGCGCGCAGCGCCGCCCGCGTGACCGAGGTGACCCGCTCCTCGTAGTGCTCGGCGACGGCGGCGTCCTCGGCGGTCGCCGCGATGGACGCGCGGATCAGCCCGCCCGCCGCGGGCGAGGCGAAGGTCGAGAAGGAGGCGCGGAGCCAGTCGAGCACGTCCCGACGGACGTCGCCCGTGTCGGCCACCTCGAGGTGGGGCAGCAGGTGTCCCGTGAGCATCCCCTCGGCCACCAGCGCCGCCTTCGCCGGGTACCAGCGGTAGATCGTCGCCTTGCCGACCCCCGCCGCCGCCGCGATGCGATCGAGCGAGAGCTTGTCGTAGCCACGCTCGGCCAGCTCGTCACGGGTCGCGTCGAGGATCGCGAGGCGGGCGGCCTCACTGCGGGCGCGGCCGGGGCGTGCGGTGGTCACCGGTCCATCCTCCCGCACGCCCGCCGCGGACCCACCCCTTCTACTGGACCGACCAGCCGCCGTCGCTCGCCAGGATCGCGCCGTTCACGTTCACCGCGTCGTCGCTCAGCAGGAACGTGATCGACGCCGCGAGCTCCTCGGCCGTCGCGATCGTCGGGATCGCCGCCTGGAACGGACGGAGCCGCGCCGACCCCGCCTCGGACACGTTCGCCGGGAACGGGATGCCCGTCGCGACGCCGCCGGGTGCCACCGCGTTGACCCGGATGCCCTGCTTCGCGTACATGAAGGCCGCCGACTTGGTCAGGCCGACGACGCCGTGCTTCGACACCGTGTACGCGTTGCCCGACGCGTTGCCGCGCAGTCCCGCCTCCGAGGCCACGTTGACGACCGAGCCGCGCCCGGCCCCGAGCATCACGGGGATCACGGCGCGCGACAGCTTGAACCCGCCGGTGAGGTTGATGCCGATGACGCGGTCCCACATGGCGTCGCTCGTCTCGTGCAGGGGCGAGAAGTCGTCGTTGATGCCGGCGATGTTGGCCAGGGCGTCGATGCGGTCGCCGGCCGCCGCGACGATCGCGTCGATGTCGTCCTGCTTCGTGATGTCGCCGGCCACGGTGACCACGTCGGCGTCGGGCAGGGAGGCGACCAGTGCCTCCAGCTTGTCGGCGAAGAGGTCGACGGCGACGACGCGACCGCCCTCGCGTGCCACCCGTGACGCCGTCGCCCGGCCGATGCCGGACGCCGCTCCCGTGACGATCACGGTCTTGCCGGCGAAGCGACCGGGGGTGACGGTCTCGCGCCACGGACCGTCGGCCTCGGCCGCCTCGTCGGGCACGACGCCGCCGTTGACCTGCAGCACCAGGCCGTCGACCAGCTCCTGCGGCACCTGCCCCTGGCTCATCGCGACCAGCTGCTGCAGCGGCAGGCCGCGGACCGGGGCCAGCGCGCCCTCGTCGAACGCGCCTCCCTGCCCGAGGGCGGCACGGAGCGCCGGCCCGCCCTCGGGGTGGTCGAGCCAGGTGCCGATGGTGCGGGAGCCGGTCAGGGGGGCGGTGGCGTCGGACATGTCGTCTCTTCTCTGAGGAGGGTCGGGTCGAGGCGCGGAGACCACGCCCTGAATCGAGACACTTCGTCTCGTAATGCGACGCTACCGCGGGCGGAGGCCCGCGCGGCTGTACGCCTGCCGAGAGAACGCCGACCGCCGACCCGGCCCCGGCGCATCCCGCCTAGCGTCCCCTGCATGACCGTCACCCTGCCTCCCGCCGCCCGCCTCGACGACCGGACCGTGGTCGTCACCGGAGCCAGCTCGGGCATCGGCCGCGCCGCCGCCCGCGAGCTCGCCCGCCTCGGGGCCACCGTCGCCGTCGTCGGCCGCAACCCCGACCGCACCCGCACCGTCGCGCACGAGATCGGCGGCACCGCCTACCTCGCCGACTTCTCCGACCTGTCGACCGTCCGCGACCTGGCCGAGCAGCTGCTCGCCGAGCTGCCGCGCATCCACGTCCTGGCGAACAACGCCGGCGCCACGATCCCCGAGCGCTCGATGACGGTCGACGGCCACGAGACGACGTTCCAGGGCAACCACCTCGCTCCCTTCCTCCTGACCGCGTTGCTGACGCCGCGCCTCCTCGAGACGGCGAAGGAGGCGCCGGCCGGGTCGGTCCGCATCGTCCAGACCTCGAGTGCCGGCAACCTCTTCGGCAGGGTCGACCTGGACGACCTCGACAACGCCCGGGGTGCGTGGGCCGGCGGCTTCCGCGCCTACGGCACCTCGAAGCTGCTCAACGTGCTGTTCACCCGTGAGCTGGCCCGACGCCTGCCCCGCGCCGGCGGCGGGGTCGACGCGTTCGCGTTCCACCCCGGGTTCGTCGCCTCGGGCTTCGGTGGCGACGGCGCGTTCATGACCGCGGCCAAGCGCCTGGCCGTCTCGACCGAGGACGGAGCCGAGCCGCTGATCCGCCTCGCGGGGGCGGCGACCGTGCCGGCGCCGAGCGGCAACTACTTCGACCGCCTCAAGGCCCCCGGTCGCGTGGCCCGTCAGGCGGCCGACGCCGACCTCGCCCGGCGCCTGTGGGACGAGAGCGCCCGGCTGCTCGACCTCGACGAGACGATCTAGCCCGGCTCCGGCGGCGCCCGGCCGTCCGGGCGCCCCGACCTCGACGGGCCGGTCGAGTGGGCAGAAGACGTCCTTCCGCCGCGGGGGAAGAGCAAGTTCTGCCCACCCGATCGAATCGACGAGAAAGTACTTGCTTATCGGGAAAGTACTTTCTAGAGTGGGAGTCCTACGAGAGGACGACCACCATGACCGCTGACATCACCGGCACGACCGGCACCCCCGACTCCGCCGAGGCCCGGCGCCTGCTCGACCGGGCGGACGCCGTGGGCCGCAGCGCGACGTCGGCGGCGAGCTGGCCCGCCGTCGCCTTCCTGCTCGGCCTGGGTGCCGCCGCGTCGATGGGCACCCTCGCCATGGGGCTCACGACGGGAACCGCCTACTTCGTCGCGATGGGTGGCCTGCTCGTCTGGATCGCCGTCCTGGTCGTGGCGTTCGTCCTGCTGAGGAGGTCGGCCCGCGTCGGCTTCGGTCGACGCTGGATGGCCTACCTGGCCGCGTTCTTCGCCTGCTACGTCGGGGCCATGCTCGTCGTCGGCTTCTCGCAGGGCCAGGACGTCGTCGGCAGTGCCGTCATGGCGGCGGTCCTGCTCGCGGTGTCGGTCGCCTGCGCGGCCGTCGAGGTGCGCGAGGCGCGACGATGACCGCGCGACCGCACCCGCGCCTCCGGCTGTCCGAGTTGTTGCACCAGCCCGTCCGTTTCTCGATGATGGCGGCGCTGGCCGCGGCCGAGGGTCTCGACTTCCGTGACCTGCGCGACGCCGTGCAGGTGACCGACTCGACGCTGAGCAAGCAGGTCAGCGCCCTCGAGGCCGCGGGCTACGTCGCCGTGACGAAGGGGTTCGTCGGCAAGCGGCCCCGGACGAGCCTCAAGGCGACGCCGGCCGGGCGCGAGGCCTGGGCCGCGCATCTCGCCACCCTCCGCGAGATCGCCGCCGACTAGCCGCCGGGGCAGGGGCGTCCCGTGGCCGTGCGCCGGGGGCGCCCCTCCTCGTCCGGTCGGCAGGACGAGGAGGCGCGGGGTGGCGGGGTACGGCGGCCGCGTCCCGGCCGCGCAAGTCCCAGCGACTCCCCAGCCGTCGTGGGTGCACCGAGTGCGTCGCTGCACTTAGTGTAGGCAGGTGACCGTCAAGACCCTGGTGCCCGACCGCCGTGCCGCCCTCAAGGCGAAGCACCGCCAGGCGATCCTCGACGCCGCCGACGCGCTCATCGCCGAGCGCGGGGCGCCCCGCTTCAGCGTCGACGAGCTCGCGGAGCGTGCCGACGTCTCGCGCCGCACGGTCTTCAACCACTTCTCGTCGCTCGACGAGGTCGTCATGACGGCCTGCACCCGCGTGCTCACCGGTGCCGTCGACGAGTTCCGGGCCGCGACCGCCGCGACGCCCGTCGGCGACGGCAGCCGCGCCTCCCTGTTCGCCGAGATCATCCAGGCCATGCAGGGCATCGACCTGCCGGCCGTCGTCTCGTACCTCTGGGGCGTCCTCGGCGACGACGGCGGCGACCCGCGGTCGCACAGCCTGATCCAGGACGTCTTCACCCGCGTCACCGAGCAGCTCTCGATCGAGATGGCCGACCGCAGCCCGGCCACCGACCCGCTCGAGGCCGAGGTGCTCGTCAGCTCGCTGATGAACGGCATCGCCGTCGTCGCGCGCCACTGGATCACGCGGACCGGCGCCGTGGTCGACGCGGACAGCCGCGACGTCTGGGCCGACCTGCTCGACCGGGTGACGACGAGCATCCGCGCCGGCTACGGGCCGCCGCCGGCGGGCGCCCGGACGCCCGCGGTCGATGCGGCGCCCTCGGCCGCCGAGACCCCCGCGGCCGGCCCGACGGGGCCCGACCCGACCACCCCCTGACCCGTCGGCCGGCACGCCCGGCCGACCCGCACCTCCTTCTCGACGACGCGACGTGAGGCCCACCCCCGCAACCCGCATCACCCCGCACCACCCCTGGAGGAACAGACACCCATGGCATCCCTGCTCTATCGACTCGGCCGGTTCTCGGCCCGGCGGGCCTGGCTCGTCATCGTGGCCTGGCTGGTCGTGCTCGGCCTCGCCGGCGGCGCCTTCGCGCTGTTCGGCGGCACGCTGACCACCGCCGTCAGCATCCCCGGCACGGCGACCCAGAAGGTCAGCGACGAACTCGCCGAGAAGTTCCCCCAGGCGAGCGGCGGCACCGGAACGGTCGTCTTCACGACCGCCGACGACGCGGCCTTCACCGACCAGCAGAAGTCCGACATCGCGGCCCTGCTGACCGACGCGAAGGACCTGGACGACGTCAAGGGCACCACCGACCCGTTCGCGACCCAGCAGCAGATCGACGACCAGGGGCAGAAGATCACCGACGGCCGGGCCCAGATCGCCGCCGGCGAGGCCAAGATCACCTCGGGCCAGGCGCAGATCGATGCCGCGAAGGCCCAGATCACCGCCGGCCAGCAGCAGCTCGACGCCGCGAAGGCCCAGGCGCAGGCCGCCGGCGGGGCCGCACTCGCCGCCGCCACGCCGCAGCTCGAGGCCCAGCAGGCGCAGCTCGACGCGGGGACGCAGCAGATCGCCACGCAGCAGTCCACCCTCGACGCGGGCAAGGCCGAACTCGAGACGCAGAGCACCACGCTCGAGCAGGGTGCCTCGTTGCTCGAACTGACCGACGGCATCCGTCAGGTGTCGACCGACGGCACCACGGCCGTGGCCAGCATCCAGTTCGACAAGGCGCTCAACCTCGTCACCAGCGAGAACAAGGAGGCCGTCGTCGAGGCGATGAACGACGCCGACATCGACGGCGTCCAGGTCGAGGTGTCGAACGACATCGCGGCCAGCATCCCCGAGATCCTCGGCCCGGGCGAGGTGGCCGGCGTGGTCATCGCGGCCATCGTGCTGTTCGTCATGCTGGGCACGCTCATCGGTGCCGGCCTGCCCCTCGTCAACGCCCTGATCGGCGTCGGCGTCGGCGT
This sequence comes from Frigoribacterium sp. SL97, assembly GCF_026625765.1. NCBI lineage: Bacteria > Bacillati > Actinomycetota > Actinomycetes > Micrococcales > Microbacteriaceae > Frigoribacterium > Frigoribacterium sp. SL97. The sequence goes on from NZ_CP113062.1 coordinate 584,348, forward strand.
GCTCGCCTCGCTGTCGCTCTCGGGCGCCGTCGAGATGCTGTCGGTCACGCCCGTGCTGGGCGTCATGCTCGGCCTCGCGGTCGGCATCGACTACTCGCTGTTCATCCTCAACCGGCACCGCACCCAGCTGAAAGAAGGGGTGCCGCTGCACGAGTCGATCGGCCTGGCCAACGGCACGTCGGGCAACGCGGTCGTCTTCGCCGGCTCGACCGTGCTGATCGCCCTGCTCGCACTGAACCTGACCGGCATCCCCTTCCTCGGCCTGATGGGCACCGTCGGCGCCGTCTGCGTGTTCGTGGCGATCCTCATCGCCATCACGCTCACCCCGGCGCTGCTGCGCCTCGTCGGCCTGCGCATCCTCACCAAGAAGGCCCGGAAGAACGTCGGCAACACGGGTGCCGTCCGCGTGCCGACCAAGCCGATGAGCACCACCCGCGCCGTGCTGACCCTCGTGGCCGGCGTCGCCGTGCTGCTGATCGTCGCCATCCCCGCGCTCTCGATGCGCCTCGGCCTGCCCGCCGGGTCGTCCGAGCCGGTCGACTCGAGCGCCTACAAGGCGTACAAGCTGATCGACGAAAAGTTCGGCGCCGGCGTCAACGGCCCCCTGGTCGTCGTGGCCGACCTGCCGACCGCGATCTCGGACGACGACCTCGTCTCCGAGCAGGTGCGCATCGGCACGATCCTCAAGGACCAGGACGACGTCGCCGCGGTCGCCCCCATCGGCGCCTCGGACGACGACACCCTTCTGGCGTTCCAGGTCGTGCCGAAGGGCGGTCCGACCGCCGAGTCGACCGAGCAGCTCGTCCGCGACCTGCGCGGCCTCGACATCGACGACGTCTCGTCGCTCGGCGTGGCCGGCAACGCCTCGGGCAACATCGACGTCAGCGAGAAGCTGGCCGGTGCCCTGCCCCTCTACCTGCTCGTCGTGGTCGGGCTGTCGTTGATCATCCTGATCTTCGTGTTCCGCTCGATCCTCGTGCCGATCACCGCCACCATCGGCTTCGTGCTGTCGCTGTTCGCCGCGTTCGGCGGCGTCACCGCGGTGTTCCAGTGGGGCTGGCTCGGTCCGGTCTTCGGCGTGCACGACCCGGGGCCGATCCTGAGCTTCCTGCCGATCCTGATGGTCGGCGTCCTGTTCGGGCTCGCGATGGACTACCAGCTGTTCCTGGTCAGCGGCATGCGCGAGGCGTACGCCCACGGCTCGCCGGCCCGCCTGGCCGTGCAGCGCGGCGTCCACGCCGGTCGCACGGTGGTCACGGCAGCGGCGCTGATCATGACGGCGGTCTTCTCGGGCTTCGTGTTCTCGAACTCGGTGATGATCCAGTCGATCGGCCTGGGCCTCGCCCTCGGCGTGCTGGTCGACGCGTTCGTCGTGCGCCTGCTGCTCATCCCGGCCGTGATGCACCTGCTCGGCGACGCCGCGTGGTGGCTGCCGAAGTGGCTCGACCGCATCCTGCCCGACGTCGACGTCGAGGGCGCCTCCCTCGAGCGGTCGCGGCCGCACGCCTCGGCCGGCGACGCGTCGGGCTCGGGTTCGGGTTCGGCCGCGGGCTCGGGCTCAGGCTCGGGCTCGGGTTCCGGTGACGGGCACGTCTCGCACGTCGACCCGACCGCTCCCGTGGACGCCGTCCCCGACGGCAGCGACCCCGACCACCACGGGCGCCACGCGGGCTGACCCCGCACGTCGCACCGCCGACTGGACGTCGCACCGCCGAACTCGGCGGTGCGACGTCCCTTTCGTGGTGCGTTGTGGCCGTGGCCGTGGCCGTGGCCGTGGCTGTGGCCGTGGCTGTGGCCGTCGCCGGCCTCGGGGACGCGACCCGCGCCTCCTGGTCGGGTCGCACCATCGTCGCGTGGTCGAACCACCCTCGAGCGGGGTTCGACGACGCGGGCGTGGTGCGACCCGGCCAGGACGAGGAGGCGCGGGCGTCGTTGCCGAGGAGCGCTCACGGTCATAGGGTGGCCGGGTGATCATCCCGTCCGCACCTGCGACGCCCACCGGGCGTGAGGGGGTCGTCGGCGCCGCGTGCGCCGGCTGCAGGTAGTCGCGTCTCCGCTGCGGATCGACCGTCGAGGTCCGACCGCGCACCCGTGCCGCGTGGGCTGCAGCCCCGGCACGATCCCACGAGAACACCCGGGTCGGCCGACGCGTCGACGGCGGGCACCCGCGCGGTCGCCGATCGCGCAGGTGTGCGCGTCGACGGCACCGTGCCCCGGGCCCGACGACCGGAGAACCACATGATCCCCCTGACCGAGAAGACCGTCCGCGCCTCGTTCGTCAACGCGAGCCGCCGAGAAGCAGCCGACCTGACGCTGCCGCCCGAGTTCGCCGACCTCGACTGGACCGACCTCGAGTACCTCGGTTGGCGAGACCCCAGGCTCGCCCGCCGGGCCTACGTCGTCGTGCCGACGCTCGACGCGGACGGCGAGCCGGGCCCCGCGGTCGCCGGCGTCGTGCTGCGGCAGGCCGAGGCCTCGCCCCGGCAGCGTGCGCAGTGCACCTGGTGCCAGGACGTCCGCCTGCCGGCCGACGTGCTGTTCTACGGCGCCAAGCGAGCCGGCGCGGCCGGACGCAACGGCGACACCGTGGGCACGCTCGTCTGCGGCGGGTTCGAGTGCTCGGCCAACGTGCACGTGCTGCCGCCCGAGGCCTACCTCGGGTTCGACGCCGAGGCGGCCCGACTCGAGCGCATCGCGAGCCTGCGCGTGCGGGCCGCGGGCTTCGTCGAGAACGTGCGCCGCGCCTCGTGATGTGCGCCGCGCCTCCTGACGGTCGCCGCACCTCCTGGTCCGACGAGAACCGGGTGGCACCACGCCCGCGTCGTCGAACCACCCTCGTGCGTGGTTGGACGACGCGGGCGTGGTGCGACCTCGACCGGGCGGGCGCGGAGGCGGCCCGGTCGCCTGACCGCAGGAGGGCGGGTCGCACCGCCGACTGAACGCCGCACCGCCGAAACACGCGGTGCGACGCTCAGTTGGCGGTGCGCTCCGCCCCGAGAGCGCAGGAGTCCCGCCCCGAGAGCGCAGGAGGCGCGGGCCGGCACCGTGGGACCCGCGGGTGGGTGACGGCCCGGCCCGCTCCCCGGGGCTCGGCGGTACCCTGGTGGGCATGTCGTCACCCGCCTGCCCGTCCCGCGCCCCGCGCCGGGCGCGCACGGCGCAGCAGGCGTTCCCGAAGCGGCTCGTGCTGACGAAGCGCACCTGCGGCACGAACGGCTGGATGAGCCTGTGGGGCAGCAACGCCCACGGCGAGATCGCCGGGTGCCCGCCGCCCGTGGCCTAGCACCGCTCCTCGTCGTCGACGGGTCGAGCGGACGCCCCGCCCTGCCCGCCGACGCTCCCGAAGGACGACGACCATGACCGACCGCACGCCCCCCGACCGCACGCCCGCCGACCCCGCTCCGGCCAGCCCCGCCCCCGCCACCGATCCGGCCGCCGCCCCCGACCCGACCCCCGCTCCTCCTGCCCCCGCCCACGCGCCCCGTGCCGAGGGCCGGGGCGCGCGGCTCTCGCGGTTCCTCAGCCGCGACACGACCGGCGGACTGCTGCTGCTCGCGGCGACCGTGCTCGCGCTCGTCCTGGCGAACAGCCCGGCCGGCTCGTTCTACTCGGCCGTGCGCGACGTGTCGTTCGGCCCCGAGGCGCTGCACCTGAACCTCAGCATGGGCAGCTGGGCGGCCGACGGGCTCCTCGCGATCTTCTTCTTCGTGGTCGGCCTCGAGCTGAAGCAGGAGTTCGTCGCCGGCTCGCTGCGCGACCCCCGGGTCGCCGTGCTGCCCATCACCGCGGCGGTCGGCGGGGTCGCCCTGCCGGCGCTGCTCTTCACGCTGATCAACCTCGGAGCCGGCCCCGACGCGCTCCAGGGGTGGGCGATCCCGGCCGCGACCGACATCGCGTTCGCCGTCGCCGTGATCGCCGTCGTCGGCAAGCGGCTGCCCCCGGCCCTGCGCACGTTTCTGTTGACCCTCGCCGTCGTCGACGACCTGATCGCGATCACGATCATCGCGGTGTTCTACACGGCGGGCATCGCCTTCGTCCCCTTGCTGTTGGCGCTGCTGCCGCTCGCCGCGTTCGCCGTGCTCGTCCGGCGTGGCGTGCGGGCGTGGTGGCTGCTGATCCCGCTGGGCGTCCTCGCCTGGGCCCTCGTGCACGCCTCGGGGGTGCACGCCACGATCGCGGGCGTGCTGCTCGGCCTGCTCGTGCCCGCGGTGGCGACGGCCCGGGCCGGCGTCACGCACGTCGGACCCGACGGCCACGAGGTGCGGCACCCGCTGACCCACCACTTCGCCGAGCGCTGGAGCCCGGTCTCGTCGGGCGTGGCGGTGCCCGTCTTCGCGTTCTTCTCGGCAGGCGTGACGGTCGGCGGGTTCGACGGGCTGGTCGAGTCGCTGAGCGACAGCGTCGCGATCGGCATCGTCGTGGCGCTCGTGCTCGGCAAGTCGATCGGCATCACCGGGGCGTCCCTGCTCGTGACGCGACTGCCCGGCATCCGGCTCGATCCGAGCCTGCGCTGGGGCGACGTGCTCGGGCTGTCGTTCGTGGCCGGCATCGGGTTCACCGTGTCGCTCCTGGTCGGCGAGCTCGCCTACGGCGCCGGCAGCGAGCAGGACGACGTGGTCAAGGTCGGCGTCCTCGTCGGCTCGCTCCTCTCGGCCCTGGTCGGCGGCGCGATCCTGGCCGTGCGCGGCCGGGCCCGCGGCCGCCTCGACGCCTGACGGGTCCGCCGACCCGCGCCTCCTGCGGTCGCGTGCCTCGATCACGGCAGCGCAGGAGGCGCGGGTCAGCTCGCGGGACGCGTCGCGACGATCGCCTCCGCGGCCGCCACCAGCAGGCCCTTCATCTCGGGCGTGGCACCGCTCGCGTAGCCGACCTGCAGCCACGATCCGTCGCTCAGGAGGTCGACGTAGCACGAGCTGCCCTCCAAGCTGACGCAGACGAAGGTCGCCGCGTCCGCGCCGGCGACCGACACGGGTTCGCTGTCGTCGACCGGCTCGTAGGCCCATTCGCCGCCGGGGACGATGGTGACCCGGAACTCGCCGAAGGAGCCGTCCGCCACGGGCTGGTCACCGGCCTCGAGGGGCAACACCCATCGGCAGTCGACCGACGAGTCCTTCGTGTCGGAGATGCCGTCGCCGACCTCCGTCCATGTGTGCTCCGCCGGGCCGACCAGTTCCGGTGAACCGACGATGGTGGGGACGTCCGCGCCGCTGAGCACGGAGCAGGTGGCGTCGGCCCAGTCGGTGGCGGGCGGCTGCCAGACGGCCGTCGGCGTCAGCCCGACGAGAGCGGTCGAGAGGGACCGCAGGGCTGACGAGACGTCGGCCCGTGCCGTGTCCTCGCTCCAGGCGTCGGGTGACGGATCGAACGACCAGGACGAGTCGTCGTAGAACGAGAACGAGATCCACCACGGGTCCGCGACGACGGAGGCGCGGCAGGACGAATTCCCTTCCGTGCCGCACGAGATCACGGACGACCGTCCGAGGCCCAGCGAGGAGTCGCCGGCGTCGTGGCGCTCGCTCGTCCACCGTGTTCCGGTCGTCACGTCGTTCGACACCCGGACGACGACGTTCGAGTACGAGCCGGCTTCGGACCTCCAGACGCAGGAGAGCACGCCCTGCTGGGCCAGACCGGCCTCCGTCGTGCGGTCGTAGTTCTTCGGCAGCAGTTCCGGAGCGTAGACGGGGTCGGGGATGAACGCCGTGAGATCGATGCCGTTCGTCAGCGTCGCGCAGTCGATCGGCGCCGACGGCACCGGTGCCACCACCGGCGCCACCGTCGGCGTCGGCCGCGGCGTCGCCGTCGGCCGGACCGTCGGCGTCGGGGTGGGCGTGCTCGTCGGCGTGGCCGGTGCCGACGCCTGGAACGGCGAGGGCAGCATGCCGAGCGCCAGCGCTCCCGAGCCGCCGCCGATCGCCAGCAGGGCGGCCAGGCCGAGGCCGAGGCCGAGGTTCCGGTTGCGCTTCCGGCGCGGGGACTCCGTGGTGCGTTCGAGGACGTTCTGCTTCATCGTGACGAGCATGCGGTTCAGCTCGTCTCCGGTGGGGGGCTCAGAGTTCATCGTTCATCACCGCCTTCTTCTTCAGTCGCGATCGGGTGCGCGACACGCGTTGGGTGACGGCGCCGATGCTCAGGCCGACCTGGGCGGCGGCCTCGCCGTAGGGGCGCCCCTCGATGAGGCAGAGCTCGACGATCTGCCGGTCGACCGGGCCGAGGGCGTCGATCTCGTCGCGGACCCAGCGCAGCCGGTCGCGCGCCTCCTCGCCGTGGTCGGGGGCGACGAGGTCGTCGGGCAGTTCGTCGGTGGCGGCACGGGCCTGCTTGCGGCGCAGGTTCGCGGCGTGGTTGCGGCAGACGACCAGCAACCAGGGCAGCAGCGAGTCCTCGGGCAGGTCGATCTGGTCGACCTTCTTCCAGAGGGTCACGAACGTGTCCTGCACGATCTCCTCGACGTCCATCCGGGTGGCGGCCAGCGCCCACGCGTAGCGGGTCACCGTCGCGGCGTGCCGGTCGAACAAGGCCGACAGTGCCCGCTGGTCACCCCCGACCGTGCGTCTGACGAGCTCGTCGTCGCCTTCCGTGTCGTGATCCACGTCCACCCCCTTCACTAGAGGAGTGTCGCGGAACCGGCGAACCTGACACGGGACCCCCGACGGATCGGCGGGCGGCGCGTCCCGACGGCACGGGACCCGGCCACCCGGGGTCGGTACGGTGTCCGCATGACCCCGACCCGCGCCTCCGTCCTGTTCGTCTGCCAGAAGAACGGGGGCAAGTCGCAGATGGCCGCCGGGCTGATGCGTGACCTCGCCGGCGACGAGGTCACGGTCGCGTCGGCCGGCACGACGCCCGGCACCGACCTCAACGCGCAGTCGGTCGAGTCGCTCGCCGAGCTCGGCATCGACCTCGGCGACGAGCACCCCAAGGCCCTCACCGAGCAGATGGTGCGCGACGCCGACGTGGTCGTCGTCCTCGGTCGGGAGGCGCGGGTCGACGAGGTCCCCGGCACCCGCTTCGAGACCTGGATCACCGACGAACCGTCCGAGCGGGGCGTCGAGGGCATGGAGCGCATGCGCCTCGTCCGCGACGACATCCGCGCCCGCGTCGCCGACCTGCACGCCCGCCTCTGACGCCGGGACGAACGAACGGAGGCGGTGGTGACCTCTCAACGTCACCACCGCCTCCCGGGCCGCCGCTGCCACGGCCACGGCCCACCCGCTCCGACCTCCACCGTGAACCGGGGGTCGGGGCGGGAGTCGGACCGGCTACCCCTTGACGCCGCCGGCGCTCAGGCCGGACTGCCAGAAGCGCTGGAGGAACAGGAACGCCACGACCAGCGGCAGGATCGACACGAACGACCCGGTCAGCACGGTCGAGAACAGCACCTGGGCGCCGCCGCCGCCGGTCGCCGCCTGCTGCCACTGCGCCAGGCCGACCGTCGCCGGGAACAGCGACGGGTCGTTCAGCATGATCAGCGGCAGGAAGTAGTTGTTCCAGGTCGAGACCAGGGCGAACAGCAGCACCGTGACGATGCCCGGCGCGAGCAGCCGGGACGCGATCGTCAGGAAGATCCGCAGTTCGCCGGCCCCGTCGATGCGGGCCGCCTCGAGCAGGCTGTCGTCGACCGCCTCGCTCGCGTAGACGCGCATCAGGTAGACGCCGAACGGGCTGACCAGCGACGGCAGGATGATCGCCCACGGGGTGTCGACGAGGTTCGCCGCGCTGAACAGCAGGTAGGTCGGGATCGCCAGCGCCGTCAGCGGCACCATGACCGCCCCGAGGATCAGCCCGAAGACGAACGACCTGCCCTTGAAGACGTACTTGGCCAGCGAGTAGCCGCACATCGTGGCGAGCACCGCCGCACCGACCGAGCTGACCACGGCGTAGAGCACCGTGTTGCCCATCCACTGCACGAAGATGCCGTCCTGGAACGTGAACAGCTGCGCCAGGTTGTCGCCCAGGGCGAAGGTGCGGCCGAAGGCCAGGCCGAACGTCGAGAAGATGTCGCCGTTGGTCTTCGTCGCCTGGATCGCCAACCAGACCAGCGGCAGCAGGAAGTACGCCAGCGTGATCCAGAGGATCACGGTGAGGATCGGCGTCTTGCGCTTGGACCGCTCGACGCGGCGTCGCGGGCGGCGATTGCCCGCGCCTCCGGAGCCCTCGAGGCGGCGGACGGGACGGTCGACGGACGTGGCCCCGGCGGTGTCGACGGGGGCGGGTGCGATCGTCACGACAGTCGCTCCTTGCGTGAGGTGGCGAGCTGCACCACGTAGCTGATGATCATGATGAGGAACCCGAGCAGGAACGCGATGGCCGCGGCGTAGTTGACGTCCTGGTTCTTGAACGCGACGTTGTACGCGTAGAGGTTCGGGGTGAAGTCCGACCCGATCGCGTTGGGCGCGATGCTGTAGAGCAGGTTGGGCTCGTTGAAGAGCTGGAACGACCCGATCACCGAGAAGATCACGGTCAGCAGGATCGCCGAGCGGATCGCCGGGATCTTGATGCTCCACGCCACCCGCCAGGGCCCGGCGCCGTCGATCTCGGCGGCCTCGTACATCTCGGTCGGCACGCTGCGCAGGGCGGCGTACAGCACGATCATGTTGTAGCCGATGAACTCCCAGCTGACGATGTTCATCGTGCTGCCGAGCACGTTCTGCGGCGACAGCAGGTCGGGCGGCGTGAGGCCGACACCGCTGATCACCTGGGCGATCAGGCCGGACTCGCGGCCGTAGAGGTAGCCCCACATCAGCGTCGCGACGACGCCGGGCACGGCGTACGGCACGAAGATCGCGAGGCGGACGAACTTGCTGCCGGCCACCCGGCCGGTGTCGAGGGCGAGGGCGACGAACAGGGCGATCACGAGCATGATCGGCACCTGCACGAAGAGGAACAGCGCGACCCGCCCGAGGCCGGCCCAGAAGCTCGGGTCGTTCAGTGCGCGGCTGTAGTTGGCGAGGCCCGAGAAGACCTGCCCGCCGACGAGCTGCGAGGTGAAGGTGCTCAGGTAGCCCGCGTAGCCGAGCGGCACGAGGAACATCGCCGCGAAGACGAGCAGGAACGGGATCGCCAGGGCCCAGGCCGCGACGAGCTGCGGTCGGTGCAGCGAGCTCGTGCGCCGCGGGGTGGCGGGCTGACGGGACGAGGAGGCGCGGGTCGCGTCTCGACGAGGGGTGACGGAGGTGGACATGGGGCTCCTTGCCGGGCCGAGGGGGTGCCGCCCGAGGGCGGGCGGCACCCCGTGAGCGCTACTTGACGGTGAAGCCCTGCTGCTTCGCGTAGGCGGTGACGTCGTCCTGCCACGCCGTGAGGGCGGCGGAGAGGTCGGAGTGGTCGGCGATCGCCTTGCCGAGCGTGTCGTTGAAGCTCGAGTAGACGTAGTCCATGAACGGCAGCCACTGGAAGTCGGTGCTGACCGTGTCCGAGACGCCGGCGAAGAGCTCGTTGACCTTCTGGCCGCCGTAGAAGTCCGAGGCGGTGTCGGTGAAGTCGCTGCTCGAGAGGGTGTCGGTCGTCGTCGGGAACAGGAACTGCTCGTTCGCGAAGGCGAGGGTCGCCTCGGGGTCGCTGTTCAGGAACTTGCTGAACTCGGCCGCGGCGATCGGGTTCTGCGTGCCCGTGATGACGGCGTCGCTCGATCCGCCCCAGTTGCCCGAGACGTCCTCACCGGCCTTCCACTGCGGGATCTTCGCGGCGGTCCACTTGCCGCTCGTGTTCGCGGCCGTGCCCTGCAGGAAGACGGGGCCCCAGGCGGCGGTCTGCCAGCTGGCGTACTTGCCCGACGAGAAGCCCTGGTACCAGGCGTCGTTGAAGTCGGCGTCGGTCGAGACGAGGTCCTTGTCGATCAGGTCCTGCCAGAACGTGACGACCTTCTGCGTCTCGGTCGAGTCGAGGTCGATGCCGACGGTCTTGTCGCCGTCGTACGAGAACGGCTTGGCGCCGGCCTGCCAGAACAGCCCGACGATCTGGCCGGGGTCGTTGCCGGGCAGGTTCGAGATGTACGAGTCGGTCTTGTCCTTGATCGTCTGCGCGTCGGTCGCGAAGTCGGCCCAGGTCTCGGGCGCCTCCGTCAGCCCCGCCTGCTCGTAGATGTCCGAGCGGTAGAGGTTGCCGAGCGGGCCCGAGTCCTGCGGTACGGACCAGACGCCGGTGTCGTCCGCGACCTGGTTCCAGACCCACGGGACGTACTTCGACTCGAGGTCCGCGCCTCCGTAGGGGGTCAGGTCGACGAGGCTGCCGGTCTGGCGGAAGGACGGGATGTACTGGTACTCGATCTGGGCGACGTCGGGTGCGCCCTTGCCGGCCTTCAGCGCCGTCCGCAGCTTCGGGTACTGCGCGGTGCCGGTGCCCACGTTGACGACGTCGACCTTGATCTTCGGGTACTTGGCCTCGAACAGGTCGACCTCCTTCTGGACGTCGGGCACCCAGGTCCAGAAGGTGAGGGTCGTGTCGGTGTCCATGGCCTTGTCGATGTCGGCCTGCGAGACGGGCGCGGTGTCGCCACCACCACCCGCGCCTCCGCCGGACGGGGCGCAGCCGGTCAGCACGAACGCCGACACGACGGCGAGTGACACGAGCGCCTTTGCTGTGGTCTTTCTCTTCATGGTGGTTCTTCCTCGAGGGGGTGGGGGAGTGGTGCAGGGGATCGGGTGGTGCAGGGGGGACGTGGTGCGGGTCGGTGGGGTGGGGTGGTGCGGGCCGGGTGCTGCGGGGGACGTCGTGCGGGTCGGGCGGCCGGGTCGGGGAGGCCGGGTCGGGCCGCCTACGAGGCGTCGGCGTCGACGAGCTCGTACACGTGGGCCGCGCGCGGGGCGAGGGTCAGGGTGGTGCCGGCGGCGACGACCTCCCGGGTCTCGAGGTCGCGCACCGCGGAGGGCGTGGTGACCGTTCCCTCGTGGGCCGACCAGTTCGACACGAACGCGAGCCCTGGGGCTCCGGCCCGTGAACCGGTGGTGACCGTGACCGTCTCGGTCGCCGCCCACGTGCCCGCCGCCGTGGCGGGCACGAGCCACCGGGCGATCGAGCGCGAGAGCTCGGGGTTGGGCACGGTCGCGACGTAGCTGACGCGGCCGGCTCCGGAGGCGCGGGTCGTCAGCATCGCGTCGGCCCCGATCTCGGTCGGCGCGGCCCGCAGCACGACGGTGGCGTCCTCGACGTGCAGGACGTCGGCCCAGCGGGTGCCGGCGGAGCCCGGCTCGAGGACGAAGGGTGCGTCGGCGGGGAGGCCGGGGCGGTGACGTCCTCGGCGGCCGCGGCCGCGCCTCCTGCGGTCGTGCCGTCGCTGCGCTCGGCGGTGCCGGCGTCCGCGACGTGGACGGCGAGGGGGTGGTCGAGGTTGGTGTACTCCTCGTACCAGACCCCCGCGGGGCCCGAGAGCCGGGCGGGTGCCGGGTCGCGGCGGGCCCGGGCGAGCTCGTCGCCGTAGGCCGTGCGGATGCCCACCACCAGGTGGCCGCCCGCCTCGGCGTAGGCGGTGAGCGCGGTGAGCGTGGCGTCGTCGACGACGTACAGCGCCGGCACGACGAGCACGGGGTGCGTCGCGGCCAGCTCGGCCGGGTCGGCGGCGAGGAACTGCGTCACGTGCTGGATGCGCACCTGCACGCCCGCCTCGGCGAGCCCGCGGTAGTGCGCGTCGAACAGGTGGAGGTACGACTCCGGGTCGGGGGTGCCGTCGGGCAGGGCCAGCGGCGGGTACGTCTCGAACGACCACTTGGTCTCGGTCGACCAGAGCATCAGCACGTCGGCGTCGGGCTCGAGGCCGTCGACGGCGCCGCCGACCGCCTTGAGCGTGGCGCCCAGGGCCGAGACCTCGCGGTGGATGCGACCGGGACGCTGGCTGTGCGGCAGCACGCCGCCCCAGTACGTCTCGACGCCGAAGTGCAGCGTGTGCCAGTGCCAGTACTCGACCATGCGGGCACCGCGGGAGACGAGCGCGAGCGCGGCCTGCTTGATCTGCCCGTCGAACGGCGGGTGGTTCTGCCAGGGGCCGCCGATCGACTGCGCGTTGGTCTCGGTGACGAGGAAGGGAGCCTGCGCCGACGAGAACGCCCGGTCGCCCCACTGCTGCAGGGCCCAGACGCCGGTGTGCCACCAGCCGGCCTCGCGGGGCACCTCGACGCCGAGCGTCAGGCCGTCCTGCATCTTGTAGTACGGGTTCCCGGCGGTGACGTCGAGGCTCTCGACGAGCCGCTCGTCGGCGACCTGCGGGCGCGAGTACGAGATGCAGGTGGTGACGAACTGGTCGTCGCGGGCGTACTCGCGGACGACGTCGGCCTGCCAGGCGATCAGCTCGTCGGCCAGCTCGCCCTGGAAGCGCCGCCACTCGAGGTCGTACTGCGGCTGCACGTTGCCGTCGGGACGCCAGAGCTGCGACCACTCGGTCAGCCGGTGCGACCAGTAGACCAGGCCCCACTCCTCGTTGAGGCGCTCGACGGTGCCGTACTTGCGCTGCAGCCAGGCCACGAAGCGGTCGAAGACCTGGTCGTTGCGCGGGCGCTCGTTGCCGGGCTCGTTGTCGACCTGCCAACCGATCACGGCGGGGTGCTGCGCGTAGCGCTCGACGACCTTGCGGACGACGCGCTCGGCGTAGAAGCGGTAGGCGGGGTGGCTCTGGTCCATCTCCTGTCGGGCGCCCCAGCCGGCGCGGACGCCGGTGGTCCGCTCGGCGGCGATCTCGGGGTGGCGCACCTGCAGCCACGGCGGCACCGCGTAGGTCGGGGTGCCGAGCACCACCGCGATGCCGCGGGCGTGGGCGCCGTCGAGCACGGGCTGGAGCCAGTCGAGGTCGAACTCGCCCTCGCGCGGCTCCCACGTCGACCAGACCGACTCGCCCACGCGGATCACCGTGAAGCCCGCCTCGACCATCAGGTCGAGGTCGCGGTCGAGGGTGCCCGCCTGCTGGTACTCGGCGTAGTAGGCGGCTCCGAAGAGCACCCCGGAATGGCGTGGAGCAGAAGTCATCGTTGACCCGTTCGTGTGTGTCGGCTGCGGTGGCGACCGCCGACGTCGTCCCGCGCGTACTCGGGACGTCGATCGATGTTCGGTGGATGTTGTCGATAACATCGGCGTCTGCGGAGAACGTAACCCACGTGCCGCCACCTGCGCAAGACCCCGTCGTCGACGGGTCCCCGGGGGAGGAGGCGCGGGTCGGCCCGCGCGGCTCGGCCTGCGCCGGTGGGCCTGCGCCGATGGGCCCGCGCCCGGGGGCGTCAGCCGCGCGCGGGTGCGGTCGAGGCGCGCGCGACGAGGGACGGCACCGGCAGGCGGCTGGCCGTGTCGGGGCTGCGTCCCTCGATGTGGGCGATCAGCGACGTCATCACGTGTGCCCCCTCGAAGCCGAAGTCGAGTGCCACGGTGGAGAGCGACGGCACCATGAACCGCGCCTCGGGAGTGTCGTCGTTGCCGACCACGCTGACCTCGTGCGGCACCGAGACGCCCTCGGCGGCGAGGGCGGCGAGCAGCCCCATCGCCATGGCGTCGTTCGCGACGGCGATGGCGGTGAAGTCGTCCGTCCGGGCGGCCAGTCGCAGCCCGATGTCGTAGCCGGCCGCCGCGGACCAGTCGCCGACGTCGGTGACCGTCACCGCGCCTCCGGACCCGGTCACCGCCTGGCGGAACCCGTCGGCGCGCTCGCGGGCGGCCAGCCACTGGTCCGGCCCGGCGACGTAGGCCACGCGGCGGTGGCCGAGGCGCACGAGGTGCTCGGCCGCGACCCGGCCGGCGTGCTCGTTGATCGACTCGGTGGTGCCCTCGACCATCAGCCCGAAGTCACGCGCCACGGGCACCGAGATCGCCCGGCGTTCGAGCGCCGACCGGGCGACGGCGGTCTGCGCGGTCACGACGATGCCGGCGATCTGCTGCCCGAGCATCAGGTCGAGGGCGTCGTCGACCGAGCGCTCGTCGCCGCCGTCCATCGAGACGATGTCGGTGACGTAGCCGAGCGAACGCGCGGCCTCCGTGGCCCCGGCGATCGTGCGGGCGGGCCCCGACTGGTGCATGTTGTCGGCGAGCAGCCCGATGCGGTTCGTCCGCTGCAGGCGCAGGTAGCGGGCCGCCGAGTTGGGGCGGTACTCGAGCTCGGCGAGGGCCTGCTCGACCTTCTCGCGGGTGGCGGGACGGATGCCCTCGAACCCCCGTAGGAACCTGCTGACGGTCTGGTGCGAGACGCCCGCGCGCTTCGCCACGTCGTAGATCGTGGCGTCCTTCATGCCCCGAGGGTAGCGGTGCCCGGAGGCCCGTGCCCCGCCCGGGGGCGAGCCCGGGACGTGGACGGACCCGGGGTGTGGACGGACCCGGGGTGTGGACGCGCCCGAGGTGTGGACGCGCCCGGCTAGGCGGTGCGCTCGATCTCGCGGGTGATGCCGACGAGCACGCGGCGCATGTACGGCGCCCAGGCGAAGCGCACGATGCCGCGCACGATCGCCCCGCGCCCCGGTCGGGCGAAGAACGAGTAGGTCCAGTCGACCCGCGTGCGCCCGCTCGGGGTCGCCCGGTAGCTCCAGTCGGCGCGGCCGCCCGTCACCAGCCGCCCGAGCAGCCCGGTGAACTCGCTGAGCTCGTAGACGAAGACTCCGTCGGGCTCCACGCGCACGAGGCTCTCGACGACGCTGCTGCCGTCCGACAGCTCGAGCCGGCGGGTGCGCCCCACGGCGTCCCACGGGCCGGTCTGATCGTGGACGGCCACGACGGCCGGGATCACCCCCGCCCTCGGATAGAACCCGACGGGGGTCAGCGGCGTCGCGATGCTCCACGCCCGGTCGAGCGGAGCGGCGGCGACGCGCGCGGTGCTCGCGCTCGCGGTGACGGTCATGCCGAGGGGTTCGGAACGGAGGGCGCGAACGACGGGACGGGTCCTCCCCAGGCGCCCCGCGCCTCCTGACCGTCCCCCCAGGAGGCGCGGGTCGGCTCCCGGGTACGCCGGACGAGAGCAGACTGGCCGCGTGAAGACGACGACGTTACCCACCACCGACCGCCCCGCCTCGACCATCGTCCTCGGGCTCATGCGCATCTCGGGCATGACCGACGACGCGATCCGTGAACTCGTGGCCGAGGCCCGAGACCTCGGCATCGACTTCTTCGACCACGCCGACGTGTACGGCGACCACCCCCACCACTGCGAGCAGCGCTTCGGCGACGCCGTCACCATGACCTCGTCCGAGCGCGACGCGATCCAGCTGCAGAGCAAGGTCGGCATCCGTGACGGCTTCTGGGACTTCTCGACCGAGCACATCCTCGAGTCGGTCGACGCCTCGCTCGCCGCCCTGCACACCGACCGCCTCGACGTGCTGCTGCTGCACCGCCCCGACGCCCTGGTCGAGCCCGACGAGGTGGCCGCCGCCTTCGACCAGCTGCACGCCGCCGGCAAGGTGCGCCACTTCGGCGTCTCGAACCACACGCCCGCCCAGGTCGAGCTGCTCAAGCGCAGCGTGACGCAGCCGCTGATCGTCAACCAGGTGCAGCTCAGCATCACCCACGCCCCGCTGATCGCGGCGGGCGTCGCGGCCAACATGGCCGGGCTCGACCAGTCCGTCGACCGCGACAACGGCATCCTCGACCACAGCCGCCTGAACGACATGACCTTGCAGGCCTGGTCGCCGTTCCAGAAGGGGTTCTTCGACGGCGTGTTCCTCGGCGACCGTGACGGCTACCCCGAGCTCAACGACGTCATCGACGAGCTCGCTGCCAAGTACGACGTCCCGCCGTCGGCGATCCCCGTGGCCTGGATCACCCGGCACCCGGCCCGGATGCAGGTCGTGCTCGGCACCACGAGCGTCGCGCACCTCCGCGACAGCGCCGCGGGGTCGGACGTGCCCCTGACCCGGCCCGAGTGGTACCGGCTCTTCACGGCGGCCGGGCACACGCTGCCGTAGCGCGCTGCGCTGCGCTGCGCTGCGCTGCGCTGGGCTGCGCCCGCCGGTCCGCCCCCCATCCCTTTTCCCCCGCTCGCCGCCACGAAGCAAACACACCGCCATCTTTTTGCGTGGCGGGTTGTTTACTCCGTGGCGGGGTGGCGGGGTGGCGGGGTGGCGGGGTGGCGGGACGAGCGGCCGAGCGGCGGGGCAGCGGGCCTCATGCGGGGTCACACTCCGACCGGCGCGGAGGGAATGTCCTAGGGTCGACAGGGCGTTGGGACGCACAGATCGGTGCAGAGACCGAGGTGCCTCCCGCGCCCCGTCCGCACCCCGAAGGGACCATCGTGACCCAGCCCAAGATGAACGTCGAGTCGTTCAACCTCGACCACCGCACCGTCGCCGCGCCCTACGTGCGCGTCGCCGACCAGAAGACGTTGCCGCACGGCGACGTCATCACCAAGTTCGACGTCCGGTTCACGCAACCGAACGAGGCTCACCTCGACATGGCGTCGGTCCACTCGCTCGAGCACCTCTTCGCCGAGCACTCCCGCAACCGCTCCGGCGACGTCATCGACTTCTCGCCGATGGGCTGCCAGACCGGTTTCTACCTGATCCTGCAGGGCGACCCCGCGATGGACGACGTCCTGTCGCTGATCGAGGGCACCCTCACCGACATCACCACCGCGACCGAGGTCCCCGCGGCCAACGAGGTCCAGTGCGGCTGGGGTGCCAACCACACGCTCGAGGGTGCCCAGGGCGTCGCCCGCGACTTCCTCGCGGCCCGCGACGAGTGGTCGACCGTCACCCGATGAGCGGAACGCACGCCGCGCCTCCTGCCGACGGGGTCGCGGCGGTCGCCGTCCCCCCGATCATCGTCGTCGTGGCGATGGCCGACGAGGCGGCGCCGTTCGTCTCCCGGGCGTCGCGCGTCGACGAGCCGGTCGCCGTCGGCGGGTCGCTGCAGCGGGTCGTCGAGATCGACGGGGTCGAGCTGCTGCTCGTGCAGAGCGGCATCGGGTTCGTCAACGCCGCCGGAGCGACCACGTCGGCCATCGTGCGGGCCGGCTCGCTTGAGGGTGTCGTGCCGACCGTGATCAGCGCCGGCACCGCTGCGGGCATGGGCGCCGGCATCGAGATCGGCGACGTCGTCGCGGGCTCTGAGTACGTCAACCTCGACGCCGACGCGCGCGTGTTCGGCTACCGGCTGGGGCAGGTCCCCGGGATGCCGGCCAGCTTCCACGCCGACGAGTCCCTGATGGAGGCGGCGGTCGCGTACGACACGTCCGTCCCGTCCGACGCGTCGGCCGGCTCGGGCGAGCCGTCGGCCGGGTCGGACGGCACGTCGGCTGGTCCGTGGGCCGTACGCCCGGGGTTGATCGCGTCGAGCGACGCGTTCATGACCGCCGAGCGCGTGATCGGCGTGCGCAGCGCCTTCGCCGACGTCGTCGACGTGGACGCCGTCGACATGGAGTCGATGGCGATCGCGCAGACCTGCCACGTCCACCACGTGCCGTTCGTCTCGGTGCGCGGCATCAGCGACCTCGCCGGTCCGGACGCCCACGACGTGCACGACGAGAACCTCGCCCTGACGGCGGGGCGATCGGCGGACGTCACGATGCACCTCGTGCGGGCGATCACCGCGCGCTGAGCGACGGGCTGCGCCGGCCGCGCTGCGCCGGCTGCGCTGCGCTGGCTACCGCGCGGTGCGGCGCTGCGCGGCGCCGCGCCGCGCCCGCGTCGCCTGGTGACGGCGCCGGCTGCCGTCGCGCTCCTCGGCTGCCAGCCCGCGCCTCCTTCTCGATGCACCCGGTGTCGAACGATGCACCCGCTTGCTCGTGGGTGCATCGTTCGGAGGCGGGTGCATCGGCACGAGCGGCACCGAGCGCATCCACCCCGCTGACGACACGAGCCTGAAACACGCGTGCCGTCGCGACGAAACGCGCGTTTCGTACGCTGGCGGCGACCACCCGACATCCCCACGATCAGGAGTCCCGATGTCACAGTCCTCGCCCGAGTCGCCCGAGTCGCCCGAGCCGCCCGCTTCCCCGGTCGCGACCGCCGGGCCGCCCGAGACGACACACCCCGTCGACCGCGTCCCCCCGCTGCGGAGGCTCTTCCCACTCGGCCTGCAGCACGTGCTCGCGATGTACGCCGGGGCGGTCGCCGTGCCCCTCATCGTCGGCGGAGCGCTGGTCGGCATGGGCCAGCTCGAGCCCGGCGACATCGCCTACCTGATCAGCGCCGACCTGTTCGTGGCCGGCATCGCGACGATCGTGCAGTCCGTCGGGTTCTGGCGCTTCGGGGTGCGGCTGCCCCTGATGCAGGGCTGCACCTTCGCCGCCGTCGGACCGATGATCGTGATCGGTGGCGAGTACGGCATCACGGCCATCTACGGCTCGGTCATCGCGAGCGGCGTCTTCATGATGCTGCTCGCCCCGTTCTTCTCGAAGCTGGTGCGGTTCTTCCCGCCGATCGTCACGGGCACGGTCATCCTGATCATCGGCGTCTCGCTCATGGACGTCGCCGCCGGCTGGGTCGGAGGAGGCGCGGGTTCCGACGACTTCGGACGCCCGCTCGACGTCGCCTTCGCGGCGGGCACCCTGCTGCTGATCATCCTGATCGAGCGGTTCGCGCCTCCTGCGCTCCGCCGCCTGTCGATCCTGCTGGGGCTCGTCGTCGGCACCCTCGTCGCGTGGCCGTTCGGGCTGACCGACTGGAGCGGAGTGGGCGAGAGCGCCTGGTTCGGGCTCGCCCTGCCGTTCCACTTCGGGCTGCCGACCTTCCCGGTGAGCGCGATCGTGTCGATGTGCATCGTCGGCCTGGTGATCATGACCGAGACCACCGGCGACATCATCGCGGTGGGCGAGATCGTCGACCGCCCGGTGACGCCGCGACGACTGGCCGACGGGCTGCGGGCCGACGGCCTGTCGACCGTCATCGGCGGCGTCTTCAACACGTTCCCGTACACCGCGTTCGCGCAGAACGTCGGCCTGGTCAGCATCACCGGTGTGAAGTCGCGGTACGTGGCGACGCTGGCGGGGGGCATCCTCGTGGTGCTCGGGTTGGTGCCCGCGCTCGGGGCCGTCGTCGAGGGCGTGCCCGTGGCGGTGCTCGGCGGGGCGGGCGTCGCGCTGTTCGGCATGGTCGCAGCGAGCGGCATCCGGACGCTGTCGAAGGTGCGGTTCACGAACTCGAACATCCTGATCGTGGCGGTTGCGCTGGGCGTGAGCCTGCTGCCGACGGTCAGCCCCGAGATCTACGCGCAGTTCCCGACCTGGTTCACGATCGTCTTCGACTCGGGCATCAGCGCCGGCGCGATCGTCGCCGTGCTGCTGAACCTGCTGCTCAACTCGCCGCGGATGCAGGCGCGCGACGAGGGTGCGGACCGTGACGTGTCGGCGCACGACGCCGTGCGCGGGCCCGCGGCACCGGCCGGAGCGACCGAGCGCAAGGGCTGAGCCCGGTCCCGGGCCGGGCCCGGGCTGGCCGGCCGGGGGCTGGACCTGGCCCCCGGGCTGGCCCGGCCCCGGGCTGGGCTGGCCCGGGCCCAGCCCGCGCTCGCGTCGCACCGTCGACTGAACGTCGCACCGCGCATGTCGGCGGTGCGACGTTCATTCGGTGGTGCGACTCGTGGTCCGGTCGCGGCCCCGGCCCGCCCGGCCCCGGCCCGGACGCGGCCCGGACCCGCCCCGCCCCGCTCTGCCCGGCTCAGCGACCGCCGGCGAGGCGCCAGAGGCGGTCGCGCGACATCGGCAGTTCGTGCGGCCGCACGCCGAGGGCGTCGCGGATCGCGTTGGCCAGGGCGGGTGCCACCGGGTTGTACGGCGCCTCGCTCATCGACTTGGCGCCGAGCGGACCGAGGTCGTCGTGCGTGGTCGCGAAGTGCACCTCGGTCTGGGGCACGTCCCCGAACTTGGGCATCCGGTAGTTGCGGAACGCCGTCGTCAGCACACGACCCTCGTCGTCGAGCATCATCTCTTCGTAGAGGGCCGTGCCGATCGCCTGCGCCGTGCCGCCCTCGACCTGCCCACGCAGCTGCTCGGGGTTCAGCACGACCCCGGCGTCCGCCGCCTGCACCGAGCGCAGCAGGCGCACCTCGCCGCTCGCCCGGTCGACGGCGACCTCGAAGCCGTGCACGTTGAACGCCACCGAGCGTGGGGTGCCGTCGTGGGAACCGTCGGCGGTGAGCGGACCGTCGGCCAGCAGCCGGTCGCCGGACACCAGGACGGTCGCGTCGACACCGGGGCCGACCCGCACCACGACGCCGCCCGCGACCACCTCGGGGGCGGTGCCGGTGTCGACGGCGTGACCCGCGCCTCCGGCGATCGCCAGCGCGCGGTCGACCATCGCCGCTCGTAGCTTGTGGGCGGCGGCGAGCAGGGCCTTGCCGGCGACGACGACGCCGGCCGACCCGTACGCGCCCGTGTCGTACCGGGCCACGTCGGTGTCGGACTGCCGGACGACGACCCGGTCGGGCGTGGTGCCGAGCGCCGAGGCGACGAGCTGGGTGTGCACGGTCGTCGTCCCGTTGCCGAACTCGGCCGTGCCGACGCCGATGTCGTAGCGGCCGTCGGACAGCAGCTCGATCGAGGTGTCGGCGAAGTGACCGCGTGGCGGGATCGTCGCGATCATGGCGAGCGCCATGCCGCGCCCGGTGACCCAGGTCGGGCCGACGGGGGCAGGAGGCGCGCCCTCGGGGGCAGGGGACTCCAGCGCCTGCTCGACCAGGTCGAGGCACTGGTCGAGACCGTAGCTGCCGATCAGCAGATCGCTCTCTTCGTCGGGGTCGGTGACCACCATCGGGTCGCCGGGGACGATCACGTTGCGGCGGCGCAGCTCGAACGGGTCGATGCCGAGCTCGCGGGCCAGTTCGTCCATCGCGGACTCGACGGCGAAGACGACCTGCCCCAGCCCGTACCCGCGGAACGCCCCCGAGGGCAGGTTGTTCGTGTAGACCGACTCGGCGTCCACGCGCTTGTTCGGACAGCGGTAGACGCTCGTCGACTCGTGCACCGAGTGGTACATGACGCCGACGCCGTGGTTGCCGTAGGCGCCCGTGTCCATCAGCTGGTCGACGTGCAGCGCGGTCAGCACCCCGTCGCTCGTCGCTCCCACGCGCACGCGGACGCGCATCGGGTGGCGGGTCGGCGCGATCGTGAACTCGTCCTCGCGGGTGAACTCGTACTGCACGGGTCGACCGGTGCGCAGCACGGCGAGGGCGACGAGGTCTTCGGTGATGAGCTCTTGCTTGCCCCCGAAACCGCCGCCCACGCGGGCGGCGAAGACCCGGACCTGCTCCTGCGGCAGCCCGAAGACGTGGGCCAGCTCGTCCCGCACGAGGAACGGCACCTGGCTCGCCGTGCGGACGACGAGGCGCCCGCCGTCGTCGAGCCAGCCGCGTGAGGCGTGCGTCTCGAGGGCGCCGTGCGAGACGCGCTGTGTGCGCCATGTGCCCTCGACCACCGCGTCCGCCGCCGCCAGACCGGCCTCGACGTCGCCCGTCTCGTCGTGCATGGCGGCCACGGTGTTGCGCTCGGGGAACGCGATCCGCGACGCCTCGACGGTCTTCTCGCCGTGCAGCAGCGGGGCCCCGGGGGAGCGCGCCGTCTCGGGGTCGAACACGGCGGGCAACGGTTCGTACTCGACCACGATCGCGGCCAGGGCGTTCGTCGCCGTGCGGACGTCGTCCGCGACGACCGCGGCGACGCGCTGCCCTCGGAACCGCAGCACGGGGTCGAGGACCAGGCCGTCGTCCGGGTCGTCCTCGCGGTCTTCGTGGCGACCGGTCGAGAACAACGTCGCGGGGGAGTCGCGGTGGGTCAACACCAGGTGCACGCCGGGCAGCGCCTCGGCGGCACTCGTGTCGATCGAGGTGATGCGGGCGTGGGGGTGCGGGCTGCCGAGCACGGCGAGGTGCAGCAGCTTCGTCGTGCTGCGGAAGTCGAGCGTGTACGGCTCGCTGCCGGACGCCACGCGCAGGGCCGCCGGGGCCTTCACCGACCGACCGGCCGCCTCGCCGTCGGCCGGGGCCACCGTGTTCGAGACGCCGCAGATCGCGTCGCCGATCGCCCGGTACCCCGTGCACCGGCACAGGTTGCCCTTCAGGAGGCGCGGGAGGTCGTCCGCGTCGGCCTCGGTGAACGTCGAGGCCGTCACCACCATGCCGGCCGTGCAGAAGCCGCACTGGAACCCGGCCGCGTCGGCGAACGCCTGCTGCACGGGGTGGGGGTGCTCGGGGGTGCCGAGACCGGCCGCCGTCGTCACCGCCCGGCCCTCGAGCCGGTGCGCGGGATAGATGCACGAGTGCACGGGTTCGCCGTCGACCAGCACCGAGCACGCGCCGCAGTCGCCCGCGTCGCAGCCCTTCTTGACCGAGTGGACGCCGTGCTCGCGCAGCACCGTCCGCAGCACCTGGCCGGGGTCGACGTCGGCGTCGAGCGGGAGGCCGTCGACCTCGAACGTGACGTGTCTCGGGGTCATCGCGCGCCTCCGGGGGTCGTGGTGGTGGGCGGCGTCCGCCTCGCGCGGGCGGCCGCGCTGCGCGGGTCGTGGGTCGACTCGCGCACGGGTCGCACCGGTGCGTCGGTGGCGGGCCGTCCGAGCTCGACCCGCAGCTCGTCGGCGAAGCGGGCGCTCATCGCGCGGCGCCAGTCGGGGTCTCCGTGGGGGTCGGAGTACCAGCAGTCGATGCGGCCGAGAGCGTCCGCCAGGGCCCGCTCGCCGGGCACCTCGTCGAAGCGCAGCTGGACGGGACGGGTCGTCCCCGCCGTGATCGTGACCACGAAGTCGCCGTCGAGGCCGAGCCGGGCCGTGACCAGCGTGCCCGAGCGGCCCAGGGGGCTCAGCGAGATGCGCCGGAACCCGGTGCGGGAGCGCAGGGACCCGAGCGGCACCTCGAGGGCGCGCAGCACCTCACCCGGCTCGAGGGTGGTCTGCACCACTCCGGTGACGAAGGTGGACACGGGCTCGCGGCGCTCGCCACCGTCGGCCGTCCAGACGACGGCCGTGGCGTCGAGCGTGGCCATCAGCGACGTCATGGCGCCGGCCGGCAGCCCGAGGGCGACGTTGCCGCCGACCGTCGCGACGTTCCAGATCTTGAACGAGGCGAGCAAGGAGTTCGCGCACTGGTCGACGAGCGGGTGGGCGACCCAGTCGTCGTCGGCGGGCAGCCGCAGCAGCTCGGCGATGGTGCAGGTGGCGGCGACGCGGAGGACGTCGCCACCGCCGTCGACGTCGACTCCGCGCTCGACCGGCGTCCACCCGAGCGAGGTCAGGTCGACCAGGCCGGTCAGCCCGGGCTGCCGCTCCGAGAACAGCCACGTGCCGCCGCCGAGGGGGCGCTCGCCGGGCGCGAAGACGATCTCGTCGCGGCGTGAGGGGGTGCGGATCTCGCGAACGGTGGTCAGGTCCATGGGAGACCCCACTCTGCACGACCGGGGTTTCGAGCATGTGTCGGCTCGCTCGGCGTCGAACGACCGGCCCCGGCGCGGAGCCGCCGACACCGCAGCCGCGTCGGGTCAAGGGCCGGGACGGGAGCCGGGGCCGCGGCGAGGGCCGGGGACGGGGTCGCACCACCGTCGTGTCGTCGAACCACGCTCGCGGGTGGTTCCACGACGCGGACGTGGTGCGAGCGGACGCGGACGTGGTGCGAGCGGACGCGGACGTGGTGCGAGCGGCCACCCGCCGGGGCGCGCCTGGGTGCCGCGTCGCCGGACGCCCGGGAGGCGCGGGTCGGCCAGCCGTGCCCGTCGCCTCGGGGCACCGTCGCTAGGGTGTGCGTCATGATCGAGCTCGACGACGCCACCCTGCGTTCGCACCTGCTGGCCGCCCTGAACGTCGAGCGGTGGGCCGACGACGTCGCCGCGCAGTCGCCGTTCGCCGACGCCGACGCCCTGATCACGGTCGCGGCCGCCGCGGCGACGCCGCTCAGCGCCGCCGAGATCGACGAGGCGATGGCACACCACCCGCGGATCGGCGAGAAGCCGGTCGGCGACGGGGCCGCCCAGGAGTTCAGCCGACGCGAGCAGGGTTCGGCGGCCGACGCCGACGACGAGACCCTCGCGCAGCTGCTGGTCGAGGGCAACGCGGCGTACGAGCAGCGCTTCGACCGGGTGTTCCTGATCCGTGCCGCCGGTCGGAGCCGGGCCGAGATCGTGGGCGAGCTGCACCGGCGACTCGGGCTCGACGACGACACCGAACGGCGGATCGTCGGGGCGGAGCTGCGCGACATCGCCCTGCTGCGGTTGCAGTCGACCTTCGCCGAGTCGGCACCCACCGGGTCGGCACCCGCCGGGTCGGCACCTGCCGGGTCGGCGTCCGCCGAGTCGGCACCCGCCGGATCGGCACCCGCCGGGTCGGTGTCCGCCGACCACGACGAGGCCCGAGCATGAGCCACGTCACGACGCACGTCCTCGACGCCGCACTGGGTCGCCCGGCCGCCGACGTCCCCGTCGCCCTCTACGACGCGCGGGGCACCGAACTCGCCACCGGCGTCACGAACGCCGACGGGCGCGTGCCCGAACTCGGCCCGGACGCCCTGCCCGCCGCCGACTACCGACTGGTCTTCGAGACCGCCGCCTACTTCGCGGCGGCCGGGCGTGACACGTTCTACCCGCGGGTGACCATCGACTTCACCCTCGCCGACGAGTCGAGCCACTACCACGTGCCCGTGCTGCTCAGCCCGTTCGCGTACTCGACCTACCGCGGCAGCTGACCCCCCTCGCACGACGGCTCAGTAGTCGGTGCGGTGGTCGTGGCTCGCCCACGCCTCGAACGGCGCCGGTGCGTTCGCCGGGCGCACCTCGTCGACGGGGAGGTCCCAGGTCGACCGGTCGCGCGCGAACAGTTCGTAGAACTCGAGGTCGTCGAAACCGCCTCGCGCGGCGTCGTGCCGGTCCGCGGCGTACACGACCCGGTCGACCCTGGCCCAGAGCGACGCCGAGAGGCACAGCGGGCACGGTTCGCACGAGGTGTAGAGGGTCGTGCCGGCGAGGGAGAAGTCGCCGACCGCCCGGCACGCCGCCCGGATCGCGGTCACCTCGGCGTGTGCCGTGGGGTCGAGGTCGGCCGTCACGCGGTTCCGACCCTCGGCCACGAGTTCGTCACCCCGCACGATGACGGCCCCGAACGGTCCGCCCCCGTTCGCGACGTTCTCGACGGCCAGTTCGATGGTGCGGGCCAGCCAGCGGGCGTCGTCGGCGTCGGTCACGGTGTCTCCTCGGGGTGGGGCGGGGGTGGGGCGGTTCGGCTCGACGAGGCTCATGCGAGACCCGCGGAGGCGCGCCACGCGTCGTGGGCCGGCGGGGCGTCGTCGCGCAGCACGGTCGCCTCGATCAGACCGTACGGGCGATCGGCGGCCCAGAAGACCTCGCCCGGGTTCTCGAGGCCGAAGGGCGACAGGTCGTAGGCGAAGTGGTGCTTGTTCGGTGCCTTCAGGCGCACCTCGACGATCGAGGGGATCGCCTCGAGGACGGCCGTGCCCATGTGCCACAGGGTCTGCTGCAGGGCGAGCGACTGCAGGGTGGCGAACTCGCGGACCATCAGGCGCTTGACCTCGGCGTACGTGGCCTCCCAGTCGACGTCGGTCGTGCCGAAGCGCCACTTCGCGTCGAGCGCCGTCGCCATGACCCGGTCGTGCGTCTCGGGCAGGGTCGTGAACTCGTCGGTCAGGAAGCCGGCGAACTCGGAGCCGGTCGACTTGAGCAGGACCAGGTCTTTCAGCCCGCCCACGACGTACTCGCCGGTGCCGTCGACCGTGACGGCGGCGGTGCGCACCTCTTGACCCGAACGCAGCCAGGTGTGGTCGTGCTCGCTGCCGTCGACCACGGCCCGCTGCCAGTCGTACTGCTCGATCTCGATGCGGGCACCCGTCACGGGTTCGACGTCGTGCACGAAGTGGCGGGCGAGCTCGAGCCCGAAGCGCTCGACGGCTTCGACGCCCTTCGACTTCGCGAACGCGAACGCGGTGTTCTTCTGGGTGTCGGTCGGCAGGACGGCACTCTGGTCGCCGCGGAGGTACGCCGCGTCGAAGGGGCCCCGCAGTGCCGTCGTGACGTTGACGTCGCGGATCTCGTGTCGGGGCCCGTCGCGGTAGAAGCGCACGAGCCGCGACTCCGCCTTGCCGTACTGGTTGTCGCCGAGGATGATCGCCATGCGGCGATGATCACACAACCGTGTGAACGACTTGTTTCACGATCGACGATTTGTGAACAACTCGTTTCAGAGGGCTTATCGGGACGAGGCGTCCACTCGCTACTGTGCTGGGCATGGCGATCTCCGAGGCGACCCCCGCACCCCCGTCGGGCCCCGTTCCTGCGACCCCGATCCTGCAACCCCTGTCGCCCGGCGATCGTGGCGATGCCCTCCCCTACGTGCCGGCGACCCTCGCCACGACACTGTGGGGGCGCCTGCCCTGTGCCTCCGACGAGCCCGTGCTCACCATCGACCCGGGCACGGCCGTCCTCATCGACACCCTCAGCCACGAGGGCGTGCTCGACGACCAGGGCCGTGATCCTCAGGCCTTCTTCGCCCGCCACGGGGTGCCCCCCGAGCACGTGCTCGACGACGCGGTCGCCCTGGCCGCCGCGAGCGACGACCAGCACGGTCGCGATCCGGGTGCCGACGGCCCGCACGTCGTGACGGGCCCCATCGCGATCCGCGGCTCCCAGCCCGGCGACGTCGTCACGATGACCCTGCTCGACGCGACACCTCGCGTGCCGTACGGCGTCATCTCCAACCGCCACGGTCGCGGGGCCCTCGCCGGCGAGTTCCCGCTCGGCGCCGATCCGGTCAGCGTCTTCGCGGCCGTCGACCACGAACCCGACGGCTCCCTGGTCGGCACGTTGCCGCTCGTGCCCGGTGCCGGCCATACGGTGCGGTTCCCGCTGCACCCGTTCCTCGGCATCATGGGGGTCGCCGTCGCGGGCGACGAGCGACCGCACTCGGTGCCACCGGGTCCGCACGGGGGCAACGTCGACATCGCCCTGCTGACCGAGGGTGCGTCCCTGCACCTGCCCGTCCAGGTGCCCGGGGCCCTCGCCTACGTGGGTGACCCGCACTTCGCCCAGGGCGACGGCGAGGTCGCACTCACCGCGATGGAGGCCAGCCTGCGCGTGACCGTCCGGTTCGACCTGGTGCCGCGCGCCGAGGCCGTGGCGCTGTTCGGCGAGATCTCCGGGCCGCTCGCCGAGACCGCCGAGTCGCTGGTGCCGACCGGCCTCGACGAAGACCTCGACGAGGCGGTCCGCGCCTGCGTCCGAGCGGCGATCGACCTGCTCGAGGCCCGCTACGGCATGGACCGCAGCCTCGCCTACGCCTACCTCTCGGCGGCGACCGACTTCGACATCTCGCAGGTCGTCGACCTCGTCAAGGGCGTCCACGCCCGCATCCGCAAGGCGGACTTCGGTGGCTGACGCGACCGGTACACCGCCGGGCCACCCCGAGGAGGCACGGGTCGGCTCGGGCACCGTCCCCACCTCGGTCGAAGGCGAGCTGCCCGACGGCCTGCTCGAGGCGTTCGACGCCTACGAGCGCGCACTCGCCGCCGACGACCAGGCCGCGCTCGCCGCGGCCTTCGAACCGACCGCCACCGTCATGCGCGCCGACGCCGGTGGGCTGCTGGTGGGGCACGACGCGATCACGGCCTTCCGGGCGAGGCGCGGGTCCGGCCCTGTGCGACGGGTGGTCGAGTGCCACGTCCAGGTCGTCACCGCCGACGTGGCGATCGTCGTGTCGGTCAACGCCCCGGCCGCCGGGGGTCGTGGTGTCGTCACGCAGCTCTGGCGCCGCGATCCGGATGCCGGCCCGGGGGTGCCCGCTCCTGGCGGATCGCCTCGGCCCAGGTACAGGCGTCGCCGCCGGCGATCGACCGCCGGGTCTGGCGGGTCGTGGGCGAGCCGCTCGTCTCGGGAAGCCGAGGGGACGACCCGACCGGCACGGCGCCTCCTGCCCTCTCGGGCGAGACGGTCGCCGTGAAGGACTTGTTCGCGGTCGCAGGCCACGCGATCGGGGCCGGCGTGCCTGCCCGGCTCGCGGGTGCGGCCCCCGAGTCCCGGCACGCGGCCGCGGTGCAGCACCTGCTCGACGCCGGGGCCGACCTGCGCGGCATCGCGCAGACCGACGAGTTCGCGTACAGCATCGCCGGACGCAACTCGGCCTACGGCACCCCTCCCAACCCGGCCGTGCCGGGTGCGATCCCCGGCGGCTCGACCAGTGGCCCGGCGGCGGCCGTGGCCCTCGGGCAGGTGAGCATCGCCCTGGGCACCGACACCGGCGGATCGCTCCGCGTGCCCGCGTCCTACCAGGGGCTCTGGGGCATCCGCACCACCCACGGGGCGGTCGATCGCGCCGGGCTGCTCCCGCTCGCGCCGAGCTTCGACACGGTCGGCTGGCTGACCCGCGAGGTCGACACCCTCCGTCGGGCGGCCCGAGCGTCGGTGTCCCTGGCCGACCAGGTGTCGGTCGAGCCGTCGTACGTCGTCGATCCGCGGGTGCTCGCGTCGGTCGAGCCCGGCGTGCGTGCCGGGTTCGTGAGGGCTCTCGACGAGGCGACCGCCGCGGGGCGGGTCGAGCGTCCCGAGGAGGTCGTGCTGGGCGACGTCGCCCACCTCTTCGAGCTGTTCCGCGTGCTGCAGGCCTTCGAGGCCTGGCAGTCCGACGGCGACTGGATCACCGAGCACCCGGGCGAGCTCGCCGCCGACGTGTCGGCCCGCTTCACGTTCGGCGCGACGGTCTCGCCTGGGCAGGCCGAGGAGGCGCGGGTCGCCCTCGGCCACGAACGTCGTCGTCTCGAGGCCCTGCTCGACGGCCGGGTGCTGCTCCTGCCCAGCGCGTCCTCGGCCGCGCCCGCGCTCGGTGCGACCGCCGCCGAGGTGGACGCCGTGCGCTCGGCGACCCTCGGGCTGACCTGCATCGCCGGCGTGCTGGGCGCCCCCGCCGTCTCGGCGCCGGTCCTCGAGGTGCCGCTCGCCTCCGGGCGGAGAGCGCCCGTCGGGCTGTGCCTCGTGGGCCCCCGCGGGGCGGACCTGTCCCTGCTCGATCTCGCGGCGACCTGGGCGACCTGATGCCCGCCGGCCTGTGCCCGACGAGTTCACCTGGCTGAAACACGGGTTGCGTAGGGTGGGACGGGTGAAACGCGTCTTCCAGCCGATCGACCCTCCCGCCCGCCTCCTGATGGGCCCCGGCCCGATCAATGCCGATCCCCGGGTGCTCCGCGCGATGTCGGCGCAGCTCGTGGGGCAGTACGACCCTGCCATGACCGCCTACATGGACGAGACCCAGGCGCTGTACCGCGAGGTGTTCCAGACCTCGAACGAGCAGACCCTGCTCGTCGACGGCACCTCGCGCGCCGGCATCGAGGCCTCGCTCGTGTCGTTGATCGAACCGGGCGACAAGGTGCTCGTGCCCGTCTTCGGTCGCTTCGGGCACCTCCTGCGCGAGATCGCGGAGCGCTGCGGGGCCGAGGTCCACGTCATCGAGGTGCCCTGGGGCCAGGTCTTCCCGCTCGAGACCATCGTCGAGGCGATCGAGCGCGTCCAGCCGAAGCTGCTCGCTGTCGTGCACGGCGACACCTCGACGACGGTCGCCCAGCCCCTCGAGGGGCTCGGCGAGGTCTGCGCCCGTCACGGCGTGCTCTTCTACACCGACGTCACGGCGTCGATCGTCGGCAACGCCTTCCGCACCGACGAACTCGGCCTGGACGCCGTCAGCGCCGGCCTGCAGAAGTGCCTCGGCGGCCCCTCGGGCTCGTCTCCCGTCACCTACGGCGAACGGGCGGTCGAGGTCATCCGGGCCCGCACGTCGATCGAGGCGGGCATCCGCACCGACGGCGACACGACCAGCAGCCGACGCATCGCGTCGAACTACTTCGACCTCGCCATGATCTTCGACTACTGGGGTCCTCAGCGCCTCAACCACCACACCGAGGCGACCACCATGCTCTGGGGCGCCCGCGAGTGCGCCCGCCTCGTCGTCGACGAGGGCGTCGACGCCGTGGTGGCACGACACGAGCTGCACGGCCGCGCGATGCTCGCCGGGGTGCAGGGGCTCGGCCTCGAGACGTTCGGCGACCTCGCGCACAAGATGAACAACGTGGTCGCCGTGGTCATCCCCGACGGGGTCGACGGCGACCGGGTGCGCGGTGCCCTGCTCACCGACTTCGGCATCGAGATCGGCACCTCGTTCGGCCCGCTGCACGGCAAGGTCTGGCGCATCGGCACGATGGGCTACAACGCCCGTCGCGACACCGTGCTCACGACGCTCGCCGCGCTCGAGGCCGTGCTCCGCCGCGAGGGCGCACCGATCACGAGCGGGGGCGGCGTCGGGGCCGCGTACGACGTCTACCTCGACGCCGACCGGGCAGGAGGCGCGGCGTGAGCGACGAGGCCCGCCTCGTCCTCGAACGCTGCGACGCCCTGGCCGCGGTCTCGAGCAGCCCCACCGGCGTCGAGCGCGTGTACCTCTCGCCCGAGCACGCCCGGGTGAACGCGATGGCCGGCGAGTGGATGCGACGGGCCGGCATGACCACCTGGCAGGACGCGGCCGGCAACCAGCGCGGCCGCTACGAGGGCACCGAGCCCGGCCTGCCCGCCCTGCTGCTCGGCTCGCACCTCGACACGGTGCCCGACGCCGGCCGCTACGACGGCATCCTCGGCGTGCTGCTCGGCATCGCCCTCGTCGCGCGGCTCGAGGCGTCCGGCACCCGTCTGCCGTTCGCGATCGAGGTCCTCGCCTTCGGCGACGAAGAGGGCACCCGTTTCGGCACCGCCCTGCTCGGTTCCCGTGCAGTCGCCGGCACCTGGCTGCCCGAGTGGTGGTCCCTGGCCGACGCGTCCGGCACGACGCTGCACGAGGCATTCGTGGCGTTCGGCCTCGACCCGGACCGGGTCGGCGACGCCGCCTACGAACCGGCCGACGTGATCGGCTACCTCGAGACCCACATCGAGCAGGGCCCCTACCTCGAGGAGGCCGACCGGGCGCTCGCCGTCGTCTCGTCGATCGCCGGGGCACGACGTTTCGAACTGACGCTGACCGGGGTCGCCGGTCACGCGGGGGGCGTCCCGTTCCACCGTCGGCACGACGCGCTCGCCGGGGCCAGCGAGATCGTCCTCGCGGTCGAGCGACTGGCCCGAGAGGCCGACTGCATCGCCACGGTGGGTCGCCTCCAGGCGTTCCCCGGCGGCGTCAACGTCATCCCCGGTCTCGTCGAGTTCAGCCTCGACCTCCGCGGCGAACACGACGACCGACGCGACGAGGTCTGGGCCGGCATCCAGGCCGTCGCGGCCGAGGTCGGCGAGCGTCGAGGGCTGACCCTCGCGGTGGACGAGACCCACCGTGCGCCGGCCGTCGTGGCCTCACCGCGCCTCCGGGGGTTCGTCCGCGAGGGCATCGCCGCCACCGGCGACGCCGACCCGATGGTGCTGTTCTCGAAGGCCGGGCACGACGCCATGGCCGTCGCCGAGCTGACCGAGTGGGCCATGCTCTTCGTCCGCTGCGGCAACGGCGGCATCAGCCACCACCCCGACGAGATCGTCACGATCGACGACGTGGCCGTCGCGCTCGACGCCTTCGAGGCCGCCGTGCACGCGGTCGCCGCGGCGCACCCGGTCGCGGCGCGGGCGTCCGCGTGAGCGGCCGCCGCGGAGACGGTGCTCACGGCGACGACACGCACGGCGATGTCGCCGCTGCCACCGCTGCCGCCGGCGCGGACGCGGCCGAGGGTGAAGGAGGCGCGGGCCCGGTCGAGGGGGCGGGCATCCGTGACCGCATCGACTCGGGCTACGTCCGCCTCTCGCCGCAGGAACAGCGAGCGGCCGACTTCATCCTCGACCACCTGGACGATCTCGCCGTCTACACCGCCACCGAGATCGCCGAGCAGAGCGGCGTCTCGAAGGCGACGGTGTCGCGGCTGTTCCGGCGGCTCGGCTTCACCGACGCGCAAGAGGTGCGCGACCAGGCGAGGGCGTCGCGCAGCCGTGGCGTCCCGGTCGGGCCGACCCGCGCCTCCGGTGGGCTCGCCGAGCACGCCGAGGCCGAACGTCACAACCTCGACGTGATGCTCTCGGGGCTCTCCGACGGCCGACTCGAGCGTGCCGCGGCGTTGGTCGCCGGGGCCGAGCGGGTCGTTGTGGCCGGGTTCCGCAACAGCTACCCGGTGGCGCTCCACCTGCGGCAGCAGCTGGTCCAGGCGCGGGACGACGTGCGCGTGGCGCCGCAGCCGGGCCAGTCCATCGGCGAAGAGCTGGTCGGGCTCGGGGCGCGCGACGTCGTCGTCCTGGTGGGGTTCCGTCGTCGGCCGGCCGGGTTCGCCGGCGTGCTGTCGTCCCTGGCTGCGCGCGGCGTGCCCGTGGTGCTCGTGGCCGATCCGTCGCTGCGTGGCGTCGACGTGACGGTGAGGCTCGACTGCCCGGTCGAGACCCCTGCCCCGTTCGACAGCTACGCGAGCGCGATGAGCCTGGCCGCCCTGCTGGCCGGGGCGGTGCTGACCGAGACCGTGCGCGCCGGCCGGCCCGAGGGTGGCCGCAGCCGCGTCGCCGAGATCACCGAGCTGTACGCCGAGCTGTCCGAGCTCGAATGAGCCTGACGTCAGCTCACGGGGCTGACCTCACGACCTCGGCTCGCGTCCAGAGTGGCCTGGGCCGGGTGGGTGGCACGCCGGGCGGCCGGGCGGCGGGGCGGCCTGCTCGGTGCCTCGCGGGTTCGCCCGGGCGCTATGTTGTCGGACGGAAACACCGGTCTCGGCTCGAGCGGTGGGGGTGACGAGAGGCGACGAGATGAACGAGATCGTGACGACGCGGCGGACGATCGGGGCATTGGTGGCCACGGCGGCGCTGACCGCCGTGTTCTGCACGTCGATCCCCGTATCCGCCCGGGCTGCGGAAAGCGACGCGGTCGTCGTCCGTGTCGCCGGCGACGACCGTTTCTCGACGGCCGTCCGCATCAGTCAGAGCGTCTTCTCGGACGACGAGACGCCCGTCGAGCCCGTCGGGCCTGCGATCGACAGGACCCGGGAGGCGCGGGTCGTCTACCTCGCCTCGGGACGCGGTTTCGCGGACGCCCTGAGTGCCGCCCCCGCGGCCGCACACCTCGGCGGGCCGTTGCTCTTGTCCGACACGACTGAGGTGCCGGCGGTCGTCCTCGCCGAGATCGCGCGGCTCGACCCCGAACGCGTCGTCGTGGTCGGTGGCGAGACGTCGCTCTCGCCCCGGGTCGTCGACCAGGTCGAGCGCGTCGTTCCCGGCGCCACCGTCGACCGTGTGTTCGGAGCGGACCGCTTCGCCACGTCGCGCGCCATCTCGATCGACGCGTTCGTGGACGACACCTGGCAGGCGCCGGCCGTCGGGAGGCCGCGAGACGTCATCTCCCTCTACGACCCCGCCGACCACACCGGCTACGACGTCAGCTTCGACGACGGAGCGCTCTTCGTCGCCACGGGTCGATCGTTCCCCGACGCCCTCGCGGCCTCGGCCGCTGCCGGCGCCCACGACATGCCACTCATCCTCGTACCCGGAGAAGCACCGTCACTCGACGAGCCGACCCGAGACCTCATCGCCGCCGTCGATCCGGGCTACCTGTATCCGGTCGGCGGTCCCGCGGTCATGAGCCAGGGCATCGTCGACGACCTGAGACGCGTCGCGCCCGTCGACGGCACGGCCCATGAAGTGGAGAGGCTGTCGGGTGGCGACCGCTACGAGACCTCGCACTGGACAGGGTCGACCGCTTTCTCGACGCACTGGGGACTGCCCTACGGCGTCGACCACTTCACCGAGACGAGCGTCTTCGTGGCGAACGGGGAGAACTTCCCCGACGCCCTGGCCGGTGCTGCCGCTGCGGGGTACCTGCGCCAACCCCTCTTCACGTCGCGCGCCGCGTGCATGCCCAGCGCGACGTACCATGCCGTGGACTTCCAGCAACCCGACGAGGTCGTGCTGCTCGGCGGTCCGTCCGCCCTCGCAGATCGGGTCGCGGACCTCAGCCGGCTCTGCTGACCGGGATCGCGCGCGTCGCCATGACCGGGGCCGGCGGCCGGCACGAGCCGGACGGCCCCGTGCTGTGTCGTCAGCGGCGCAGCACCGGCCCGTGACCCGGCAGCACCACCCGTGCCCCTCGGTCGACCAGCCGCCCGTAGGTGCGGCCCGCCTCGGCGAGGTCGGAGTGGAAGATCGGGTGCAGCATCTGCACGCCGTCGAGCCGTGAGGTCGGGTGGCCGGTGACAAGGGCGTCGCCCGTGATCAGGACGTCGTCGTCGGGTAGCGCGAAGACGGTGTGCCCGGGGGTGTGACCGACCGCGGCCGTCGGCACGACACGGTGACCGCTGAACGTGCGCGACGCCCCGAGGTCGAGCGGCACGACGTCGGTCACGGCCACGTCGCCCAGGCCTCCGGCGCGCACCGCGTGCAGCACCCAGCGGGCGAACCGCGGCTTGTACAGGTGCGGCAGGACGTCGCCGACGGTGACCTGGTGCAGCTGCTCGCGGGTCACGTTCGGCACCTCGGCGTGCGCCGCGAAGACCTCGAAGCCGTGCCGCCGACGCAGGGCCGAGACGGTGCCGATGTGGT